>CAZVHO010000016.1:0-29311 GCA_964627515.1 uncultured Thermodesulfobacteriota bacterium | reverse complement strand
TTAGTGCTAATATAAGTTCAAAGGTTTTTAAATTCAAGTCTAAAATAAAAAAAATTATAGAATCGCGAAAAGGTTTCTTGATGACCGTGCAAAAAGGCAAAAAAAGAACTTTTATCGGTCGATCTAATGAGTTACGGCTGTCTTTTCTTTGCCCTGGCTTTCTGGTATAATAATTTTTCAAATATCTTTGGATAGTTCTTAAGGAGATTATGAATATCAGAGAGCAATTAGAAGCTATTGAGGAAACAACCCTTTCCCCTTACGCCACTAAAAGCGCCAAAAGTATGGGGCGGACCCTCCATGGCGAGGAACCGGATGCCTTCAGGACCGCTTTTCAGCGAGACCGGGACCGAATACTTTATTCCAAGGCTTTTAAGGATCTCCAATATAAAACCCAGGTTTTTCTGATCAGCGAAGGGGATTTTTATCGAACCCGGTTGACCCATACCCTCGAAGTGGCCCAGCATGCCCGAACTCTGGCCAGGGCCCTTCGGTTAAATGAGGATTTATGCGAGGCCATTGCCTATGCCCATGACCTGGGCCATGCCCCTTTCGGACACACGGGAGAAATAATCTTAAACGAGATCCTGAAGGAAGAGGGGGGGTTTGAACATAATCTCCAGAGCCTGCGAGTCGTTGATCTTTTGGAAAAACGATATCAGGCTTATGACGGACTGAATCTGTGTTTTGAAACCCGGGAAGGTATTGCCCGGCATTCTACCCTCTATGATCATCCCATCGTTCCAGCGGAATTCAAAAACACGCCCTCTCCGACCCTGGAGGCCCAAATAGTCAATATTGCCGATCCCTTGGCCTACTGTGCCCATGACCTGGAAGATGCCTTGAATGCCGGCTTTCTGTCAATGAACGATATCCCTCAAATGGAAAACCCCCTGGTCGCTCGGGTTTTAAGAAAGTGTGGAGATCGATATCCCGGCTTCGATGATGGGGATACCATCATTCGTGCCCGATTATTGGTCCGGACCTTGATCGAGGAAACCAACATCATGGTCATCGAACAAACTCATAAGAATTTGCGGCGCCTGAAAATCCATACCCTTCAGGAGGTTCGAAAAGCCCGGATCCCCATTGTGACTGCCCCCGACAAGGATTGGGAAGATTTTAATCAATTAAAAAATTTTCTTTTTGAAAATGTCTATAAACGTCCCCAGGTCTGCATCATGAATGAAAAGGGGAGACTGATTATTTCGGGGTTGTTTCATCACTTAGAAAAAAATCCGGACATGTTGCCCAGATTCTATAAATTTCGGTTCGGTCAGGCCGAAAATAAAAAGGCCAGGCGTCGGGTACTTGCTGACTACCTGTCAGGCATGACAGACCGGTATGCCATGGACCTCTATCAGATGATGTTCGAACCCTATGAAAAAGTCATGTTTGGTTTCAGGGAATAGAGGAATAAATCGTTATGGTTTGACCTGGCTGGGGTTTGTTTTTTGAGGAGAGCCGGTTCCAGTGCCTGATATCGTCGGGTTGCACATGGAATTTTTGGGCAATCGAATTGAAGGTGTCCCCTTTTTTTATCTTATAGGTTGTCGCTTTGGGGGCGGCCTTTTTAACTCCATGGGTTTCCGGTTTTTTTGCCAGGACCGTTAGTTGTTCCTTTATGGCCGTTGCCTGTTCTTGCAGGGCCTTTACCTGCCCCTCTAAACCCTTCTGCCCTTCCTGTAAGGATTGGATTTCATTTTTCAAAGGGCTTGATTCTCCCTTCAATTTCTGCACCTCTTCTTTGAGGGCTTTGAATTCAGGGGATTCCGATTGTTTTTGAGTTGGAATGAATCCCGGCGGCAGGACCATCCAAAGGCCCAAAGCCAGAACCACCAGTCCGACAAGGATTATCGGGATAAAAAGCCATTTTTTTGAAGAGGCCGGATGGGTCCTTCCTTGGTATCCTGAAGAGGATGAACACTCATCCGGTTCATGGGCGACCTCGACTTTCGGTTCTTTTCTTTCTTCCAAATCATCTACCATATCATACCTCAAAATCAACCTGGATTTTAAAAATCTTTTCTGCGGGAAGGCTGATCAATTCCTTGATCCCGGTCCGGCGTTTAATGGTTTTAATGGCCGATTCGATTATTTCCTGAGACTCGGCGATAAAAGTAAACCAGATATTATAATCGCCCTCCCTTTCATAATTATGGGTGACCCCGGCATATCGATTAACCTCTTCAATAAAACCGGGCAGTTTATCCATCGGGACCCGGGCGGCACAAAGGGTGCTGGTAAAGCCCAATTTGCGGGAGTTAAAATTTGCCCCGATGCGCCTGATTATTCCTCCCCGGCTCATGCGCTCCACCCTGGAGATGACCTCTTTTTCTTTAAGTCCAAGCCGCTCGGAAACCTCCCGATAGGGCCTGGCCTTGAGAGGGAAATGAGACTGAATTTGATTCAGGATGGCCCGATCGATCCGATCGAGCCTGTAAGGCGATTTTTTTATGGGGGGACCTTTTTTGGGGTGTTTATCCAAAGTGTTCCTGTTCTTTAATGGTTTCAACACAATCGGCCTTATGCCGATCAGACTATTGTCAGGCAGGATGCCTGACCTATTTTAACCAAATTTAAACATTTACAAGAGGCTCAATTGGTATTTAAAATTCTGGAATTCAGGAACCAGGAGCCAGAATTTCGAATGGGGATTAGAATCCATAGCCTATAGCCTGCTTTTTAGGCTGATAGGTACAAAGCGGCTCTTCAGTCAAATAATTTCCGGTGGCTTCAAAGGCGCGGGCCCGGCAGCCACCACAAACCCGAAAATATTCACAGTGACCGCATTTCCCTGAATATTGGGACCGGTCCCTGATGGCCGAAAAGACCGGAGAGGATTCCCATATCTCCTTAAAGGTCTTTTTTCTAATATTTCCGGCATCGACTTCCAGGTAGCCACAGGGCTGGACTTGCCCTCGATGGGAGATAAAAGAAAACCCGGTTCCTCCCAGACAGCCCCGGGTGACAGCATCCAACCCGTGGGACTCAAAAGTGATTTTTCTCCCTTCCTTGTGGGCCGTCTCTCTGAGGATCCGGTAATAATGAGGGGCGCAAGTGGCCTTTATGGAGAGGGGAATCTCTTCCCTTCTCTTGACCAGCCAGGTCAAGGTATCTTCATAATCCTTGGCCGAAATAGTTTGGTCGGATAGTGTCCTGCCCCGACCGGTAGGGACCAGCATAAAAATATGATGGGCTACGGCCCCCAATTCAAGGACCTTTTCCTGGATCCGGGCCAGGTCCTGAAGGTTATGCCGGGTTACGGTGGTATTGATCTGAAATTCCAGACCAACGGATTTGGCTGCTTCTACTCCTTTGAGAATGCCATCATAGGCCCCTTTTACCTGCCGAAAAAAGTCGTGGCTTTCGGCCGTGGCCCCATCCATACTGATGCTGATCCTCTGAATTCCCGATTCTTTCAATTTTCGGGCATTTTTAAAATCCAGCAATGTGGCATTGACGGCCATGACCATGCGCAGTCCCAGGGAATGGCCATGCCGGGCCAATTCAAAGATATCCGGCCGGAGCAAGGGTTCTCCGCCGGTCAAAATAACCACCGGTTGTCCGACCTCCCGGATTTGATCCAGGAGTAAAAGGCCTTCGGCCGTAGTCAATTCATCGGGATAGGGACCCATTTCGGCCGAGGCCCGGCAATGAAGGCAAGACAGATTGCATTGCCGGGTCACCTCCCAGGCCACCAGACGGATTTCCGGAATTGATGGAAGAGACCCGGTTGCTTTTTCCGCCTGAGGATTTATTGAATGCTTATGGCTTTTCACGAAATATCCTCATGATCAGGCCTGGTGCAAAAGGGCCGCTGCCTGCTTGGCAAAATAAGTCAGGATCAGGTCGGCCCCGGCCCTCCGAATGGAGGTCAGACTCTCCAGGATCACCTTTTCTTCATCCAGCCAGCCCTGTTGGGAAGCCGCCTTGATCATGGCATATTCTCCGCTTACACTATAAGCAGCCACCGGCAGGTCGAATTCATCCCGCACCCGGCAGATCACATCCAGGTAAGGCAAGGCCGGTTTGACCATAATGATATCCGCCCCTTCCTCAACATCCAGATTTACTTCACGAAGGGCTTCCCGAACATTGGCCGGGTCCATTTGATAGGTCTTTCGATCTCCAAATTTGGGGGCCGACTCGGCGGCTTCCCGGAAAGGACCGTAATAGGCCGAGGCGTATTTGGCCGAGTAAGCCATAATAGGTATATGCTCAAAGCCGTTTTCATCTAAAGCCTGTCGGATCTCAGCCACCCGGCCGTCCATCATATCGCTTGGAGCGACCATATCGGCCCCGGCCTTGGCCTGGGCCAGGGCGGTACGGGCCAAAAGCTCTAAGGTGGCATCGTTATCGACATCCCGCCCCTGGATTATTCCACAATGTCCATGGCTCATGTATTCGCATAGACAGACATCGCCGATGACAATCAAATCAGGTACTTTGTCTTTTAAGGCTTTCATAGCCCGCTGGATAATCCCGTTGGGATCATAAGCCCCGGAGGCCTTTTCATCTTTTTTGTCGGGGATCCCAAAAAGGATGACCGCCGGTATCTGGAGGGCCCGAACTTCCAGGGCTTCTTTGATGAGTTCGTCTATGGAAAGCTGAAAAATTCCTGGCATGGAAGAGATCGGTCGCCGGATCCCTTTGCCGAAAACTACGAACATGGGATAGATCAGGTCATTAACCGAAAGCGAAGTCTCCCGGATCATCCTTCTAAAGGATTCATTCTGGCGCAGTCTCCTGGGCCGATAGTCTGGGAAAAGCATGGGTCACTCCTAATAATTTGGTTTTTTAATAAATGTATTAGTTTGATGAACTCGTAAAAAGTCGGAACTCGTCTCTTTTCGTCATTCCCGCGAAGGCGGGAATCCAGTCCTTTTAAGTGGTTAGGGTTAGCCTGGATTCCCGCCTTCGCGGGAATGACGTTCAAGAAAGTTCGAATTTTCAAATTAGGGCTCAATTTTTTCAAAGGACTAAACGGTTACAAAAAAATGAATGTCATACCCTCGTAAAAAGTGGTGCTGGACCAGAAAATACCCTCATAATTTCAGACCTTCGGCGATTTCTTTTAGAGCCGGGAAACTCCGGATGGTTATTATTTCTTTATTAATATCGATTATATCTTTTTGTTTCATCTTTGTCAGGGTTCGAGAAAGGGTTTCCCCAATGGTTCCCAGGCGACTGGCCAGCAAGCTTTTTTTAGTTTTCAGGTGAATCTTCAGACCATCAGTTGGTATGTTGGAAATATTTTGGGCCTCTTCCAGGAGAAAACGGGCCAGCCGGGCAGAGACTTCTTTTAACGAAAGGTCTTCCACTTGTTGGGCCAGTTGCCTTAATAATAGAGAAAGACCGGTCATCATATTCAGGGCCAATTGTGGACTCTCCTGGATCAGAGCCAGGAAATCCGATTTTTTCAGGTAATAGAGCCGACTGTCCTCCAAGCCCTCTGCTGAGGCCGGATAAGTTTTTCCTGAAAAGACGGCGGCTTCGGCGATGGTCTCTCCCGGTCCCACGATTCGCATAACATATTCCTGACCTTGAGGAGACATCCGGTATATCTTGATCTTGCCGTGGGCGACCAGGTAAAACCCATGGGCGCCATCGCCTTGTGAGAAAAGAGTTTCCCCTTTTTTAATGGTCTGAAGAACGGTAATTCCTTTGACCTTGTGTGTCCCGGCCTCATCCAGTCCGCTAAACAAGGGATTCCTTTTTAACAGTTCCATCATTTCGCCATTCCGTTCCACTTTCAGAGTCTATTCTCCTGAATAATATAAATTTATTTAACTTTAGTCAATGGACTATTAAGATCGGCTGGTCTCCTTGTAGAAAAAATGTTTTTTGCCCCCCCTAAAATACAGTTAAATTTCTATTAATTTAAAGTATCCCCATTATTTATTCTCAGGTCATTTTTAAAGATAATGAACCAAAAATGGGAATGATCCCAAAGCGGTCAAATTCTAACGGGAAGGTGAAAATGGCGCATAACAATAATTTTGCAGAGTATTGGTTGTCGGCGAACAGGCAGGAAACCATTGATTGCCCTTATCAGTCTGGGAATTTAAGGATCTCGAAAAATGCTTGTCTAAAACGGTATAAGGCTTCAGAAAAGGCGAAATTGGAAATGATCAACCATGCCGATCTTTTTACTTATACGGTTGGACAGGGGCTTTTGCGATGCAAGACGTGTCCAATTGTGAAAGCGTTGCCGGATCGACAACCGGCAGGGATATTAAGCCATAGCACCAGGATGTAGGTTTTTCATCGCAATTGTTTTTACCTCTCCAAAACATGGCCTATCCGGCTGCCGGGTCAGGAATGAACCGATAGAGAAACGGTGCATCTGACCACAAGGCATAAGGAGGCATTTATGAGGCATAACAGGACAGCGATCGGCTTTCCGGCAGGACTGCTGGTGGGCTTTGCGGCGGGTTTTCTATCCACACTGATTTTCCACCAACTGATGCTGACGTTGCTGTGGTCCATAGGCCTGGCGCCGTCCGGGCCTTTCTCCATGAAAGCCACCCAACCCTTCGGGGTACCTGCCGTCCTCTCGCTGGCTTTCTGGGGCGGTATTTGGGGTATTCTATTGGCGCTGATCCAAGGCCGATTTCCAAAAGACGGTTACTGGATAAGTACTTTTCTGTTTGGCGCCATCCTGCCTTCCCTGGTCGCCCTTTTGGTGGTGTTGCCGTTAAAGGGCCGACCCATGGGAGGAGGCTGGCCCCCGCCTCTATTGCTGACCGCATTTCTGATCAACGGCGCCTGGGGTATCGGCACCGGCCTGATTCTTAAAGCCCTATCGGGACGGTTCAGGGCATCGCGATGAACTCTTCTGAAATAGCGATATTGGATACCGGAGGCTGGATAATTCACATAATGCGTTCGAGATAAAGGGTTTATCCAGTATCCAGTATCAAGCATCGTTTCAAAAAATTTGCAGGGGATCACCTGAGGCGAATAAATACTTGACCTCCTGCTCTTAATTTTTTATTCTTTCTGTTCTCAATCCAGTTTTATAAAATATCAGCCCGGAAGGATGCCGAGGGAAGGTCGATGTCTATTACGTCCATTATGGTATTGTTCGGAGGGGGGATCATTGTCGGGCTCTTTCTGCCCCCTTTGTTGAAGCTCCTTAATTTTCGATTCATCACTGAGTTTTCTATACCTCTCAGGATCTGGCTGGCCAATCTGTTTTCCGGGATAGGCCGTCTTTTCCGGAAGTGGGGCCAATCACGGGAGGTAAACCCTGAGCCAAAGAGGGTAGCCGCCCCGCGGATGGATCCCCGGGAGCAACAACTCAGTGATTCGGCTCAGGTGATCCGGGCCATTTTGCTCAATTTAGCCGGTCTCATCCAACGGACCGACCAGGCCGCCCAGACTTCCTCAACGACCCTGGGAGGGGTTCGGACCACTATTGAAGACATGCAACTTCCCCCGGACCTAAGCGAGGTCCATGATCGTCTTCTGATCGAAATCGACCGCATGATTTCCAGTAACACGACCCTTAAAACGGAATTGGCCCGCTCCAAGGATAACCTGGAGGCACAACGTCGGCAGATCGAAAATTTAAAGACCGCAACCCGTATCGACGGTCTGACCCAACTGGCTAACCGGGCCTATTTCGACGAGAAGCTGGCCGAGTTGATTCTTTTACAAAAGCGTTACCAGGATCCGTTCTCGCTGATGATGATTGACGTGGATAACTTTAAACCCATCAACGATACTCATGGCCACCAGGCCGGCGATCGTATCTTAAAGGGCGTGGCCTTTAAATTGAAGTCCACCATCCGGGAAAGTGATTTCCTGGCCCGCTACGGAGGAGACGAGTTCGCCCTGGTCCTTATCAAGGTGTTGGGACAGGAAGCGGTTGAATTGGGATGGAAGCTCTGCCGGGTCCTGGAAGAGAGCCGCTTCCTCCTCGATGGAAAGGATTTTACCGTAACTGTTTCTGTCGGGGCTGCCGAAGCCTTAGCGGGTGACACGCCGGAGACCTTGACCAGGCGGGCCGACCAAGCCCTCTATCAGGCCAAGCAGGAAGGACGCAACAGGGCGTCCCTGGCTCGGTCACCGAAGACGGCCGGCAGCCCGGGAAATTCTAAAGTCCCTTAGGGCGGTCAGGGTTGGGCCGTTCGGCGGCCTAATTCAAAGGCTTCCCCTTTGGCCCCTTCATCCTGGGCGATCTCTCCCTTATTGGTGGCGGAGGCCATAACGGCTCCCATCCAGCGCAGTCCGGTAAAGTCCGCCGTAGTTTTAAAGCTGTGGATAATAGGGTCGGCCGTGTGTACATTCAAATCGCCGCAGACCGTGATCAAACCGATCCTTTTTCCCTTCATTTTGGAATAGTAAACCTTATGCCATCTCCATTCCGCGTCAAAAAAGACGCACCACCTGTCTAAGTAGGCTTTCATTTGGGCGGTCATGGACCAGAAATAAACCGGTACGCTGTGGATAAGGGCGTCCGCTTCCAGGATCTTCCGCTGGATCTCCGGCATGTCGTCTTCGATAGCGCAGAGCCCCGTTTCGTTACATTTTTTACAGTCATAGCAGCCGGAAATCTTTTTCAGATTGAGGATGATTTTTTCAACCTCCGCCCCGGCCTCCTGGGCACCTGCCAGGGCCTGGTCCAAGAGTATATCGCTGTTGCCCCCGATTCGGGGGCTCCCCATAATACCCAATACCTTCATTTTCGTCCTCCCGATTTTTGATTAAATTTATTTGGGGATGGTAGCAAAAAGGAATCGGAAAGGAAAGGAACAATTACATGAATCACGAAATGCCCCGGGCCGCCCGGGGGGATTTTTTTATTTACCTTTGCTGCCCCTTAAGGGCTTATTTGAGGCTTCAAACCGGTTCCTTACGGATATTGTTGCATCGCAAATCACAACAGATTGAAATTACTTAATAACAGCCGGTGTTGTTTCGGCAGGTCTTCTGCTTTGGCCTTTTTGTTCCCGTTTCCTTTCCTGGGCTTGTTTTATGGTTTTCTCAAGTAAACCAAAGTTGATGTCAATCTTTAACCCATTTATTCCGACCTTCTCTATAAAATTTAGTTGACTTTTTTATTTTTATTTTATTTTATAGGGATAAACATCTATCCAATCAAGGTTTTTATTGCATCAGCTAATCCGCAAATATTGAAAAACGAAAGGAGATGAAAGAAAGGAGCAGCAAAATAGGGACCATTAAAACAACTTTTGAGGGCTATTGTCAGTGAGGCAAAAAAACATACTTAATTTGGAGGAAAAATGAGGACAAAAGAGCAATATATCCAAGGCCTTTCCGGGATGAAACGGAATCTTTATTTTGACGGCCAGTTGATCGACCGCACGGACGAAGTGCAGATGGACTGTCTCAATACCATCGGCACCACCTATGATGAGGCGGCCAAACCGGAGAATCAGGAGTTGTGCACCGCCATCTCCCATCTGACCGGGGAACGGATCAACCGCTTTACCCACATCCACCAGAACACCGATGACCTGCACAAGAAACAGGATATGACCCGCATGCTCTGCCAGAAGGTGGGCGGCTGCATCCAGCGCTGCATGGGCATCGACGGCACCAACTCCATTTATAATGTTTCCTATGAGGCCGACAAGCAGAACAACGGGGCCACCCAGTACCATGAAAACTTCAAGAAGTGGCTGACCCGTTTCCAGTCCGAGGATTTGGTAGGCTGCTGCGCCCAGACGGACGTCAAGGGCGACCGGCTGCTTCGGCCGGCAGACCAGCCCAACCCCGACGCCTATGTCCGGATCAAGGAGAGACTGAGCGACGGCATCATAGTCAGCGGCTGTAAACTGCACATCTCGGAAGCCTCGGTGGCCGACGAGGTATTGGTGGTGCCGACCCGAGCCTTGCGTCCCGAGGACAAGGACTACGCCGTGGCCTTTGCCATTCCGGGGGATTGGGACGGGTTGAAACAGGTGGTCACCATTCACAATTTAAGAAAAAGGGAGCATTTCAAGCGGGGGTTTCAGCAGGGCTCAACCGATTCCTATATGATCTTTGAGGACTGCTTTGTGCCCTGGGAACGGGTCTTTCTGGCCGGCGAATGGCAGCATGGGGGGGTGATGGCCCTCCTTTTTGCCCTGTTCCACCGCCATTCCTATTCGGGTTGCAAGCCGGCCATCGGGGATATCCTTTTGGGGGCCGCGGCCCTGGCCGCCGAGGTGAATAATGTGCATAAGGCTTCTCATGTCCGGGAAAAGCTGGCCGAGATCATCATGACCATTGAGTTGGGCTACGCCGCCGGATACACCGCTTCCGACCTGGGCAAGCCGGAGGTCTATATGCCGGGGGTGGGTTTTGTTCCCTATGGTCCGGGTTCCTATATTCCCAATTCCATTTACTGCAATGTCGGCCGCTGTCTGTCGGGTGAGGCGGTTTTCCGGGAGGCGGAGATTCTTTGCGATATCGCCGGAGGGGTGGTGGCCACTTTCCCTCATGAAAAAGATTTTTTGAACCCGGAACTCGCTGCCCTGCTTAATAAGTACACCAAGCGTAATCCGAATATGTCTTCCGAAGATCAGGCCCAGTTCTGGCGATATTTAGGAGACATCCTTTGTTCGGCCTCAGGCGGTATCGGGAATGTCGGCAACTATCATGGCGGCGGCTCGCCGATTATGGAGCAGATCGCCATCACGACTCAGTATGATATCGAGGCACGGAAAAAGCTGGTCAAGCATATTGCCGGCATGAGCGGCGGCGATCGCGAGGTCTTCAGCAAGAAAGGGAAATAGCGCTCATCCGGAAATGATATTTTCAGGTTTTCATTTGCGCTCGTCGCCCTTCCCCTCCCACTGGGGGGAGAAGGGCGGGGGGCGTTTTGTGTTTTCAAGTTTACCTATGGAACAAAAAAACGACTTTGGAGGTCGAAGGATGAAAAGCGATAAAAAAGGCCGCCTGGAGGGAAAAGTTGCCGTGATCACCGGGGCGGCCAGCGGTATCGGCCGGGCCACGGCTATCCGGTTTGCCCGGGAAGGGGCCAATCTCGTTTTAGCCGATTGGGATGAGCAAAGGCTTAAGGAAACCCTGGATCTGGTCAGGCAGGAGGATGGCCAGGCTGTTATGCAAAGGACCAATGTGGCCGCGGAGGAGGAAGTCAAGAGGTTGATCGACCTGGCCCTCGGCACCTATTCCGTTATCGATATTGTTTGCAACAATGCCGGAATCACCGGACAGTTCACCGGACTGGAAGATCAAGATGGAGAAGACTGGCAAAAGGTCTATGCGGTCAATGTCCTGGGCGCTGTCTACACGACGAAACACGTGGCTAAACATTTTCAAAAGCGGAGGTCCGGGGCTATTGTCAACACGGCTTCAGTAGCCGGGATCCGCTCGGGGGCCGGCGGCAATGCCTACAGCGCCAGTAAGGCCGCTGTGATCAACTTTACCCAGACGGCGGCCTGCGATCTGGGAGAATATAATGTCCGGGTCAACGCCGTTTGTCCCGGTTTGATCGAGACCGGCATGACCAAGCCTGTCTTTGATATGGCCCGTGAAAGAGGAAAATTTGACAAACTGGGCAGCCGCTGCGAACTTAGGCGTTTTGGGCGGCCGGAGGAAGTGGCGGCGGCCATTCTTTTCCTGGCCAGTGATGAAGCGAGCTATATAACCGGCCAGGCCATCCCGGTTGACGGCGGCAATACCGCCTCTCTCAACTTGCCGGGTATGAAAGCGTAGCCAACTTTTAATGGACTTGTAAAAAGTCCGAAAGCGCCCATTTTCGTCATTCCCGTGAAAACGGGAATCCAGTGTTTTTAATTGGTTAGGCTTGGCCTGGATTCCCGCCTGCGCGGGAATGACGAGTTTTTGCGAGACCATCAAGTATCGGTTGTTTGTTTTTATCCAGCATCCAGTATCCAGGATCGTCCGGCCAGAGGCGGATGATCTCGCGTTTTAGAAAAGTTAGAGATAAATTTTCAGAAGGGCAATTTAAGAATCTAAAGGGAAAATAGGCCATGACCCAGGAAAGATCAGTTGAAACCAAAGGTTCGCGCAAGTCTCTGGAAACAGCCAGGAACGCCTGGCAATTTATTATGCAGGATTATCAGGAAGGCCACGCCCATAAGAAGAAGGGTCAACCCGTGGTCTGGGCCTGTTCCCTGGTGGAAAAGGAGCTCTTTTACGCCATGGGCCTCCATCCTTTTTATCCTGAACAGTTTGCCGCCCTGTGCGCCGTCCGCCGAAAAACCAGGGACTCGGAAAAAGAGGCGGTGCGGTTCGCCCGCATAGCCGAACAGGCCGGATATTCATCGGACCTTTGCGGATATGAGCGGGTGGCTACCGGTTATGTCCTGGGGGGCGACCTGTCTGATGCCCCGCTGGAAGGGATGCCCCCCCCTGACCTTCTGGTGACCACTTCTTCGGTCTGCGATGTCCGGTTGAAATGGTTTGAAGACATGGCCCAAAGGCTCAACGTCCCCCTTTTCACCCTGGACCGGCCGGAAAGGGTTTTTGAGGCCATTATGCAGCCGCCTAAATCCCATGAGGTCCGCTATTACCGTTCTCAACTGGAAGATTTGTTGAGCCTGATTACGGAAGTAACCGGGATCAGATATGACCCCGAGCGCCTCAATGAGTGTCTGGACTGGGGCTACCAAACCAATGAATTGCGCCTGGAAATCCTGGAGTTGCGTAAGGCCGTGCCCTCCCCCATGGGTTGTGCCGACGGTTTTGCCACCATGTATCCGGGCATGTATTGTTCCGGTACGGAAAAGGCCTTTCGTTTTTATAAGGCCTTGCGTGACGAGGTCAAGGCCAGGGTGGAGGCCGGTCAGGGGCAGATCGAAAAGGAAAAATTCAGGCTTCTGTGGTACGGCATCCCGACCTGGTTCAATATGGGGATATTCAACTATTTTGAATCCATCGGCGGGGTCTTTGCCTATGAACCGGCCTATAATCCCAATCCCTGGCCCCCGCGGCTTAAGGAAGATCCTCTGACCGAACTGGCCGTACGGACTTTGTCCATCGGCTCTTCCATGCAAACGACCATCCAGGCGGTTTTGGAACAATGCCGGGAATATAATATCGCCGGCGGGGTCCTGGCCTATCTGCTGACCTGCCGTCCTATTTATCTTCCCGGTCTGCAACTCCGGCTGACCCTGGAAAGGGAACTCGGAATCCCTTCGGTCCTGATTGAATGCGACCTGGTGGATGAGCGCTCTTTCTCCGAAGGGCAGATCAAGACCCGGATGGATGCCTTTGCCGAGCAGATCCTTAAAAAAATCGAGACCGGTGAACCCTTGCAGCAGAGAAAGGCGGTGGCTTAAGATGGAGGCGACTTTCCTCCGCTATGCGGAAAACCGTCATGAGGCGGTGCGGGAATGGAAGCAGAAGACGGGCAAAAAGGTGTTCGGGTATTTTTGCTGTCTCACCCCGGAAGAAATCCTGTTTGCCGCCGATTGCCTCCCGGTCCGAATCGCTGGAACCGGAGAACCCTTGCAGCAGGCGGATCTTCATGTACCGCCCAATTCCTGTCCTTTTGCCCGGAGTTGTCTGGATGCGGGGATGCGAGGCCAGTACGACTATCTGGACGGCGTCGTGGTGCCTAACAGTTGCGACATCATTTTCAGTATGGAATATTTCTGGAAGAACCTGGTACCCCGGCCGACCAAACCGGCCTTGATCGCCGGTGTGGACATCAAACCTTATGTCCATTACATCAACTATCCGGAAAAAATCACCGGCCGGGAGGTCCTGCCTTATTACCTGGAGGTCTTAAAAGGGTTCAAACAGGGACTGGAAAGGACCCTGGGCCGGAGCATCAGCGACCAAGACCTAGCCCGGAGCATTGCGGTCTATAATGAAGACAAGGCCCAGATGCGCAGGATGTATGAGGTGCGGAAAACGGCCCCCCCGCTCCTCTCCGGCTATGAGGCCTGGCAGATAACTTACGCCGGGATGTTAATGCCCAAAGATGAGCATGCCGCTTTGCTCAAAAAGACCCTGGATGACCTTGAGGCCGGCCCCCGGGAGGTTTCCGAAGGCGTCCGGATTTATCTGTCCGGATCGGCCATGGATGGGGTCAATGCCCGGATTTATCAGGTGATCGAAGAAGCCGGAGGGGTAGTGGTTTCCGATGACCTTTGTGTCGGGACGCGGTCTTTCTGGTATCCCTTGAATCCGGACCTGCCGCCCCTGGAGGCCATTGCCCGCCGGTCGTTGGGTACGGCCTGTCCCCGCTCCACGGTTACCGCCCCCATCCCGGAAAACCGCTGGGCCCATATCGTCAACACCACCCAGGATTTTAATGTCGAAGGGGCTGTTTTTTACGTGCTTAAATGCTGTGATGCCCGCCTGGCCGAATATCCCCATTTAAGAGACCGATTGCGGGAAGAATTAAAAATTCCGGTCCTCTTCCTCGAAGGGGATTACACCACATCCGGTGTGGAGCAGATGCGGGGCCGGGTCGAGGCCTTTATTGAGATGATTGAAGGATAACCGATGTTATTCGCCGGTATTGACGTGGGCGCCCAGAGCGTCAAGGCCGTACTCTTTGACGGACAGAAGGTCCTGGGCCGAAGAGTTTGGATTACTGAAGAAGAGGCCGATACGGCCGCCCGAAGGATTTATGGAGACCTGCTGGAGGAATTGGACCTGAGGCCTGAAGACGTGGAAAGGGTCATGGCCACAGGCTGGGGTGCCGGGGAGGTTTCCTTTGCCGATGGAAAAAGCTCTGAGCAGATCTGTGCCGCTAAGGGGAGCCGGTTTTTGGTCCCAACGGCCCGGACGGTTGTCGATATGGGCGCCGAAGGCTGCCGGGTGATGAAACTGGCGCCGGACGGGACCCTGGAAGATTTTACCAACAATGCCAAGTGCGCTTCCGGAACCGGTTCTTTTATTGAGCTGGGGGCTGTTTATCTCAAGGTTCCCCTCGAGCAAATGGGGGCCTTGTCCCTGACCGCTGACGGCCTGGCCGAAGTCAGCAGCACCTGCGCGGTCTTCGCCGAATCGGTCATCATCTCCAATATCCATGCCGGTGAAACGCCGGAACGGATCGCGGCCGGGATCCACCAGGCCGCAGCCGCCAGGATATGGGAACTGATCGGCCGGGTGGGCCTGGTAGAAGATATTGTCCTGGTCGGCGGGGCGGCCTTGAATCCGGGTTTGATTAAAACCCTGGAGAAAATGACCGGAAAGGTCATTGCCGTTCCGGAACATCCCCGCAGTGTTATGGCCTTAGGGGCGGCCATTCAGGCTTCTCTGAAAAAAGGGAGCAGGATAAAAAAAGGGTCAAACTGAAAGCTCAAAGCTAAAAAAAATTATCTGAGTAATCCTGTAAATCCTGTCTAAATGGAATTCAATATGTACTTTGCCGGAATAGATATCGGTTCAGCGGCCTCCAAGGCCGTGATCCTCAATGAACATAAAATAATCGCCGCCCACACCATCGAGACCGGACCGGAAAGCAAAGGTACGGCCGAAACCGTGATGCAGGGGATTCTGGCCAAGAGCGGTCTGAGTCAAGGGGACATCCATTTTCTGGTGGCCACCGGCTATGGACGGATCAATGTGCCCTGGGCCCAGGAGATTATCACCGAAATCGCCTGCCACGCCCGGGGAGTCCACTTTCTTTTCCCCCAGGCCCGGACCATTCTGGATATGGGAGGACAGGATTGCAAGGCTATTCGAATTGATGACAGGGGAAATCATGTCTCCTTTGCCATGAACGATAAATGTGCGGCCGGGACCGGTCGATTTTTAGAGGTTATGGCCGCTCAACTCAAGGTCCCCCTGGCGGAAATCGGACCTCTCTCCATGGAGGCAGCGGAAGACACCAAGATCAGCAATATCTGCACGGTCTTCGCCCGTTCCGAAGTGGCCCGTCATCTTCGCCGGGGGACGCCCAAGGCCGATATCCTCGGGGGTCTCCACGCCGCAACGGCCGACCGGGCATTCGGGCTTCTTAAACGGGTGGGGCTGGAGGCCGATTTCGTTATCTCCGGCGGGATCGCCAAAAACACCGGGGTGGTCAAAAGGGTGGAAGCCCGTGTCGGCCTGCCGGCTTTTATCTCGGAAGACCCCCAAATCATCGGAGCCCTGGGTGCGGCCATCTTCGCCCGGGAGAAGGGCCTGTAAAAAAGACCGTCATAACTATCCTGTAAACCTGTCTAATGAAAAGGAAGTCATTGCCTATTGCAAAGAGCATCTGGCCGGCTATAAATGCCCCAAGACCGTTGATTTCTGGGAGAGCTTGCCCTTAAACCCCATGGGCAAGATCTTGAAACGGGAGATCCGCAACAAATACTGGAAAGGCCAGGAAGTTAAAATCTGATTCAGAGTAACAATTTAGCTTATTGAAAAAAACTTTATTAGACAGGATTTACCGGATTACCGTGCTTTTTGTGCCTTTCCGGAAGAAAGGCACAAACTAAATCGTCCTGAGGACAGGAATCTTTCTTCCCCCGACGAGGATGAAAGTTGCTCAGGGTCCTACGGAACCTGAGCAAAACATGTAAATCCTGTGAATCCTGTCTAAAAAATGGCCTGGATTCCCGCCTGCGCGGGAATGACGAGTTTTTACGAATTCATCAACGCTCACCCGATTTTTTTACCGCTTTCCCTCAATTTCCTCCAGCCAGCCCCGGGGGGGCGAAGGAGGCAACTGGCTTTCTCTCACGATTTGGAAGGCCATTAATTTCAAGGCCAGAACCAGAGTATCCGAGGCCAATTTCCCGACGCTGTCTTTTAACCAATAATTGTTGACCCAGTGTTCGGTTTCCAATGGGGTCTCAAGAGTCTTCTCCCAAATCGACCTTCCCTGGCTAAACAAGGACCCTGTAACCTTTGCCTGGCATCGGCCGTCTACCACCTCATTATGAATATAACGGCCAAAATTCGTATAGAACAGCGTTAGATTAAAATCAGTCAACCTGGGTTCGATAACCAGCCGGTAGTTTTTGGCCTCATCAAGGTTTCGAATGAGATGAATTTTTGAGAAAAATTGGGAAAAGATTTGAAGGGCGGCCTTCTCGAAGGCCTGTCCGATGGGAAGCTGATAGGGCTCAATAGAGTAGATAATGAAATTGCCATGGTAATCGGGAAAGGAAGGGCTCCGGAAGCTCCGGTTTCTGGTTTCTTCGGTGATGAGCAGGGCCGCTTCCAGGGGAATCGTTTTGGTGATCTCCATTTTCTCCACCTGGGGAGCCAGGGGTATATGATATCTGCTTTCATAGGCACACCCGGTGAAAAGAAGCGTTCCTATTACCATTAGGGAGATAGAAATTTTCATTGTCCCGACCTCCTTTGCTTTGTTATTACTCCTGCATCTGCTCTTTTAGGCTCTGCGGGAGTTTGGTTGCCAGTTCAGGGAATGTTTCTATAATTCTCAATATGTCAGCCAGATCTTTTTGCCGTTTGCTCCTTCGGCGGGTTGTATCCCTGTAGGCCCACACCTTTCCCTGTAAAACCTCCTCCAATGCCGCAACTTTCATCTCATAGCCAAGGATATCCCTTGCCTTAGCTCCTGCAATAAAAATCTGATATCGAGGATCGGTCTTCATTTGAATTCGACAGAATTCAGGAATTCTTTGCCTGTCATCGGTTCCCCTCCGCCCGTAAACAATTATTAACGGTTATTAACGGTATTTTCTTCTAAAGATTATACCAAATTAATAAATCCACACAAGATATTCTTCCCGTAAGCAAAACCTCGACCTAAAAAGATACCTTTCTGATATTTTTTATTGCTGATTATCCTCGTTATGGTTAAAATCCTAACCAAAGATATGAAATTTCTCTGTTACTGGTTACTCGTTTCTCGTTTTAACGAGCAACCAGCAACCGGCAATGACTTGTTGGGAGGTTTCAATGCTGGAAGAAACGGCTCGTTTAACGAGGATTCTTTTGGATGCTCTTCCCTGTGTGGCTTTGCTCTTGCGGCCTGGGAGCCGTGAAATCATTGCCGCTAATGAGGCAGCGGCCAGATGCGGGGCCATCCCTGGAAGCTATTGCTACAGGGCCTGGTTTAAGCGGGAAGATCCTTGCCCCTGGTGTCTTGCTCAAACGGCCTGGACTTCTTTTGAACCACAACAATTGGAAGTGGATGCGCTCGGAAGTATTTGGGATGCCCATTGGATCCCGGTGAGTGACGATTTGTATGTACATTATGCCTTCGATATTACCGAGCGCAAGAAGGTCGAAGAAGCATTGCGGAAGAGCGAAACCCGTTTCTCTTCCTTCTTCAAGGCCAGTCCGGTGGGTATTTCTTTTTCAAGACTCAAGGATAAAAGAATCCTGGAGGTAAACGATTTGTGGCAAAAGATAACCGGCTATGACCGCCTGGAAGCCATCGGTCGAACCCCGACCGAATTAAATCTCTGGGTCGATCCTGATGATAGTAAACGAATCGTGGAGAAATTGTTCACCCTGGGCGCATTAAGGGACTGTGAAGTTCAGATACGGCAAAAATCCGGGGATGTTGTTAATTTATTGATATCCATGGAACAGGTGGAACTGGAAAGTGAACAATGCCTGTTGGCCATGGCCCTTAATGTCACCGAGCGCCAGCAGGCCGAAAAGGCCTTGCGGGAAAGTGAAGAAAAATTCCGCCATCTGGTTGAAGCTGCCTCTGAAGGGTTCTGCAAGGTGGATGAAAATTTCACGATCACCTATGTAAACCGCCAGATGGCTGAAATGCTGGGATACAGGCCGGAAGAAATGGTCGGACGTCTGATTGGAAATTTCATGTTTCCGGAAGATTTGGCGAGCCATGCTATTCAAAAGGCTAACCGTCGAAAAGGTCTATTGGAAAAGAATGAAAGAAGGTTCAGGCATAAGAACGGGACTGACATCTGGACCATTGTTTCCCCGAAACCCACTATAGATGGAGAGGGAAAATTTAGAGGTTCTTTCGCAACCTTTACCGACATCACCTTACGCAAAAAAATGGAATCCGTTTTATTGGAGAAACAACAACTACTACAAGCTCTGGCCATAAGGATGTCCGAGGTGGAGGAATTGGAACGGAAAGAAATATCCCGGACCCTCCATGACCTGGTGGGCCAGAACCTGACGGCCCTGAATTTGAATTTAAACATCGCCATCAGTATGCTGCCGGAAAAGACCAGTTCCATTATTATCCACCGGCTGGAAGATGCCCAGAAATTACTGGAAGAAACTACCCAGCATATCCGGGAAGTCATGTCTGGTTTACGGCCTTCGGTCCTGGATGATTTTGGTCTCCTGGCCGCCCTGTACTGGTATGGAGAACGGCTCAAGGCCTTAACCGGTATTGAAACGAATATCGAAGGGAAGGAGTTTTCCCCGCGTTTGCCACCAACCATGGAGTCCATTATTTTCCGTATCGCCCAGGAGGCCCTGACCAATGTTTCGAAACATGCCGGGGCCGACCAGGTGGATATTGTCCTGGAAGAGAGGCCCGGGAAGGTCCAATTGACCATCTCAGACAACGGTTGGGGATTTCTCTTTAAAGGATTTCGTCTGGGAGGTGAAAAAAGGGGATGGGGACTGGCTACCATGAAAGAACGGGCCGCGGCCCTGGGGGGAGATTTGGAGGTCCAATCGAAGCCAGGGAAGGGGACACGGATAATTCTTCAATTGCCGGTGGAGCGGTAAAGATCGTTCAGGGGTCTGGGATCAGGGGCCAGGGGGCGGGGATCAGGCAATGAAGTTACAAGTTGCAAGGTGCAAGATTCAAGATTCAAGTGAAAAGCCTGCATCTTGCACCTTGTATTATGTGTCTTGATAGTATAGGAAATTGCATTTTGGACGCCGAAGAACTCGGATCGGCTGAAAGCCGATTGAATTCGGATCGGCAAGAGGGCCGATCGTGCGGATTGCCAGGATAAAATAGAATAATTATCTGCGAGTATCGGCGAAAATCTGCGTCCTAATTTATATCTTGAGACTTGAGACTGGGGACTTGCACCTTGCAGAAGGAATGAGAATGGCCGAAAAAATTTCCGATGAGGGGAGAATCCGGGTCCTGATAGCCGATGATCACGCCATCGTTCGCGAAGGGCTCCGCTACATTCTGGAGGCCAATGCCGACATCCAGGTTGTGGGAGAAGCAGCCGATGGACGCCAGGCAGTGGCCGAAGCTAAAAAGGTAAAACCCCGAATAGTGGTCATGGATATCGCCATGCCTGAATTAAATGGCATTGAAGCTACCCGTCAACTTTTGGAAGAGTTGCCGTCGGTCAAAATAATCGTCCTATCCATGCATTACAGTACGGAGCACATCTTTCAAGCCCTCCAGGCCGGGGCCAAAGGGTTTTTAATCAAGGAGTCGGCCGGGAAAGAATTGATCCGGGCTGTCAGGGCCGTGTATGCCGGCCAGCGGTATTTGAGCCAAAAGGTGGATGAGATTCTGATCGAGGATTATTTGATGCAGCGCAAAAATATTAAATCTCCCAGCCCGCTGGAAAGCCTCAGCCCCCGGGAAAGAGAAATCCTTCAATTAGTGGCCGAAGGGAAAACCAGCGCCGCCATTGCCGATATCCTCTTCCTGTCCTCCAAAACCGTCGAGACCTACCGGAGCCGTTTAATGCAGAAGTTAGGCCTCAAGGATGTGGCCGGCCTGATTAAATTCGCCATTGCCCAGGGATTGACCGGGTTGGAGTAAATGATGCTGGATCCATCCAGTATCTGGTTTTTTCAAACCCTCCCCACATAATAAATCATACTTTCCTGACAGACAACCATTCCAGAAAAACTATTCTATTACATAAAAATCAGAAAAGAACTCTCGTTACCTTTAAATCCTGTCAGAGAAAATATTTAAATTTTAAGAATCTAAACAGATACAAGGGCTGGAATTCCAAAAGATGCAACCCCACGTACTGATTGTGGAAGATTCCCAACCTGTTCGCAAATCGATTCGCGAATGGCTTGGTATCAATTTTCCCGATTGCCTTTTTCACGAAGCCGGATCAGGGGAGGAAGCCCTCCAACTGGCCGTAAGAGATGCTCCCCACCTGGTGTTGATGGATATTGAACTCCCCGGCATGAACGGACTGACGGCGACCCGGAAAATTAAGGAACTGTGTCCCCGGACAGAGGTGCTTATTCTGACCATCCATGAGGATATCCGCTATCAGGATGAAGCCACAGCCGCCGGGGCCGGCTCCTTTTTACCCAAGAGGGAAATGTACAAAAGGCTCGTTCCGATGATGGAAATCATTCTGGCTAAAGTAAAGGCCAATTAATGGTAACACTTTAGGCGTTTGGAAAGAGAGTTTTTCTTCACCGCAAGGGCGCGGAGAACGCAGAAAAAAAATTATTCCCTAATAAAGAAAGGAGAGGTCCATGATCTTCAATCACCGATTGGCAGGAAAAAAGAGCAATGACTCCGCAACCCAATGGCTGTGGATTAACCGGAAGGAAATAATCGACTGCCCTTTCCAGCCCGGGAAGTTGAAGATAACGGGCGAAGCTTGTCTCAAACGTCACCAGGCGGCTCGAAGGAATAACTCGGATACCGGTAAGGCCGACGATCTTTTCCATTATTTTGTCTCGAAAGGATTGGCCCTTTGTGAACGGTGTCCTCTTGTAGAATCAAGGCCTTCATAGATAAGGATCAATCTCATGGACCTTCCCGTTACGATTTTACATATAGACCGGGAATATCAGATTTCTTACTGGATTATCCGGGACAAGGTCAAAATTACCTCCACGGTTACCTTGCCCCAGGCCATAGAGCTTTTAAAAAGTATTGAATTTAACTTGATCCTATCAGAACCCCATAACCTGGCCATTTTACATGAATCCCCTAAAGCCGATGGCCTGGAGGAGTAATTATTGGATTTTGGATTGCGGATTTTGGATCAAGGGGATTGCAGATCTGCAATCAGAGCAGTCCGGCCTGTCTCAGGGCCTCGGATATTTCGGGGTTTTTAATGGCCAATTGTTTTAAAGCCAGTTCTATCCGTTCGGTACGCTGGATGACCGGGGTCACTGCCGTCCGGCGGTCCCAGAGGACAAAGCCGATGAGAACAGACATGAGACTGAAAAGGATTCCAAAGCCCCAGAGCAGAAAGGTTTTGATGTCATCAATCTGGCGTTGAAGAGAGATGCGCAAATCATCAATCTGGCGTTGAAGAGATTTTTGTCCCTCTTCCAGCTTGGTTTCCAGACGGATAATCCGGTTCCGATCTTCCTGGGTGAAAGGAACTTGGGTGGCCATGGCTAAGGTAGTCCATAGAAGGACAACACAAAGGGCAAAGAATGTGATTTTGTTCATTGGCCACTCCTTCGTTCGATATAATTGATCGCTACTTTTTATTTATTTTAAATAAGCTTCTTCTGAAATGTCAAGAATTAAGTGGAGGGCGAAAATCAAAGGCAAGATTTCGATTCGTAAAAATTGTGCATCCTTGCCCAATTTATTGTGCAATTCATATCGGAGGTACAGAGGGATGGTGAGATTCTATATGAGACAACCATTTGTAATTTCAATGTTATCAAGACTGAGACGGATTCTGGTATGTTTCTTGCTAATCTTATCTTTGTATTTCATGGGAAGAGAAGGGCATTTTAATATGATCCTATCTTTTTTCCCGAATAGTTCCATCCGGAAACTATGGAACCATAGTTTTAACTATAAGGCCCTGTCCATGAATGTGAGACAGGGTTTTTCGTTTTTGAATAGATCCGTTGTGTCGGGGGTATGATATGGAGGCACTGAAGAAACTGGTTTTATTTCATCTGGATGAACAGAAATTCGCCCTTGACCTGGCTATCGTGGAAAGGGGCATTCGTGTAGTGGAAATTAACTCTGTGCCCAAGGCACCCCCCTTCGTGTCAGGGGTCATCAATATGAGCGGTCGGATCATCCCTGTGCTTAATACCCGGGCGTTGTTTGGTCTGCCGGATAAAGAGATCGAGCTGGATGATCATCTGCTCATCGCCTGGGCCGCCGGCTTCAAGGTCGCCCTGTTAATGGATGAAGTCATCGGTGTAATAGATTTCAACCCTCAGAAGTTTACTGCCGCAGGAGAGATTTTTCCCGAAATCGGGGAAGTGCAAGGCACCGTGCGATTAGAGGATGACATCATATTCATATATGATCTCAAAGGGTTCATTTTCAGGGATGATTTGTCGACCCTCACCAAAGAGTTGTCAAGGGAGACCTGCCCTGCGATAACCGCAACGGAACCAATGATGGTGGGGAATGTTTAATCCTGAAGAAATATTGCCCGGACCACATCTGGCCGATCTCAGCGAAATTATTTCGAAACGGACCGGTCTGAACTTCCCGGAAGAAAGGTGGCCTGATCTGGCCAGAAGCATCCGGGCTGCGGCCCATGATCTTGGGTTCAGTGATACGCAATCGTGTATAGAGGGGCTCTTATCCGCGTCTTTAGAAAAGAAAGAAATCGAAATCCTGGCCCGCCACCTGACGGTGGGAGAAACCTATTTTTTCCGGGATCAAAAGCTGTTCGAGGCCCTGGAGGGGACTGTTCTCCGACCGTTGATAGAAACCAGACGAGAGAAAGATCGCTTTCTGGGCCTGTGGAGCGCCGGGTGTGCCTCGGGGGAAGAGGCCTATTCCCTGGCCATCCTGGTGAAAAAAATGATCCCTGACCTGGAAAACTGGCGGATCATTATTCAAGCAACGGATATTAACCCGCACTTTTTGAAAAAGGCCAGGAAAGGGATCTATAGTGAGTGGTCTTTTCGGAATACGCCTCCTCGGTTTAAGGGCCAATATTTTACCAAAACATCCGAAGGCCGCTGGGAGGTTCTCCCCGAGATCAGGCAAATGGTCCATTTCTCCAATCATAATCTGGCGGAGGATCCGTATCCCTGGTCGGTCGATACGACCAAGGCAATAGACATCATCGTCTGCCGTAATGTCCTTATGTACTTCACCCAGGAGAAGGGAAAGGAAGTTGTTCAAAGTTTTCACCACTGTCTGCAGAGTGAAGGCTGGCTGGTCGTCAGTCCCTGGGAGACCCCTGCCACGCTTGATGCGGGATTTAAGGCGATTCGACTCCCTGATGCCGTTTTGTATCAAAAGGCAGTCCCAGGGTCGGGGACCGGGGATCAGGGGTCGGGGACCAGGGGTCGGGGATCAGGGGACAGGGGTCGGGGTTTTGCCCCGGCAGAGTTTAAAAGCCTCACCATTAAGCCAACAGTTGCTTTACAAGTAAAAAAAACCGCAAAGCAACCACTTTCCACTGATTCCCGATCCCAGACCCCTATGTGCCGGTCCCAGGTCTCCGATCCCCAATCCCCAATCCCCGATCCCCGACCCCTGCCCATAAATCCCCGGTCCCCGGCCCCAGACCCCCGCTCCCCGCTCCCCGCCCCCCATAAGGATCTGGCTTGTCATTATGCTAACATGGGCATGCTTCCGGAGGCAATGGAACACTGCCAAAGGGCGATTTCCAAAGACGAATTCAATCCGGAACTCCACTTTCTTCTGGCTTCCATACAGCAAGAACAGGGGCAAAACGAGGAAGCCATATCATCCTTGAGGAAGGTTCTCTACTTTGACCACAATTTTATACTCGCCTATTTCGCTCTGGGAAATTTGTCCGCCCTCCAGGGAAAGGCCAGGGATGCGGAAAAATGCTTTGGGAACGCCCTGCACCTCTTGGAAAAAATCAAAAAAGAAGACCTCCTGCCGGGGTCAGGAGGGATGACAGCCGGGAGTCTGGCCGAAATAATCTATTCCGTAAGGAGAAAAAAACAGCATGGACCCAAAAAGGCTTAAAGAGACCTCTCCGGCAGATGATAATAAAATTCTAAAAGAGAGATCCAGAGTATTGGCCAGGGAGCCGGAAGAAAAGGAAGCGGGAGAAACAGTCGAATTTTTGGAATTCTCCCTGGCCCATGAAAGATACGGCCTTGAGACCCTCTTTATCCGGGAAGTGTATCCGTTAAAGGAATACACCCCTCTTCCCTGCACCCCGCCTTTCGTATTCGGCCTGATCAATGTCCGGGGACAGATCCTTTCCATCATTGATATCAGAAAATTTTTCGAGCTGCCGGAAAAGGGTCTGTCGGATCTCAACCAGGTCATTATCCTCCATAATGGGCGCATGGAATTCGGCATTCTGGCTGACGAGATCATCGGGGTCCGGCTCCATTCATCGGACCAATTGGCTCCAACCCTTCCCACACTGACCGATATACGGGAGAAGTACTTGAAGGGGATCACCGAAGACCGGATCATTATTCTCGATGCGACCAAACTGTTGGCCGACCCGAACATGATAGTCCATGAGGAAGTGTCTTAATCATCAATTAATGAAAGGAAGGACCTGATCATGAGATGGACCATTGGAGCAAAGATGGTAGGGGGTTATGCCGCGGCCGTAGTCATTTTTGTTATCGTAGGATTGATCTCATATAAGAGTATCAACAAGCTGACCGAGACGAATTATTGGGTGACTTATACTTATAAAGTGATTTCCGAAGTGGAGGATGTATACGCCAATATGCTGGATATTCAGAGAGGCGAACGGGGTTATGTCCTCACCGGGAAAGAAGATTATCTGGAACCCTATTATAATGGAATCAAGAAAATCGATGAGGATCTTAAAGAGGTCCGCAAACTTTTTCAGCATAATCCGGGTCAGCAAAAGAAACTGGATGCCCTTGAGCCGCTTATCGGTCAAGAACGGGCGCTTTTAAAACAGGTCATCGATTTGAGAAAAACCAGAGGTTTTGCTGCTGCGCAGAAGAAGGTGACGGACGGTGACCTGAAAAAGGTCATGGACGACATACGCAAAGTGATCAGCGAAATCCAGAGTGAAGAGGGCAAACTTTTAAAACAGAGGGAAGCAGAGGCCAAGGCAATGGTAAAGACCGCCCAAACGATTATTATTTGGGGGACTCTCCTGGCTGTTATTTTTGTGGCGGTTGCCGGTTTTTTTGTTTCACGAAATATGTCCAAGATGAACCGTGAGTCCAGCGAGATGACCAGCGTTCTGGCTTCGGCTGCGAGTCAGATCCTTTCGTCGACGGCCGAGCTGGCTTCGGTTTCTACCGAAACGTCGACCGCGGTCAGTGAAACAACGGCGACGGTCGAAGAGGTCAAGCAGACGGCCCGCTTAGCCAGCGAGAAATCCAGGACTGTTTCGGACAGCGCCCAGCAGGCAGCCCAGGTGGCCCAGCAGGGGCAGGAGGCTGTGGAGGAAACGATACATGGAATCACTCTGATCAAGCAGCACATGGAATCCGTGGGGGAGAGCATCGTCAAACTGAGCGAGCAGAACCAGGTGATCGGAGAGATTATTACAACGGTGAATGATCTGGCCCAACAGTCGAACCTGCTGGCCGTGAATGCGGCCATAGAGGCGGCCAAGGCCGGAGAACAGGGCAAAGGCTTTGCCGTGGTGGCCCAGGAGGTCAAGAGCCTGGCTGAACAGTCGAAGCAGGCCACCGTCCAGGTGCGTTCCATTTTGAGTGACATTCAGAAGGCCACGGCGGCCGCGGTGATGACCACGGAGCAGGTCGGCAAGGCGGTGGACAGCTCGGTAAAGCAGGCGACGGAATCGGGGGAGGCCATTAACCGGCTGACGGAAAGCGTAACGGAGGCAGCCGATGCCTTACTGCAGATCGTGACCGCCAGCCAGCAGCAGTTAGTGGGGATGGATCAGATCGCCCTGGCCATGGAGAATATCAAACAGGCGGCCCAGCAGAACATGGCTGGAACCAGGCAGGCCGAACAGTCTGCCCATAGCCTGAACGAGCTGGGGCAGAAGTTGAAAGAAATAGTAAGCCGGTATTAGGCCTGAACGTCGTAAGGGGCATCGGGATAAGGAAGAAATCATTTAAAAAGGAGAAACAAAATGAGCAGCAGCGGTTCAAAGACGAATATTGTTGGCTGCCTTATCTTAGGGGGCGTACTGCCGGTATTGATTTGTATATTCCTTAAAGCGATTTTGCCCGAATGGATATGGATCAAAGAACCCTTTCATTCCTTTCTGGAGACAATCGGACTGTTTGCCGGGTTTTCACTGGCCGTACTTCTTTTATTGCAGCAAAAACATAAAAAAGAGGTGTCCCATTACGGGGTAATCGCATCTGCCTTGATCGGCATGGGATTACTGGACGGGTTCCACGCCTCCGTAGAAATTGGCAATACCTTCGTCTGGCTCCATAGCCTGGCCGTCCTGGTCGGCGGGTTTTTCTTTTCCATGATTTGGTTGATGAGACGGAAAACCGCTTCCCAGAGAGATAATACTTTGCCGATTGTTGTGGCTGTAATAACCATTATTGTCGGCATATTCTCATTCAGCTTTTACCAATCACTGCCGGTAATGCTGATCCAGGGATCATTTACCCCGGCAGCCTTTGCTATCAATTTCCTCGGCGGATTTTTCTTTATTCTGGGAGCGATCTGTTTTCTGGTCCGCTATCAACAGGGTGGAAATACCGAAGATATCCTCTTTGCCTTTTTCTGCCTCCTTAATGGTTCGTCCGGTTTTCTGTTTTGGTTTTCCCAGCCCTGGAACAGTGAATGGTGGTTATGGCACATTTTACGGGCTTTGGCTTATTTT
Organism: uncultured Thermodesulfobacteriota bacterium; assembly: GCA_964627515.1. Taxonomy (GTDB): domain Bacteria; phylum Desulfobacterota; class RBG-13-43-22; order RBG-13-43-22; family RBG-13-43-22; genus RBG-13-43-22. The sequence continues at coordinate 1,823 of CAZVHO010000016.1, read as the reverse complement.
ATTCTGCTTGGGTATGTCTTTGTCATTTTTTGGAGGACCGAAGTCGAGCTTCGTGACACCAAAGAAAAACTGGAAATGAAGGCTGAATTGGAAAAGACTAATCTGGCCTTGGAAAGCGAGATCTCCGAGCGCAAGCAGATAGCGGACAATTTAAGACAGGCTATGCAGGAAGTTCAAGAGTCGGTTAATACCCTGGCCTCGGCCGTAAACCAGATTTTGTCCTCGACGACGGAGCTGGCTGCGGTTTCGGCGGAAACATCGACGGCCGTCAGCCAGACGACGGCGACGGTTGAGGAGGTCAAGCAGACGGCCCGCTTAGCCAGCGAAAAATCTAAAAGTGTTTCCGACAGTGCCCAGCAAGCAGCCCAGGTGGCTCAGCAGGGGCAGGAGGCTGTTGAAGAAACATTACATGGGATCAATCTTATTAAACAACACATGGAATCCGTGGGAGAGAGCATCGTCAAGTTGAGCGAGCAGAACCAGGTGATCGGAGAGATTATTACCACGGTCAATGACCTGGCCCAGCAATCCAACCTGCTGGCCGTGAATGCGGCCATAGAGGCGGCCAAGGCCGGGGAGCAGGGCAAAGGTTTTGCCGTGGTGGCCCAGGAGGTCAAGAGCCTGGCCGAACAGTCGAGGCAAGCCACCGTCCAGGTGCGTTCCATTTTGAGTGACATTCAGAAGGCCACGGCGGCCGCGGTGATGACCACGGAGCAGGTCGGCAAGGCGGTGGACAGCTCGGTAAGGCAGGCGACGGAATCGGGAGAGGCCATTACCCGGCTGACGGAAAGCGTAACGGAGGCGGCCAATGCCCTGCTGCAGATCGTGGCCTCCAGCCAGCAGCAATTAGTGGGGATGGATCAGATCGCTCTGGCCATGGAGAACATCAAACAGGCGGCCCAGCAGAACATGGCCGGAACCAGGCAGGCCGAACAGTCCGCCCATAGCCTGAACGATCTGGGACAGCGGTTGAAGGCTATGGTCGGGCAGTACAGAATATAAAGGAAAAAAGGTTCAAGTTTCAAGAGGCAAGGGCAAGTGTGATGACTAGTAAAAACGCGTCATTCCCGCGCAGGCGGGAATCCAGGCTATGGGTATCCATGCAAAAACACTGGATTCCGGCTTTCGCCGGAATGACGAAATGCGGGTTCCGGCGACTTTTTACGAACTCATCACGTTAGATTTAATGGAGAGGTTATGGACGATAAAGAAAAGCAATTATTGCAAAGACTTCTTTCGCTCTTTAAGATTGAAGCCGGAGAGCATCTCAAGGCCATATCCTCCGGCCTGATCGAGCTTGAAAAGGCCGGCCCGGAGAAACAACCGGAGATCCTGGAAGTCATCTACCGTGAGGCCCACAGTCTGAAAGGTGCGGCCCGGAGTGTGAATCTGCAGAAAATTGCCGCCCTCTGCCAATCGATGGAGAATGTTTTTTCCGCCCTGAAGGGGAGAGAAATCCAGGCCACGATACAACTATTCGATGTCTTGCACAAAGCCGTGGATAAGATCGAAAGCCTTTCAACCGCAGCAGAGGAAAAGACGGATTCCGGGGTTGGCGCCTTGGTCCAGCTTTTGGAAAATGTCATCAAAAGACCGTCCATCGAACAAGTGCCGGTCATAGCTGAAGAAGAGGAGACTTCCGATCCTCTGCCGGAACCCCCATCCCTCCTGACCCCTGACCCCCGACCCCTGACTCCCGATCCCGGACCCCCGATCCCCGATCCCGGACCCCCGATCCCCGGAACCTCTTCCCTCCCCTTATCTCCCAGTTTGCCTTCATCAGAGACTATCAGGATATCCACCCATAAGCTGGATTCCATTTT
>CAZVHO010000015.1:0-58965 GCA_964627515.1 uncultured Thermodesulfobacteriota bacterium | reverse complement strand
CATCTTTTGGTGCCGCCCCGAGAGCTGCCGAACACTGTGCTCACCGGCGTGGCGCGCTGTTATGCCACGTCCGGTGCAGCAACTTGTTAAGCCTTCTTTTCAACTAAATAGCCCGATACGTATTTATGAATGATACTTGATACAAGAGTCTGGTATGGAATGCCTTCTCGCGCCGCAATTACCTGGACCTCGTCGAGATCCTTGGAAGACATTCGAATGTTAATCCTTTTGTCTTTTTGAAGGGTATTTTTTGCGTATTGCTGGAGCTTCTTAATTTCTTTTTTTGCATTCTTGACCGGCACCCATTCTCCCCGTTCATATGATTCGAGGATATCTTTTTCCTCTTCGTCCAATACTAACTTTTTCATGTCTTTAACCTCACGTACTTATTGGTAGCTTTTCTGCTGGGAATAATGGTCTTGAGGAATATTTCATCATTATTTTCAGCATACGGAACAAGATAGACATAATCCTCAATCGCTACCATCGCTATTTTTTGTCCGGGATATTTATTTTTATTTGGATGTTCAATAGTATCAAGGATTTCTCCTCTTTCCATTAAAATGACCACTTGCTCGAAACAAACGCCTCTGTCATTCTTGAGCTTCTCATTTTTGTCATTATCCCAGCGGAAGATATTCATAGAATATATTTACGACAATGTGTGCCTTATGTCAACAGTATTTATGATGGGCCTAACAAGTTATTCTAAAGTTTTCTTTATAGGTTCTATTCCCAAAGACTTCATTTATTAAGTGCAGCAGCGACCCTTTTTTTTTGGTTGATTTATGGTTTGTCAAACTCCTCAGATTGTTTGTAACCTATTATAAATGATAAATATTATCTTGACAAATTATTTCCCTAACCGACTTTAGGGGGAATATAAAATGAGAGTTTAACCGGGCAATCAAACTCCCCTCCATTTCCCCCGTGGCTCAAAATCAATTTTGCCCGGCAGGATAAACAGGATTTACAGGTTAGAGCTTTTTGATTTTAGGGAAGCACTAACAGACTGCTCCGGAGACAAATCCGGTATTCATGACTGTTTTCCGTTGCCCGCTTCCAGGCAGTTTGTTCAAGGGAACGGCCCCGGTCTGTGAAGATATCGACCCCGGTAATCATGGCCATCTTTTCGTTAAATCAAGATAATAACTCGTGGTCTCGATGGAATGGTCCTTGAACCTGATCGTTATCTGAATCGTGAACTGTCCCCAACCTGAATTCTCTAAGGCGAATCGGTCATTAGGATTGGTTCTTACCTGTAAGGGATTAGGGAATGTGGGGTGCAGCAGGTATTGGACCTCTGCTATCCGGTTGAGGACCTGAACCGGTTCATCAACAAAAACCCGCCAGTTGTAGTAGTTCCGGCCCTGAACCGTGGATAGGGCCCTGGCATAATTGTTGAATCGTATTTTGGTTTGTCTTTCACCGGCAAAAGCGGTTCTGGTCAGGCCGAAGGCCGGCACAGAGGCGGCGACTTGTTTTGTGGCAGGATGAGCGGGAATCAAGGGTTGTCGGTGGTAATTGGGATAAAAGGGAAGGACGCTCCACAGTTTACCATCCTTATCCTTCACCGTGATTTTGAAAGGTTTGGAAAGGGCTGTGCATGGGATTTTAGCCGTCCACCAGCCCATATTCTGCCCGGCGGTCAATTCAACTGATCCGGAATGTGTAATATTTTTCCCCGAACCGGTTTGTTCTTCAAATTCGTAGGTACCGCTTACGAGTGTAAAGGTACCGGCTTTCACCTCCACCGGAGGTTCAAGGTTGACAAAAAGGTCGAGCGGCAGCGGCGGGGACCCGGTCTTGGCCCAGAGGATCACCACGCCGACGACAGCGGCGGCAAATCCGCCAACCGCCCAGTTGCGAAATTTCGTGTCCGTTTTAATGACCCCGACGATCGCCAAGATGGCGATAATGCCGATGGCCATAAAAAAGGCGACAATGACCCAAAAGATGATAAGATGCTGAGTGGCGGTCATGATATCCTCCTTGGGTAAGGGGTATAAACTCTGCAGACTGAAAACCTTATTCCGGCACCATACGACCGACGGAGAATAAATCATGACAACCGTAAAGATCACCCGGGGTCACAAAATCGGCCGCAGTTTGAAAAAGGTTTTCCAGGGCTTCCGGGACCTCAGAATCCCCTCGAACGGTTTTTTGGGGTTTGCCTGCTTTTCTCCCCTGCCCCCGGTTTGATGCCCATAAGGCCTGGCTGAACCGATAAATATCCCCCAGCATCTCCGGACTCCTGAGCGAGGCCTCGAAGGACCGGGATCTGGCAAGAGGTTTTTTGGCCTCTTCCAGATAATTTTTCGCCAGGGTCTCCAACGGCATGGCAGCTATTTTCCTTTCTTCGGCCGACAGTTTTGTTTTGGGGATGGAATGCAGCAGGACATTCGAACCCGAGCGGCTGCGACGGGTCGTTACATCTTCGGTCCAGGCCAGCAGACTGTCACGGTGCACATTAGGGTTCAAAAAAGCCGCGGAAAAAGATTTCACACCCGGAGGGCCTTCCGAAAACGGTGCCGGAAAGGGGGCGATATCGAGTGCATAGGGGTCGTTGGCCACCGGAAGGGCTTCATCATAACAACGGTAAGCAAACTCCGAACAGATCATAGGCTGTTTGTGGCCTTGATCCATCAGCCAGGCAGCGGCTTGATCGAATATTTTACGGAGAAGCCAACCCAGAAACGGGTTGACCTGGAGTTTTCGGGTCAGCCCGAGAAAAGCCAGCAGAAAAATCTGTTCAAATCCGTATCGATTGCCGATGGCCAGGTAATCCCGGGCCTTGTTGACCACCGGGTCTATCGTCCCGGGATCGGTTTTCAGCCGCCTGACGATGACATATTCATCATCGGATAGGCTCTCTTCCAGGGTGCGTCGTTTTAATCCGCCGGCCAGCGCTTCCCCGACCATCCCTTCCCCGAGATGAATGGCGGCATGGTTCATCTCCGTGCCGTCAAAAAACTGGATCAGTTTCGCCAACAGGCTGTCCCCATGATAGAGAACGATATCACCCGGCATCACCTCTGTTTTATTCAGGGTATCCATAAATCCTCCTCGATTTCAGGCAAACACCTTCCAGCGCATCATACTCTTGGACCCATACAGATTAGGGGTCTGCGGATACTGCTGGGAAGGCAAGGCCTTCCGAACGGCATTGAACCAGTCCCGAAAGGTCGCATTGGGTTTAAGGGCCGCGAGGGCCCGGATGGCCACAAAAGAAAAAGCCCCGTTGGGCCTTCCCTGGAAATAAGCGTCGTAGCTGTACTCGGTGTCCTGGCAGCCGGCCATGAGCAGCGCCGCATAACGGCCCGGAGGGCTCGAAGAGCGAAAAGCCCGGCGAGTTCCGAGTTTGGCGGCATTACGCTGGGAAAGAAATACCTTGGGGGGCAAAAAACGGACCTTCCGCTGCGGGGCGCCCCTTCCCTTGACGGTCGGCGGGGTTATGATCGGCGCAAATTTGGCCACGGTCCCTGAATGGCAGGAATCGGAGATCATGAAAATCCTGACCCCCGGTGGGTGTCCGCTGAAGAGGTCAAACATATCGTCATCCGTGATCGGCCCTTTGGTACGGATATCATAAGGGCAGAGACATTCATCGGTGCCGTCCGGTTCGTCCCCATCATCATCAGGGACAAAAGAACCATGACCGGAATACTGGACGACAACCAGGTCCCCGGTTTTGGCTTGGGCAAGCAGGTTTTTAATCCCCTTTCGAATGGCATCACCGGTCGCCTGTTTGTCGGTCAGCCTGTTGACCGAAAACCCGCGTTTCCCAAGGACCGCGGCCCAATCGTTGGCATCGTTCACGCATCCCGCCAAATCGCTTCCTGTTCCGGGATAGTCATTAATCCCGACACACAAGGCAAGTTTTTCCATGCTTTTTCCCCTTTCCCCAATTTTTAACTCCATAAATATTTTTATAATTTCAATTTTTGTGCCATTTACATGAATCTAATTTATATCAAGAAGTTATCGTATTTGGACCAAAAATTTTTTTAACCGTTTTGCACAAAAAAATGTGCAATTCACAATTTTCTGTGCAATTTCTGGTAGGCGACTTTGGCTGGCAGTTCCGAAAAGGTGGTTTGGTCCCGGGTCCGGAGAGGCGAAAAAGATCAGGGTGTTGCGGGTTTCAAGACACGGCCAGGAGTTCTACAGGGTGCACCACCCGGATCCGGTCGGGATTTAGATGGATGGTGCCGGAGAGGACAGCACGTCAGGGATTTGATTCTTTCTGATCGGCGGCTTCCATCAACTGATTGATAAAAACCGTGGTGTTATGAATTTCCACCTTTTGTTTGCGGAGCTTGGAATAGCGGGATTTGGCGTTGACCAGATTGTGGACGCAGGAGTTGCATTCGGTGAGGATCACTTCGGCCCCGGTTTCAATGGCTTCTTCCAGCCGCCGGCGGGCCATGACGATAGAATTGGAGGGGAAGGCCCCGCGCACCCCGCCGCCGGCCCCGCAGCATAAGGCCTCGGCCCGATTGTGGGGCATTTCAATAAAATGAGGGGCGATTTTTTGGATGGTCTGACGGGGCTCTTCATAGAGCCGACAGTGGCGGCCCAGGTCGCAGGGATCATGGTAGGTCACCTTCTTGTCGGTGGTCACCCCCAGGTCAAATCCGGCCAAAAACTGGGCTATGTGGATCACCCGGATCCCCTTTTCTTTTAAAGGGGCATACTGGGATTTCTGGATAAAGGTTCGGAAACAATAGGGGCAGCCTGTGATGACGGTCTTGGCCCCTGTGGCCTCGATGGCTTGAATGTTTTTTTTAACCAGTTCCTCATTCATGGTATAACCCACGTCCTCCAGGACGCCGCTGCAACAAACCTCATCAATCAAAGTATAGTCCACCTTCAAACGTTCAAAGAGTTTCAAGGTCTGCGCAGTGGATTCCCTTTCCCGGAAAGAACCCACACAGCCTATGAAATAAAGAAATTCCGCTCGGCGATTCTTGGCTTTTCCAAAACCCTCAGCGGCATTTTCCCCATAGATATTGGTGTGCTTATGGAGCACCTTGTTCATCCCTTCAAAGGCCGGGTGGCAGGTGCCCAGGCCGACCATGTCCTTGCGGACTTCTTTGATGATGTCCGGGACCGTCACCCCGGAAGGGCAGTTATGGACGCAAGACCCGCAGGTGGTGCATTGGAAAAGGGTCGGCACCAGATCGGCGTTCAGCTCAATCTGCCCGTCCATGACCTCTCTTAAGAGCAGCATCTTGCCCCGGGCATTGAGGGCCGGACGGAGGGTAGCCCCGAAGACCGGGCAGACGGCTTGACAAAAGCCGCACCGCGAGCACTTTAATATCTGTTCCCGAAATTTTTTTTCAAAATTATGTTTAGCGGACATCTAATTCTCCAAGGACATCTTGCCCGGGTTTAAGATATTGTGGGGATCGAAAACCTTTTTGATGGAGCGCATGACTTCCATGGCTACCGGGTCATGCTCCAGGCACATGTACGGGGCCTTGGCCAGACCGATGCCGTGCTCGCCGGTCAGGGTCCCTTCCAGATCGATGGCCAGTTTGAAGAGTTCCCCGCTGGCCGCTTCCACCCTGCGCACCTGGTCCGGGTCATAGCCGTCATAAAGGATCTGGGGATGGAGGTTCCCATCCCCGGCATGGCCGAAGGTGGCGATTTGCAAATCGTATTTTCCGGCGATGGCCTCTACCCCTTTTAAGAGCAGGGACAGCTTGGACATGGGTACGGTAATATCCTCTAAGACAAAATGGGTCTTGATCCTGGCCAGCACCCCATAGGCCGATTTGCGGGCCTCCCAGAGTTTGGCGGCCATGTCAGCCGATTCGGCCTGCTGGATCTCCTGGGCCTTGTTTTGTTTAAAGACCTCGATGATTTTTTTAAGCTGATATTCCGTCTCCTCCCGGGTATAGCCGTCGGTCTCGGTCAGCAGCATGGCATCCACTTCCGGAAGGTTCAGATCGGTATTCTGGTTGATGGCCTTCAGGGTATGGCGGCCCAGGATCTCCAGGACACTGGGGATGATCCCGCTACGCATAATCTGACTGACGGCCCGTCCGGCATCCTCCAAGTCGTTGAATGTGGCCATGGCCGTGCTGACGGCCAAGGGTTTGGGATTGATCTTGAGGATGATCTCGGTGATGACCCCCAGGGTGCCTTCGGAGCCGACAAAGAGTTTGGTCAGGTCATAACCGGAAACGCATTTCATGGTTTTCGAGCCGGTCCTCATGACCCGGCCGTCCGGCAGGACCACCTGGAGACCCAGGACATAATCCCGGGTGGTCCCGTATTTGGCCCCTTTGATCCCACCGGCATTGGTGGCCACATTTCCGCCCAATGTGCAGACCTTGGCGCTGCCCGGATCAGGGGGGAAAAAAAAGCCATGCTTGGCCAGGGCCTGATCCAGGTCGGCGTAAACCACGCCGGGCTGCACTATGGCCAGCCGGTCTTCGATATTGACGGCCACGATCTTAGTTAAGTGATTGAGGTCCAGGACGATCCCCCCCTTGGCCGGAACGGCCATGCCTGAAAGGCCGGTGCCGGCCCCCCTGGGGATGACCGGTATCTTCTCCCGGTTAGCCAATTTCAGGATCCCGGAAATCTCTTCCACTGATTCGGGCCAGACGGCACAATCCGGTCGGTGCCGATGTTCCGAAGAATCGTAGGAATACGAGACCAGATCGATCAAATCATCGGTATAACGCTTTTCCCCGACGATGGCGATTAAGGCTTTTTTTATCTGTTCATCCATCTTGAGTTTCCTGAAAAACAAAGGTTATTGTTTTTGATGGACTCATAGAAAGTCTCCCAACCCGACGTCCCTGCGAAAACAGCAAGCCAGGCAAGAAAGCCTGGATTCCCGCTTTCGCGGGAATGACGGAAATAACAGATTTTTAACTTCCTACCGAACCATCCGTATTTTCTCGTCACTCGTCACATCATTTCTTAGGATGTATGGGGTTTTCCATCCCTTCGGTGGTCCGGCCGAAGGAGGCCGTATCCAGTCCGGACAAGGGGTGGTTTCGGGCATACATGGGTTTCAGTTTTCTGGCCCGCACCTCGGGATAGAAGCGGTTGATGGCCGCCTGACTGCGGTCCAGAGGGACCTGTTCAAATTCATACTCGGGAACCCCGAGTCCATTTTCGGTCCCGCCATAAATCTGGGGCTCGATGTCCTTGCCTTTGATCAGGTTGAGTTTTTTAGACCCAGGGGCCAGGGCCCCGAATTCCTCGGCCTCGGAATTAGTCAGTCCCGGTGCCTCGTTCATCAGATCGATGCAGGCCTTGTCCACCGCCACCGGATCATAAGAGGCCAGGATGCCCAGGTTGTTGACAATGGGGGTATCGGTCCAACCGTAGCAGTCACAGACCGGGGTGATATCCATGGCAAAGTCCATGAAGAAGACCTTCCCCTCTTCTTTGGTCATCATGGTGGCCAGGGCCGAATCGGCAATACGCCGGCCCAGGGCCGGTAAATGATCGAAGCGCTGAATCCCTTTCACGCCGGCCATGTTAACGCACAGGTTGGCGCAGGCGAAACAATAGACACAGGCCTCCTGGTCGATTTCAATCCCCTTTTCCGTAAACTGGATCGCCCCTTCCGGACAGCAGTCCATACAGGTCTCCCACCAATCGCAACCTTTCCCCGGACAGATGGAGAGGTTTAAGACCGGCTTGTCTCCGGCCAGGGCACCATGGAGGTTCATCTTGCCCCGCTTGCTGGTACAGCCCACCCCGATATTTTTGATGGCCCCTCCGTAGCCGCCGGCCGGATGGCCCTTGAAATGGGCTAATGAAAGCAAGGCATCGGCATCGGCGATGGCCCGGGCGACAAATTGTTTGTTCAGATAATTTCCCCGGCCCTGAAGATCGACGGTCACGTCATCGGTTCCCAGCCAGCCGTCGGCGATCACCACCGGACAATCCATGGTCCCGTGATTAAAACCGTTCCGGTTGGCCGTTTCCAGATGATCGATGGCCAGGGTCCGGCTGATCCAGGGATGATAGGGCATGGTGGTCGTATCGGTCACAAAGGGCTTGCAGCCCCGCTCTTTCAGGGCCTCCACCATGGTGCGGATAATAATGGGCCGCAGATAGCCGACGTTGTAGGCTTCACCCATATGGGTCTTAACGGCCACGATATCCCCTTTTTTAAGATTGTCCAGCCAGCCCGAATATTCCAGGATCTGACGGGCCTTGATCGCCGTGGATTCCAAAAACCGTTTGGCCCTGGCATCCATAAACCAGATTTTTGCCTTGCCCATATTTCCTCCTTTTGTTGCCTTACTTAAGGGTGTTCATCGTTAATAATGATTTAGTCCGAAAATAGCTTCGCATTAATAGTACAGCGGCACCTTTTTCGTCATTCCCGAATGTCTTTATCGGGAATCCAGCGGTTTTAATTGATTTTGTGTCGTCTGGATTCCCGCCTACGCCCTCCGGGGTGTAGTCCCCTACGGGACGGAATCGGGAATGACGTTTTGCAAGTTCATCAATAATGTTCGGCGAAACCCATTTTCATGCTTCGTGGTGCCTACGTCCCCTCGTTACCCGTCATTTTCTTTTTCAATCATTTCCTCGTAGAGCCCCCGTTTATCAATCACCCGGCGGGCCTTGAATTGGGTCCGTTCCAGGCTGTCGGGGGCGCTGATCCGGACCACGGCCCTGATGCCCAAGACCTTTTTAAATTTCCCTTCCAGTTTCTTTTTTAATTCTGATAAGTCCGGACCTTTGACTTCGGGAGCGGCCTCCACCTGGACCATTAATTCATCCATGGCCTTTTCCCGGCTGATGATAATCCGGTATTCATCACCGCATTCCTTATAAGCCCGGATAATATCTTCAATGGCACTGGGGTAGACATTCTCCCCGCGAATGGTAACCATATCGTCGGACCGGCCGTAAATGCCCCGGGGCAGTCTGGGATAGGTCCGGCCGCAGGGGCAAGGATCATTTACCCAGGTGGTGATATCGCCGGACCAAAAACGGATCATGGGCTGGGAATCCCTTTCCAAATGGGTATAGACGAGGACCCCTTGCCCGCCGAAAGGGACCGGCTGGCAGGTTTGAGGGTCCACCACTTCGGTATAAACAATATCCTGCCAGAGATGCATCCCCGTCCGCCGGTCGCATTCGCAATTAGACATCCAGGGAGACATTTCGGCCGTTGAACCGGAATCAATGCACATGGCCCCATAGGTCTCTTCAATCATTCGTTTGGTGGCTGGGATGCCCGCCCCGGGCTCTCCTGAAAAAAACAGGACGCGAAAAGCAAAGTCCTTTTTGGGATCACCTCCCAAGGCACGGCAGCGCTCGGCAATATAGAGGCTATAAGAGGGCGTACCATAAAAAACCGTCGGTTTCATCTCTTTGATCCATTCGATAGCCCTTTCCGTCTGCCCCGGTACGCCGGCCCCGAAGGGAAAACAGACCGCACCCAATCGCTCCCCGCCGGCCAAAGCCCCCCAACTGCCCATATAAAGGCTGAAAAAGGAACCGATAAAGACGATGTCCCTCGGCCGCACCCCGAAACCCCACATGATCCGGGCATGGGCCTCGCCGATGCGGGCCATATCCCCCCGGCTGATGCCGAAGGCCGTGGGTCGGCCCGTTGTCCCGGAGGTCCCATGGAGGCGCTGAATATCTTCCAGGGGCAGACAGCTATAACTGCCGAAGGGGGGATTTTCGGCCTGATCCCGGCGGATCTCCTCCTTATGCAGGAATGGGACCTTTTGAAAATTCTCAAAGGAACGGATATCTTCAGGCCCAATCCCGGCCTGGTCCCATTTGCGGCGATAGAGCGGGGCCTTTTCATAGGCATACGCCATCTGGGCTTGGAGTTTGGGGAGGATAATCTTTTGATTTCGCTCTTCCGGGTCCATGGTCTCGGCTTCCCGGTTCCAGTAAAGTTCGGAAAAGGCAGGCTGGTAGCGGGAATCGTATTCCGGCGGCCAGGAAAATGACATAGTGCAAACCTCCTTTGCTGGATACTGAATATTAGATACGGGATACTGGATTAAATCCCTTACGCCAGGTCGACAAGTTCGTAAAAAGTCCAAAAAGCGCTCATTATCGTCATTCCCGCGCACGCAGGGAATGACGACTTTTTTGCGTGACCATCAAAATTCCTTAAAGGAATAATCCGCCATCTGTTCATTTATCCTGGTTGATTATCTGACAGCCTCTTGAATGGCCTGGACGATGGTCTTCATGGGCGTATCAGGGCCGTAGATTTTTTCGATTCCTTGTTCCAAAAGAAAGGGGCAATCCCTTTCCGGGATAATCCCCCCTAAAAATACTTTGATCTGATCCAATCCCTTTTCCCGGAGGAGTCTGACGACTTTGGGGGCCAGGACCCGGTGATTGCCACACAAGGTGCTCAGGCCCACCACATCCACGTCTTCCTGGAGGGCCGCCTGGGCGATCTGTTCCGGAAATTGATTCCCCAAATAAATAACCTCCATCCCGGCTTCCCTCAAAAATTGGGCCACCGTAACGGCCCCGCGCCAATGGATGTCCAAACCTAATTTGGTCATAAGGACCCGTATTTTTCTTGCCATGTTTTTCCCTTTAATAAGACAGAGGCTCGTTACTTGATACTGGATACTGGATATTGTTTTTAGGGAATTGTCCTTTTAATCCTGCATCAAGTATGATGGTCTCGTAAAAAGTCCGAAATCACCTATTTTCGTCATTCCCGTGAAAACGGGAATCCAGTGGTTAACTGGTTAAGAATGGCCTGGATTCCCGCCTGCGCGGGAATGACGAGTTTTTTCGAGTTCATCAAGTATCATTCTTTGTTTTTATCCGGTATCCAGTATCGAGAATCCAGCATCCGGTATCCAGTAACCAGTATCCCTAAGTCACAAGCGGTGACGGCCACAACCCGTATTCTTTTCGAAAAAGGCCCTCGATCTCTCCCAGGGTGGCCAAGGCCTTGATCGCTTCCAGCACATAAGGATAAAGATTTTCCTTTGTATGACACTTGCTCCGTAACGTATCCATGGCCTTGTCAATCCGCCCGGTATCCCGTTCCTGACGCAATCGCTTCAATTTATTTCTTTGCCGGGTCTCGGTCTCCGGGTATTCGAAGACCTCGATGGGTTGGGAGGCCCCGGAATGGGGGAAGGCATTCACGCCGACGATTTTGATTTCCCCCGATTCAATTTTTCTCTGATAGTCGAACTGATAGGCGGCAATCTCCTTATGGAGCCAACCGCTTTCAACACAGGCCACGATCCCTCCCCGTTCCTCGATCTTTTGCATATAGGCCTCGATCCGTTTTTCCATCTCGGCCGTTAAATACTCCAGGTAATAAGACCCGGCCAGGGGATCGATTGTTTTGGTCACCCCGGTCTCCTGCTGAATGATCTGTTGGGTCCTCAGGGATACCAGGGCCGCTTGTTCCGTCGGGGCCGAATAGGCCTCATCAAAAGAATCGATATGGAGAGATTGGGCCCCTCCCAGGACCGCGGCCAGGCCCTGGATGGCGGAGCGGGCGATGTTGTTTAAGGGCTCGGTGGCCGGAAGGGTGATCCCGGCGGTCTGGACGTGAAAGCGCATCAGCCAGGAGCGCTGATCCCTGGCCTTGAATCTTTCACGCATGATGCGCTGCCAGACTTTACGGGAGGCCCGGCACTTGGCAATCTCTTCGAAAAAATCATTATGCAGGTCCCAGAAAAAGGAAATCCTCGGGGCAAAGCTGTCGATGTCCCGGCCTCTCCGGATAAGTTCCTCACAGGTAGCCACCCCGTTGGCCATGGCGATAGCCGCTTCGGCCACGGCATCGGTCCCGGCCTCGCGCAAATTGTATCCATTCAGACTGATGGGATTCCACCGGGGCAGGTTCCGGGTGATCCAATCCACCACGTCGCACTGCATGCGGAAGGAAACAACCGGCGGCAGGGTCTCAGGGGCGCTGCCGATAACCGTTTCCATCAGGAAATCGTTTTGGCAAGTGCCGGCTAATTGTTGGTAGGAAAGGCCCCGGTTTTCGCCCAGGGCGAAATACATCCCCGGGATGACCAGGCTGGTACTGGGGAGATGGGTGACGATGGAGGTACTGATCCGGGAAAGGTCGATATCGGCAAAAAAGGCCTCCATGTCCCAGAGGGAATCGACCGCCGCCCCGCATTGCCCCACATTGCCCTCGGCCTGGGGATCATCGGAGTCATACCCCCGTATGGTGGGCAGATCAAAGAGGATACTTACCCCGGTGGCCCCGTGCCCGAGCAGATACTTGACCCGTTGATTGCAATCCTCCGGGGCTCCCAGACCGGCCAATTGCCGGATGGTGAAGGGACGGCCTTTATACATGTTAGGATAAATACCCCTGGTAAAAGGCGGCTGCCCGGGGAAACCGATGTCCTTCAAATAATCCAGATCGGGGAGGTCGGCCGGGGTATGGAGCAGCTTAACCGGCAGCCCCGAATGGGTTTGCTCCGCTACATCTTTTTCCGAATCTTTCGGCCTTTGACTGTTTTGCTCCCAATCCTTGGTGGCCTCGGAGATCCGGTCGAGATGCCCCGATTCAAAAAGGGTGGATTTCTCTTTTACCGTCATGTTCGGTTTTCTTTCTATGATAAAAAACCCCCTCCCTGGCTAAAGCAGAGGGGGCTTTGAGGTCTAAAATTTTAAGCCACTAACGAATTAAACCCCCAAGAGCCGTTGCGATAGGTCCTGGTCGGATAAAAGGACCTCGGGGGTGCCTTCGTAAACGATTTGGCCTTGATCGATCACATAGACCCGGTCGGCCAGGGCCAGGGCCATATGGGCATTTTGCTCAACCAATAAAATGGTCATACCCGCTTTATTGATTTCCAGGATAATCTCGGCCACGTGGCGGACGATCAGGGGGGCCAATCCCTGGGAAGGTTCGTCCAGAAGCATGCAATCCACCTTTCCCATGAGGGCCCGGGCGACGGCCACCATCTGCTGTTCCCCTCCGGAAAGGCGGTTTCCTTTATGGTGCATACGGTCTTTCATGGCTGGGAAATATTCATAGGCCTGGTCTAATTGGCTGCGCTTTTGCTGAGCCGGGATGCCCTTTAAGAAAAAGGGCAATTCCAAATTTTCATGAAGGGTCAAATTTTGAAAGATGCGCCGTTCGGCCGGCACCAGGGTGAGTCCGCTTTTTACGATCTTATTCGTCGATTTTTCATTAATGGTCTCCCCTTTGAAAACAATTTTCCCGTTGCGCGGCGGGGTTAAACCCAGGATGGAACGCAAAGTAGTGGTCTTGCCGGCCCCGTTTCGGCCGAGTAAGGAGACGATCTCCCCTTCCTTGACCTCCAGGGAAATATCTTGTAATATATGACTCTCCCCGTAATAGGTGTTGACTTTTTCCAGACGAAGTATCTCGGCCTTCCTGGAAGCCGAACGATGATTTTTCCCCTGGCTTAAAGAGAACCCCTTTTCCATCCCCCCTAAATAGGCCTTCTGGACCTCTTCGTTTTGTTGGATCTCCTCCGGCGTCCCTTCGGCCAATTTTTTCCCGAAATATAGAACAGTGATGGCATCGGAGACCTTGAGGACGATGTCCATCTTATGCTCGATCAGGATGATCGTGTAGCCCTTTTTACTTTTCAGATTCCGGATTAATTCCACGGTGCGCAAGGATTCTTCCGGAGGCATGCCCGAAGTAGGTTCATCCAGAAGGAGCAGTTCAGCCTGGCAGGTCAAGGCAATGGCGATATCCAGATGGCGTTGATCCCCGTGGGAGAGATTGCCGGCTACCTCATGGGCTTTGTCTTCCAGCCCGCATTCCTCCAATATCTCCATAGTCCGCTCCCGGGCCAGGGAACCCTTGCAGTAATGCAGAGCCGGGATCAAGACGTTTTCATAGACCGTGAGTTCCGGGAAGATGGCCGTGATCTGGAAGGAGCGTCCAATGCCCTTTCGGGCGATTTGGTGGGGAGAGAGGCCGGAAATATCTTCCCCTTTAAATCGAATTTTCCCTTTGCTGGGAGGGTAGATGCCGGTGAGCAGATTAAAAAAGGTGGTCTTTCCTGCCCCGTTCGGTCCGATAATGGATTTCAGTTCCCCCGACTTGATGGAAAAATTTACATTTTGAACCGCTGCCAGAGAGCCGAAGTCTATCCCTAAATCCTCTGTTTCCAATAAATTCATAATGTCCATCCCAACCGATTTTGATCTAAAAGATTTTCTCTAACTTTTCTATGGCTCGCAATCAATCGTCTCTGTTGGAGCGATACCGGATACTGGATACTGGATAAAACCCAACTTTGGTTTACTATTATCGTTTCCTCTGGACCAACCCCCAAATCCCCCGGGGCAAAAAGAGAATGAAAATAATAAAGATGGCCCCCACAAAGAACTGCCAGTATTTGGTGGAATACGAAATGAAGTTCATCAGATACGTGACCACACCGGCCCCGAGGATAGGGCCGAACAGGGTGCCCAGACCGCCCACCAGGGCCATGATGACCACATTACCAGACCGGACCCAGTCCAGGGTCTGGGGAAACATGTAGCGGAGAAACATGGCATACAGGGTCCCGGCCACGGCGGCAAATATTCCGGAGATAATAAAGGAGTAAAGCTTATAACGGCGTACATTGTAACCCACCACCTGGGCCCGTTTTTCATTTTCCCTGATGGTCTTTAAGACCTGTCCGAAATGGGATTTGACCAACCAATATTTTACCAGGGTAGCGGCAATAAAAAAGACAAAGACGAAATAAAAAAAACTCAGGTCACCCTTAAGATTCCAGTCGAAGACCCCCAAGGGGATCACCCCCCGGGGAATGCCGGTCAGTCCGTCTTCTCCACCGGTAACGGTTTTCCAGCGGGAGGCAATAAAAAAAAACATTTGACCGAAGGCAATGGTCAGCATGGCAAAATAAATCCCGGTCTTTCGAATGATCAAAAGGCCGATGATAACGGCCGCCAGGGTGCCGATGGCGATCCCCAGCAGCATACCCAATAAAACCGGGGTGTTGAAATGGATACAGATAATCCCCATGCTGTATCCGGCCAACCCGAAATAGGCCGCCTGGCCGAAGGAGAGGATCCCGGTATAGCCCAGGAGCAAGTCGAACCCCAGGGCAAAGATGGCAAAAATGACCATTTCAGTCGCCAAGCCGGTATAGCCGCCGACCAGGGGAATGATTTTGGGCCAGGCGGCCACGATGGCAAACAGGATGGCCATCTTAAGAAAATCCACGGTCCATTTTTTTTCAATAGGGTATTGTTTCATTCTAATAAACCTTCAATTCCGGCGATCCCCCGGGGACGGACCAACAAAACGATCGCCATGAGAATAAAGACGATGACATCGGACATGGCCGAAAAAATTTCCACCGAGAAACTGACGACCACACCCACCAATAACCCCCCGATGACCGCCCCCCAGAAACTGCCCATGCCGCCGATAATGACGACCACAAAGCAGGACATGATAATGGTCGTTCCCATGGGAGGATAGACCCCTTGGATCGGGGCGTTTAATACCCCGGCCACAGCCGCCAGGGCCGAGCCGATACCGAAGGTGACGGTGAACAGGAGGTTGATGGGAATTCCCAGGGCAATGACCATTTCGCGATCGAAGGTTCCGGCCAGAATGGTCTTGCCCATGGCCGTCTTCTGAAAGAAAAACCAAAGGGCAAACAAAAGAACGCTGGAAAAAAGGATAATAAAGAGTCGGTATTTGGAAAAAATAAACAATTTTAAATCAATGATACCGGACAAGGCTTCCGGGGCGCTCATGGGATAAGCGGCATCGCCCCAGGTCATACGGATGAGGTCCTCGATCATCAAGGCCAGCCCGAAAGTCAATAGCATGGTATGCAACGGGTCCCGTTTGTAAAGGGGCCTGATCAGGGTGGCCTCCAACCCCATGCCAAAGAGGCCTAAAACGATCGGTCCGATGATCAGACAAGGCCAAAATCCGGTGTAATTGAATAAGGTGACGACGCAATAGGCTCCCAGAGCATAAATAACCCCGTGGGTAAAATTAATCACCCGCATCAGTCCGAGGATAATGGTCAACCCGATGGCCATGAGCACCAACAGGGTTCCCAGGGCGAACCCATTGAGCAACTGGTTCATAATGGTGGGAAGGGAAAGATTAATACTTATCATAGCTGCCCCGAATAGGTGGTCAAGGCGGCCGGGGGTGGTTCCCGGCCGCCCCGGATAAGGGTTGCTTAATTATTTGAACAGGTCATAAGGTTCCAGTTCGTGTCCGCCCTCTTTCTTCCATTCCTCATAGTTGGGGGCCACTTCATCTCCGGGCAGGTGACCGAGGATCTTGAAAAGGTCGGCCCAGGTCTTGAAGTTGGCCGGATACTGGGCCTTGGCCACGATAACATCCTGGATGTTTTGATGATCAAATTTACGCCAGGAGCTGGGGGTCCATTTCAGCCCGTCGAATTTCCAACCTTCCAGGGCCTTGATGACCGGGATCATATCGATGGTTTTGGCCCGGGCAATAGCTTCAAAGAGCTGATGATGGGTGATGTACCCCAAGTAATGACGGTAAGAGGGTTCCCATTGGGGGACTTTATTTGCGGCAAACCGTTTCTTTAAAGCGGCCCGAAGCTTCTGGCTGCCCGGGGTATCGACGGTGCAATCCCAGGACAGACCCCAGACGCCATCGGCCGCCGGTCCGATCCCCTTCATCATAGGCGATCCGGAAAGAGGACCGCAGAGGTGAATGTCTTTGGCCAAACCGAATTCCTTAAACTGTTTGACTAAGTTGACCTGATCGGCACCATAGCAGTTGCAACTCAACACGTCCGGTTTAAGACCCCGGGCCTTGATCAAATTGGCTGAAAAATCCTTGGTCCCCAGGGGAGTGAAGTCATTGCCGATCTCCTTGCACCCGTATTTGGACAAGGCACGGTTCATGGAGGTGCGGGCCGTATGCCCCCAGGTGTAATCGGCGGTGATATGATAAATGGTTTTGGGTTTCCAGTTTTTCCCTAACCAGGAGCCCACGGCCGTGGAAAGCATCCAGTTTTGGGAAGTGGTCCGGAAGGTGGTCCGGTGGGATTTCTGCATGGTCGTGTCATCGGAATGACTTCCAAAGGCCATAAACAGTTTTTTCTCTTTAAAAGCCTCTTCGGCTATGGCCAGGGTGACACTGGAAGTCAGGGTTCCGGTCAGGAAGTTGACGTTATCCTTCTTGATCAGCTTAATGGTCTTCTGCACCCCGATACCGGGATTACTGGGGGCATCCTCGGTGATCATCTTGATTTCCCGGCCCAGCACCCCCCCTTTGGCATTCCACTCTTCATTGGCCAGCATGGCCCCTTCCATCTCATCCTGGCCCGAGTCGGCATAAGGTCCGGACAAGGGTTCGATATTTCCGATCAAGATGGGCGGCCCGCCGGCGGCTTTGACATGTGGGGCGTTCAAAAATTCGGATAATTGAAAGGCAGAAAGACCGGCGGCTACTACGCCGGTGCGGATCAGGAATTGACGTCTGGAGACCCCTTGGCTGTTTTCCATCTCTTCAACTTGTTTCTTTTCGTCTTTCATAAAAACCCCCTTAATAGTAAGAATCTTTAATATAAGACCTCAAGCAACCTCAGCCGGTATATTCTGACAGACACCCCCTTTCTGACAGACCAATTTTGATGGACTCGTAAAAACTCGTCATTCCCGCGCAGGCGGGAATCCAGGCCACGCATAACCAATTAATCCCGCCCTTGGCGGGACCCGTTTTCACGGGAATGACGAAAATGAGTGATCTCCGACTTTTTACGAATCCATCAATTTTTAAAAAATGAAATTATTTCTTTTCTTCTATCTCGCGACAATGGAGAATTACTTACGGTTAATCGTCCCTTCCCAGGTGCTGACTTTGGTTTCCTTCTTCTCCTCTTCACCGAACCAGCGCGAGGTCACGCATTTTGCCTCCGTATAGAAGGCGACACCGTCGCGACCCATGATGTGCAGGTCACCGAAGAACGAATCCTTGTGGCCGGCGAAGGGGAAGTAGGAGATGGGAACGGGAATGCCCACGTTCACGCCAACCATGCCCGCATGGGTCCGCCGGGTAAATTCCCGGGCGTAATGGCCGTTCTGGGTAAAGATGGCGGATCCATTGGCAAAGCGATTGGCGTTCATGATCGCCAAGCCTTCCTCGAAGTCCTTTACCCGCTTGACGCAGGTCACGGGTCCGAAAATCTCGGAGTCGCCTACGCTCATCCCCGGCTTGACGTGATCAAAAATGGTGGGACCGATAAAGTGACCGTTTTCGAATCCGGGAACGACAATGTCCCTCCCGTCAAGGACCAGTTCTGCACCCTCGGCGACCCCCTTGTCGATCCACTCGATGACGGATTTCTTATGTTCGGCGGACACCACCGGTCCCAATTCCGTATCGGGATGGTAGGCGCATCCAACCTTGCGTTGCTTAGCGAACTGGACCAGGTACCCCATGAACTCATCGGCACAGGCCTCTTCGACACAGAGAACCGGCAAGGCCATACAGCGCATCCCGGCGCATCCGAAGGTCGAATTGATAATCCCCAGGGCAGAGCGTTCCAAAGCGGCATCACGCAGGACCAGAGCGTGGTTTTTTGCCTCACAGAGGGCCTGAACCCTTTTCCCATGAGCCGCGGCTGTGGAATAAACATGTAAGCCCACCGAGGTGGATCCCACATAAGAAATCCCCCGGATGTCGGGGTGTTTGAGGAGCAATCCCGCTTCATCGCGGCTGCAGGTCACAATGTTCACCACTCCGGGCGGCATCCCGGCTTCAATAAGCAACTCCAGAACCCGCCCCATTGCGGTCTGGGGGGTCAAACTGGCCGCCTTCAGGACAAAGGTATTGCCCATGGTGATGCACAGCGGGATCATCCAGCCGAAGGGAATCATGGCCGGGAAATTGAAAGGCACGATCCCCGCAAAAACCCCCACCGGTTCGCGGTACATGACGGTATCGTGGCCGGTGGAAACGTTCATCAGGGCGTCCCCTTGCATGAGCATCGGAGCGGCGCAGGCCAGCTCCACCACCTCGATGCTTTTGAGGATATCCCCCCGAGCCTCATCCAGGTTTTTGCCCAGTTCCATGGAAACCGAGAGGGTCAACTCTTCCAGATGGGCATCGAGAAGCTCACGGAACCGGAACATCAAGGCGGTTCTCTGTTGTACGGGCCTGCTCGACCATCCCGGAAAGGCCGCTTTAGCCGCCGCCACGGCACTTTCCACTTCTCCAACGGTGCAACAGGGGGCCTCAGCCATAATCTCCCCCGTACTGGAATTCGTCACCGGCATATATTTGGCGGTTTTTGATTCCCTCCACTCGTTATTGACACAATACTTTAAACGCTTGACGGCCATATATTATCCTCCTGTCTGTTGTCTATTGTTATCTTATTGAGCCTAATCCGAACGATACAGCTCAATAATTTCTTTTTTAGTGGCTTGCCGTTGTTTTTTCTTTAGCCGGTAAAGAGGGGACCTCTCCGCTTACTGCCATTAAAACAGGATGCTGATCGAGTTCAGCCGGATCAAAAGGGGTGGAACCCATAACCAGGCTGAGGTATCGATCCACTTCCAACAGGTCCCGTATCATGGCCATCCGGGCCCCCAGGTCGTCTTTTTTGATTAAACAATTCAGGATTTCCTGGTGTGATTTTCGAACCTGCCGATAAAAATCCGGACCCAATGCAATCTTCGATTTAATGGAATCCAACAGATTATCGA
This sequence comes from uncultured Thermodesulfobacteriota bacterium, assembly GCA_964627515.1. GTDB lineage: Bacteria > Desulfobacterota > RBG-13-43-22 > RBG-13-43-22 > RBG-13-43-22 > RBG-13-43-22. The sequence goes on along the minus strand of CAZVHO010000015.1, from coordinate 39,294 downwards.
CAAAATCAACGATCAGAATCAATAAAGGGTTCTCGACCAATCGGGCCAGATAGCGGTGGAAACCGATTTCTTTGGAGACCTGGTCATCGGCTCTGGGAGCCTTTTCTCCGACAATCTTTTTCAGATTTCGGATATCTGTGTCGGTTATTTTAGTGGCTGCGATCCGGGCGACCGTGGGCTCAATCAGATAGCGGAGCATGGTAATTTCTTTGATGGATATGGATTGAAAGTGGAGGAAATTAATAATACTGTGAATGGTGGTCCGCATGCCCACTTCGGCAATAAAAATACCACCGGTAATGCCCTTGCGCATCTCGATCAGTCCCATGACTTCCAACACCCTCATGGCCTCCCGCATAGTGGCCTTGCTGACACCAAATTGATCGGCCAGCTCTTTTTCGGAGGCCAACCGATCTCCCGGTTTTAATTTGCCGGAAAGTATGGCATCCCGGATCTGATCAATGATCTGGTCAGAAATTTTGGATGTTTTTTGGGTAGCTTGAAACAATAATTTTTCCTGAAAAGTTTTTCGGATCGGCCTTGTGCATTCCGGGATTAACAGGCCCCTGTTGATCTCCGGGTTACCATTTAATCAAATCAAAAATCCTTGTCAAGTGAAATATTATAATATTTATATTTTTTATATTTTTTTTGTTGATTTTTTACCCTGCACTTTATATAAAACAATGATCAACCTTGATGCATTCGTAAAAACTCGTCATTCCCGCGCAGGCGGGAATGACGGCTATATGGAACCACGTAAAACCATTGGATTCCCGTTTTCACGGGAATGACGACAAGGCAGATCTCCTATTTTTTATGAGTTCATCAACCTTAAATATCAGCATGAGATGAAGGCCTTTTACTGTGAAGGGTGCCGACTATGCCATTTTTTACCTGCTATCGGTTAGTCTTGAAAGAATGCTCGCCTTTAGAATTTTTGCGTCTCTGGTCTCCTCTTTACCAGGAAGGCCCGGTAAAGGATGAGGTCTTAAAACAAAATTTGAATGTCGGTCAACGCATAGAGATCCGTCACCTCGAGCCCTTAATCCACTGGCGGCTGCAGAAACCTTTGGACCAAAAGGCCCTGGACTCGGTTAATCACTTAGGCCGGTCGTTGGAAACTATCAACTCCTTCCGAGAGAAAAAAAAGGTTTCCGAAGAGGCGGTCCTTGATTTTTACGAACAGGCGGCGGTCTGGGTCCCCGAGGATTTGATCCTGCGGGTTTTTATCCTCCATCTGGCCCGCCCTCATCAGTTTCCCTTATTCGACCCCAACCTGCACCTGGCCCACCAGGTCCTTACCGATATTCCCCCCAAACTGCCCCAGCCCCTCAGTCTCGACAATGAGGGGGCCTATTTCTCTTTTATGAAAACCTTCTTTCAAATGGAAACGGCCGGGGCCAAACCGGCAGAGGATTTGGTTAAGGCCCTGTCGGCCTTCGGCCGGTTTCTAAAGAACTATGGTTCAGTTCTTCAATTTTAGAGACCGCCCTCCTCCGGAATGACCCTAAGAGTTTAAAATCAGATGAAAAGGGCTTTAGTTAACAGCCTTGGGCCCGACCCCTCCAAGATAGACTTCCTGAAGTCCTCAAACCTCCATTTTGAATAAAACGACGGAAGCGTTCAAATGGTAATCAACAAAAGCTGATTGAAATTAATTGACTTTTTTAATAATTAAAAGGTAAGAAATAAAAATCTGAAAAGAATAATAAATCCCATTTCGTAGGCGAGAGGTGGGGGTTTTCATTGGTTATGACTCAACTGGAGATTTGCAGAATGAATGATAACCGGAAGGTCAAAGAGCCACTGATCCAGGAATTGGAAGATCTTCGCCGGAGGATTGCTGAACTCGATAAATCAGAAACCGACCGCAGGCAGGCGGAGGAGACGTTACTCACGAGTGAAGAACGGCACCGGACCATCCTTCAGTCGTCCATGGACGGCTTCTGGATGGTTGACATGCAGGGACGTCTGTTGGAAGTCAATGAGACCTATTGTCAGATGAGCGGCTACAGCGCGCAGGAACTGTTAACCATGGGCATTCTTGACCTGGAAGCCAGCGAAACGACCGAAGACATAGCCACTCATATCCAGAGGGTCATGGCTCAGGGTGAGGAGCGTTTTGAATCCCGGCACCGCCGCAAGGATGGGAGCCTTTTTGACGTCGAAGTCAGCGTCCAGTATCGGCCCACCGATAATGGGCTGATTGTAGGTTTTCTGCGCGACATTACCGACCGCCAGCGGACGGAGGAGGCGTTGCGGGAGAGCGAGGAGAGATACCGTCTGGCAATTCAAACGACTCGAGATGGACTTTGGGAATGGAATATTTTAACCAATCAGGAGTTCTTTTCCCCTCGCTGGTGTGAGATTGTCGGATACTCGTTTGATGATCCGGAATTGCCGCATACCTACAATTCATGGGCAGAAAGAATCCACCCGGATGACTACAAGGGTGTGATGAGCGCCCTGACCGATCACCTTGAAAAAGGCGCAAGCTATGATGTTGAGTATCGGCATCGGCATAAATCGGGGGAATACCGATGGCAAAAATCCAGAGGACAGGCGGTTTTTGACGAGAGAGGGAAACCCGCGAGAATGATCGGGTGTATTTCAGACATTACCGATCGCAAGCTGGCCGAGGAGGCGCTGCGGCAGCGGAATTTGGAACTTCAACAACTGAACGAGACTCTGGAGCAGCGGGTGCTGGAACGAACCAGGGAGTTGGTCGCAACGAACGAAGTATTGCGGCATCTCTCCACAAAGCTCCTCTCGGCCCAGGAGGATGAGAGAAAAAGAATTGCAGGTGAAATCCATGATACCATCGGGACAAGATTGATCGCTATCAAATACGCGGTGGAAGCCGTCCAGAAACAGATCGGAAATATCGCAAACGGCAAGAGCGCTCCTTTAAACACCATCATTCCCATAATTCAAGAAGGCATGAACGAAATCCGAAGGATCCAGCAGGATTTACGGCCACCGATGCTTGATGAATTGGGCCTCTTGCCTACCCTTTCCTGGTTCTGCAGGAGGTTTCAAGCGATCTATTCGGAGATCCGAATTGAACAGGAGATTGAAATCAAGGAAGGTGACGTGCCACCTCTTTTGAAAATCGTCGCTTTCAGAGTCATCCAGGAGGCACTTAAGAATATTGCTAAACACTGTCATGCAAATCTCGTTCATTTTTCTCTGCGGAAACTGGACGATAGGATGGAACTCATTGTCGAAGACAACGGCCAGGGCTTTAATCTGGAGAAAGTCAACGCTTACGAGAACGCCCGGAAGGGATTGGGGCTTACGAGCATGAAGGAGTGGGTTGAGCTTTCAGGTGGTTTATTTGCTATCGAATCCGTTGAGGGAAAAGGAACACGTATTCGTGCCGAGTGGGCCGTCTGATTATGAAGGCCTGGGCCGTCAAGGACCTTGGGGCAGATGTGCCCCTTTACCCTCAAAACGATAATAATGAGTTTCAAGACATAGCCGTCGCCAGGAGTTCCACCGGGTGCACGACCCGGATCCGCTCGTCTCCCAGGTTGCCGTGAATCTGCAGGCGGCATCCCGGACAGCCGGTGGCCACCAGGTTGGCCCGGGTCTCCATGATGGCCTGGATCTTGTTTCTGGTAATGCCCGCAGCCACTTCAGGGTGCTCTAATTGAAAGGTCCCCCCTCCGCCACAGCAGACGTCGGCGCCATCCATTTCTACGAGTTCCATTTCCGGAATGCGTTGCAGCAGGCTTCGAGGCTCCTCTTTAACTCCCTGGGAGCGCAGCAAGTGGCAGGGATCATGATAGGTTACCCGACCGGCCACAGGCCTAAGGTGTTTTTCCAGGTCGAAAGACGAAAGGTATTGGGAAATATCCAGCACTTTTTGCCCCAGCCGGGCGGCACCTTCGGCCTTTTCTCCCTCTCCCATTTCTTCCAGGATTTGGGCGTATTCTTTCTTCAACGCCGCCCCGCAGGTGGCGCAGTCCACAATAACGGCATCCGCATCGGCCGGGTTAAAGACGTCGAGGTTCCGCCGGATGTTTTTCAAAGCCGCCTTTCGAGCACCGGCCAGAGAGATAGGAAAACCGCAGCACATCTGTCCTTTGGGGATGATCACTTCAACCCCTAACCGCGTCAGGGTATGGATTACCGACCGGCCGACGTTTTCTGAAAGATAATTCGTCGCACAGCCCACGAAATAAAGCACCCGGCCGATACGGGGTCCGTCCGGAGCGATCACCTCCGGATACTGACTCAGTAGGGGCCTGGCATTCAAACGAGGGAGCCTGGGAAAAGGGATAGTTCCCGCCCTGCCCTCTTTTGGTAAAAAAAAACGGATGGGATTCTCCAGGGTCCTCCCCCAATACATGCTGAAAGGCAGCAAGCGGCTGCCTGACAAAAGATGGAACAGTATCCGTTTTTCCCAGGGCGGACGAAACGTGTCTAACAGTTCCGCCCGCATGGCTTTCATGAGGCGGTCCAATTTGACGCCGCTTGGGCAATTCACCGTGCAGGTCTCGCAGAGCAGACAGGTACCCAGAAGACGGGTGAAGTTGGCCGAAGGTTCCAGTTTCCCTTCCAGGACCTTCTTGATGAGCTGGACCTTTCCCCGGGGGGAGACCCCTTCAAAGGCCAGTTGTCTGTAAACGGGGCAGGTATTCATGCACAGCCCGCAGCGGATGCAGTGATAGACCTGTTCTTTCAGTTCTTCAGGGATCATGATATTCAAAAAAATGCTCAAAGGCTCAAAGCTCAAAGTAAAATCTATTTTCGTTCGTGTCCGTCCGTGCCTGCCCCGTGGAATGCTCTTGCCGTTCTATTCCACCGGGGTGCGTCCGTGGCTAATTGTTTTTTGGGCTCCAATCCAGAAAACTACCCGGATTCAGGATACCACGGGGATCGAAGGTCCGTTTAATAGCCCGCATCATCTTCAGACTGGTCTCGCTGAGCTGCTGGGGAAGATATTTGGCTTTGGTAATGCCTATGCCGTGTTCACCGGAAATGGTGCCCCCTACGGACAGGGCATAATCCACGATTTCATCCATGCTCTTTTCCACCCTGGCCATTTCCTCCCGGTCGCGCTGATCGCAGAGCATCAGGGGATGCAAATTGCCATCCCCGGCATGGGCCAGGACCGCCACCTGAACGCGGTTGCGCTCGCAAACTTCAATCACCTTTTTGATGGTTGCCGTTAAGACGCTCACCGGCACGGTGGCATCTTCGACCACACAAGACGGCCGCATTCGGGTCACGGCACTGAAAGCGGAGCGGCGAGCCACCCAGAGCTGGTCGTTTTCCTTCTCCGATGAAGAGACACGCACCTCCCGCGCCCCCTGGCTTGTACAGAACTCGGCCACTTGTGCAGCCTGTCTTTCCACGGTTTCCAGATCGCCGTCCACGTCCATCACCAGGATGGCCTCGGCATCCAACGGCAGGCCCAGATGGGCATAATCCTCTAACGCCTTGATGATCATCCGGTCCATAAGCTCCAGGGTGGCGGGGATGATCCCGGCGGCGATGATTTTGGAAACCGTGTCTACGGCGACTTCGAGGCTGTTGTAAATGGCCTGCAGGGTCCTTTTGGTTTGGGGTTTGGGAAGGAGGCGGACGTTGATCCGGGTTACCAGGGCCAGGGTCCCTTCGGATCCGCATATCAAGCGGGTCAAATCGTAGCCGGTCACATCTTTGGCCGTGACGGTCCCGGTCATCATCGTTTCGCCGGACGGCAGGACAATCTCGAGACCCAACAGATAATCCCGGGTGACCCCGTACTTGACTCCCCGCATTCCTCCGGCGTTCATGGCGATGGCACCCCCCATGGTGGCCACCGTGGCACTGCCCGGGTCCGGGGGATAAAAGAGATCAACCTTTTCCACGGCCTTCTGAAGATCGGATATAACCACACCCGGCTCGACGACGGCGTAGCGGTTGGCCCTGTTGATCTCCATGATGCGGTTCATCATGGAGAAGCAGATAACGATCCCCCCCTGTTTGGCCAGGGCTTCGGCACCGAGGGCCGTCCCAGCCCCCCTGGGGGTGACGAAAACATTGTGGGCCAAGGCCGTCTTCATAATATCGGCCGTTTCCTGGGTCGATTTGGGGAAGATCACCGCATCCGGGAGGTATTCATAAATACAGGCATCATAGCCGTAGGTCAGTAAGTCTTCTTTGGAGGTCTTGCAGCGCTCCCGGCCTACGATGGCGATCAGGGCATCCAGGACTTCTGGTTTTAACATGGTTTTTCCTTAGTTCGAAAATAGATTTTTGGCACGGATTTCACGGATTACACGGTTAAAGCCATGGGATATCCCTCAATCCCGTTAAGTCTGGATTGAGGGATGACCAACATCCGCTTCGGCGGAAGCTGGTCTCAAGAAAAGGGAAGCCCCTTTTCTTGAGAAATTAAATGGTTAATCCGTGTAATCCCGGTGTCAGGCTTTGTGCCTGTCCCGTGCCTAAATAAGCCTTTGACCGTTCCATTTTCATACTTCGTGGTGCCCTCCCCTCTCCGAGCCGGAGACCCTCCGGGGGGGTAACGTTCGGCATTAAGCATTCGGCAAAAGTTCACTTCCAGACCCCCGATCCCAGATCTCCGACCCCCGTTCCCTGACCCCTGCGCCCAGTTTTACCTGTAAATCAACGACGGGAACCAGAGCGTCAGCGGCGGCCAGTAACAGGCGATCAGAAGCGCCGCCAGGGCTACGAAGACAAAGGGCAACACGGCCCGGCCTACCTGCCCCAACGGCAGCCCGGAGATCCCGCAGGCCACGAACAGGCAGATGCCCACCGGCGGGGTCAGCATGCCGATGGCCAGATTGACCACCATGAGCACCCCGAACTGAATGGGGTCCACCCCCATCTGGGGGGTAATGGCCGCCAGGACCGGTACCAGCAGGATCAGGGCGGCCGTAGTCTCCATGACGCAGCCCACAATCAAGAGCCCGGCCATGACCAGCAGCAGCAGGCCCCAGGGGGGCAGTGCCAGGGACTGGATGGCATTTTGCAACAGCATCGGGGTCTGCTTCATGGCCAAGAGCCAGGTGAACATTTTGGCCATGGCGATGATGAAAAGGATGGTGGCGGCCACGATCTGGGAGCGGATGATGAGGGCCGGCATGTCCTTCCATTTGATCCGGTGGTTGACGGCCATGGCGACAAACAAGGCGTAGAAGACCGCCAGGGCGGCCGCCTCGGTCACCGTGACAATGCCGAGCAGGATCCCGCCCAGGACGATGACCGGCGCACCCAGGGACCAGAAGGCCTCCTTGAATGCGTTCCAAATCTTTTTCAAGGAAAAGGGATAACGCGTCCCCCACTGGTGACGCCAGGCCAGCCAGATGGATAGGGCCATGAAGCTGAGACCGAAGAGGATCCCCACCATCATGCCCCCGGCGAAAAGTTTGGCGATGGAGACATTGGTCAGGAAACCGAAAATGACCATGGGGATGGAAGGGGGGATGATAACGCCGATAGAGCCTCCAGCCGCCACTAAGGCCGCCGAGAAAGCCGGCGGGTAGCCCTGGCGGATCATGGCCGGAATGGCGATGGCCCCCAGGGCGGCCGTGTCGGCCGCGGCCGAACCGGAGATACCGGCGAAGAACATAGAGGCCACCACCACGGCACAAGCCAGCCCGCCCCGGACCCAACCCACCAGGCTGTCCGAGAAATCGATAAGCTGGCGTGAAATCCCGCCGGTCTCCATGATCGACCCGGCTAACATGAAGAGCGGTATGGCCAAAAGATCGAAGGAATCCACGCCGGCAAAAAGCAGTTGGATGATCGTCTGGCCCAGGGCCGACAGATGAACGCTGGCGGGAAAAACCCCGGGGGCCAGCATGAAGCCGATGGCCGGCAGGCCGATGGCCAGGGCAATGGGCAGCCCCAGGGCGATCAGCAGGAACAAAGCCCCGAACAGGAGGACAATGATCATGAAGGTTTTCTTTCCGGCTTCTTGAAGATATCCGCCATGACGTGAATGATAAAAATGAGGGCCCCGATGGGAATCACGGCATAGGGCAACGACATGGGAAGAAACGGCAAGGAAGACCAGGTCTGGTCCCAGGCCTTCAAGGTGTAGCCGGCCCCGAACCAGGCGATAAGGAAGAAACAGGCCAGGGTCAACCCCTGCAAGCAGACTACAATGGCCCGCTGAATGACCGGTCCCAGGCCGTGACCAAACCCCTTCAAACCGATAAAGCTGGTTCGTTTGTAAGCCACCGAACCGCCCAAAAAGGTGATGGCCACCAGGAGGTACCGGCTCACTTCCTCGGACCAGCCCAGGGAGGCCCCGGCATAACGGGAGATGACCTGAGCGAATAAAATGAGGCAAATGGCCGCCCCGATGAAAAAAAGCATTTTTTCCACCACGGCGTTAATGGCAGAACTTAACCGCTGTAACACCGGCATAGGCTACTCCTGCCCACTTGGGGGTAGAGAAGGCATGGATTTCATTTCGTATTAAACCCTCATGCCTCAGGGGGGCGCCACGAAGCATGAAAAAGGATTCAAGGGGTCCAGGGGCCAAAGATTCAAGTGAAAGGCTTGGAATTTAAAACCCTGCGGTTCCCCGGAGGGGAACCTTTTCTATAGCTCGACGAATCGGCTCCCAAAAGGGAGCCTCTTCGGAAGCTCGGCGGAGCCGAGCGGGCCGAGCGGCTGAACCCTCGAATCCTGTCCCGCCTTTTGCGGGATTGAACCCTACTTTCGAACTAAACACCGAAGGAGACCATGGGCGCCTCCTCCGGCTGTGGGTTCAGGCAAAGATTTATTTCACCGTCTGCTCGATCTGCTCCAACAGTTTCTTGGTGTCGCCAGTGGCCGAGTTGATGACCGGAGCCGTGGCCTTGCGGAAGGCCGTCAAGTCGGGCTTGTCCTCCACCTGCATGCCGGCCGCCTTGAGTTCGGCCAATTGTTTGGCCTCGTTGCCCCGGATGAACTGGCGCCCTTGAAGGGCCGCCGCCCGGGCGTTGTCGGTAATCACCTTGCGTTCCTGGGGGGACAGGCCGTCCATAAAGGCCTTGTTGGCCACGAAAACCAGGGCCGAATAGACATGACGGGTCAGGGTCAGGTACTTCTGCCCGGCCTCGATCAGCTTGGCGGCATAGATTACGGCGATGGGGTTTTCCTGGCCGTCGATGACACCTTGCTGAAGCTGGGTGAAGATGGGCCAGGCCATAGGCGTCGGGTTGGCCCCGATGGCCCGCCAGATCGCCAGATGGGTTGGGGCTTCCATGGTTCGGATTTTCAGCCCCTTAGCCTCTTCGGGCGTTTTTACGGGACGCTTGGAATTAGTGAGATTGCGGAAACCGTTGTCCAGAAAGGCCAGGGCCACGAACCCGGATTTTTCGAACTTTTTAGCCAGCTCCCGACCGGCAGGACCGTCCAGCACCTTGTCGGCCGCCTCATAGGAAGAGAAGACAAAGGGCATTTCCAGGGCCTTGATCTCGGGCACGAAGGCTTCAATCGGTCCGGTAGTGCAGACCGCCATTTGGGTGGTGCCTAACAGGATCTGCTGCAAGACCTGGGTCTCGCTGCCCAATACGGCCGAGTGGTGAACGATCACGCTGACTTTACCGGGCAGGGCCTTTTCCACACTTTGCTTGAACCAGTTAGCCGCCTTGGTGTGGACCAAATCGGGGTTGGTGACCGTAGCGATGTTGATCTGGGTTATAGCCCAGGCCGACCCGGTAAGGGCCATTAGAACCAAACTGAATAAGAGTGCCATCATCCGTGAACGCATAATACAAATCCTCCTTCATTTGAGTTATAAAGTGATCGTTAAGATCACCTGTTTCGGAATTCTCGCTTGCGCCATGAGGGTTTTGCGTCTAAAAAGGTCATTGACAGGGCCACCCAATAAGAATGAAGTTAACTTGGTGTCAGGAGATGATTATCGAGAGGGGTTGGCATTCAGGCCTTTATGAAATTCTTCGTCCAGGTAATCCAGAGTCTTCTCCTGATGGCGTATAATCTTTCCGACGACCATAAAGACGACCATCTCGGACATATGAACGGCATGATCGGCAATGCGTTCCAGATATTTGGCCACGAACATGATCTTCATGGCCCGGGGAATAAGGATAGATTTCTCTCCCATCATTTTAAGAAGTTCTTCAATTATTCTTTTATAGGTTTCATTCACATAGCTATCATCCCGGCAAACTTCGAGGGCCATCTCGACGTCCTCGTTGACGAAGGCCTCTAAAGAACGGCGGACCAGATCCTCAGTGGCTTCCGCCATAACCGGAAGGTGCAAACAGGCTCCGATACGAGGTTCTTCAATCATCTCAACGGACCTTTTGGCAATATTGGTCGCTAAATCCCCCATCCGTTCCAAAGTGGTGGTCACTTTCATGGCCGTTGAAATAAACCGTAAATCCCGGCCGGCCGGTTGTCGCAGGGCAATGACCCGCAGGCACATTTCTTCCGTGTCGACTTCCAGTTCATTGATCTTTCGGTCAGACTCAATGATAGTCTGAGCCAATTCATGATCCCGGTTGATTACTGAACTTATGGCAGAGACGACATTATTTTCTACCAGCTCCCCCATACGCAGGATCCTTTGTTTCAGTAAACTTAATTCTTCATCATATTTAGTGTTGATATGGGAGCGTTCCATAAATCACTGCCGGGGTCCTTTCTTTTAAAGCTTTCAGCAGTCAGCCATCAGCCATCAGCATTTAGCCAACCCGTTATAGGTAATGGGTTTTGCTGAAAGCTGAAGGCTGACCGCTTCATCCGCACTATTTAACCAAACGCGTTATCTCGGCCAATACATCTATACTTCGAACCACTCCGATAATCTTCCCGACGTCCGAGACCGGTATCAACTCCACGTCCTGTTCGTTCATAATTTCTATCACTTCAAGCAATTTTTGATTGGCTCGTACGGAAAGATCATAGCGAACCAGGACATCGTTGACCGTTACTAAAGATTCATCCGCACATTGATTACGGAGTTGGGTAAGCCAATCTTCGCCTTTCGATTCCACCCGGGACCGGTTATGAAGGAAAATCACATATCTTAAAATATCTTTAACTGTCAAAAGACCCAGATACTCGCCCGAAGCCCGCATAACCACCAATCCTAAGGTTTCCGGCTTCCCCATGCCCTGACCGGTCAAAATGGCGCAAGCTTCTTTCAAGGGCGTTTCGGGGGTCACGCTTTTATAATTCGATTCTATTACATCCCAAACTTGTTTTTCTAATGGCATAACATTTGCCTCCTTAAGTTAAGGATCGGATCGGTCAAAATTTTGATATCAGCCAATATTTTATTAGAGGAACCGAAGGGCCATCTTAAAATATTTTTTATACTCTAAAATAGATCTTGTCAAGCAAAGGGTTATTTATGGTATAATTCAATAAAAAATAATTGTCAAGCAGGGGTAAGGAATGAATCGATTTACTTTTTTGGTCTCGGCTATTTCCCTGGGCCTTTTGCTCCTGGGATCGGTTTCCCGGCCCCAGGCCGGAGGACTCGAAACCGTATCTGAATTGCGATTGTCCAATGGGTTACAGGTCCTTTTGATGCCCAATTCCAAAGCACCGGTGGTTACTGTCCAGGTCTGGTATAAAGTGGGGTCAAGGAATGAACCCCTGGGGCAATCGGGTCTGGCCCATCTTACCGAACACCTGATGTTCCGGGGAACGAAAAAATACGGGCCCAAGCAGTATTCCCGTATCATCCAAAAAAACGGCGGACAGGACAACGCCTTTACCAACCGTGATTATACGGCTTATTATGAAAACCTGGCCTCGGACCGCCTTGATATTGCCCTGGATCTGGAAGCCGATCGCCTGACCGGTTTGTTGGTCGATGAAGAAAAATTTTTGACCGAAAAAAAAGTGGTCCAGGAGGAACGCCGGTTAAGGATTAAAGATGATCCAACCGCCTCCCTGGTGGAAGAAGTCATCGGGACGGCCTTCAAGTCTCATCCCTACAAATGGCCGGTAACCGGCTGGATGGAAGACCTGGATGGGCTTAGCCGCGCCGATTTTCTGTCCTTCTACCGGAATCATTACCAACCGGCCAATGCCACCCTGGTCGTAGCCGGCCATTTTGATAAAGAAAAGGTCGTTTCCGGAATCGAGAAAACCTTTGGCCGGATCCCCGCAGGAACCGCCCCTCCTCTTCGGATGATTAAAGAACCCCCCCAGGAAGCCGATAAACGTATCGTACTCCGTCGGGAGGAAGTACAATTACCGTTTGTACTCCTGGCTTACCATGTCCCGTCCTTTCCCCATCCGGATTCATTCCCCTTAGAGGTCATGTCCCAAATTCTGGCCGAAGGTAAAAGTTCCCGGATGCATCAAAAGATGGTTTACCAGGAACAAAAGGCTTTGGAGGCCGGGGCGGATTATCGATTCCAGTCCGGTGACCCTTTTCTCTTTTTACTCTATGCCCAGGCCATGCCCGGTCACACCCCGGACCAGATTGAAGAGAGACTTTTTCAAGAGTTAGAGGAATGGGAAAAAACCCCCCCTTCCCAGGAAGAAATTGAAAGGGCCAAGAATCAGATCGAAGCGGGATTTATCTTTGCCCAGGATTCTATCTTTTTTCAAGGAAACCTTTTGGGAAAATATCAAACCCTGGGAAGCTGGAAAGACCTGGAAAAATTTTTGCCTGGGATAAGAACCGTCCAAAGGGATGACCTGTTAAGGGTCTATCAAACCTATTTCAAGGGCAAATATAAAACCGTTGGCATTTTAGTGCCGACCCGTTAGAACCGTCCTTCTCCGGCAGAGGCGCTTTTGCCGCAGGGGGTGCGCTCCCTGGATATTATTGGTTATGAGGTGAAAATGATCTATAAAGTTGGCGTAATGATAGCCCTGTTAACCTTCTTTTTGGCAGCCCTAACCTCCGGGTCCTGGGCCCAGTCCTTTGCCCAAAAAACCCGCCTTCCCAATGGATTGACTTTGATCGTTTCGGAAAGGAACCAGCTCCCGACCATCCATCTCCAAGTCCTTATCCGGGCCGGTTCTACGCTGGACCCCCCGAACCTTTTGGGACTGGCCAACCTGGTATCCGAATTGCTGCCCCAGGGGACCACCCAAAGAGATGCCACTCAAATCAGCCGGCAGATCGAAACGGTCGGCGGTTCCATTTCTGCCTCGGCCGAATCGGATTATGCCACTATCAGTCTGGCCATTCTTAAGAAGGATCTGCCCCTGGGACTTTCCATCCTTTCAGACATCCTTTTAAATCCCGCCTTTACCCCTCAGGAAATCGAGCGTAAAGTCTCGGCCTTGAAAGCCCGTTTGAAACGGATGGAAGAAGATCCCAACCAGGTGGCCCAATTGGCCTTTGCCAAAAAATTGTTCGGGGCCCATCCCTATGCCCATCCCAAGGAAGGCTCTATTTCCACCCTTTCATCGGTGACCCGGGAAGATATTATTCGATTTTTCCAGTCTTATTACCGACCGAACAATGTCAGTCTTTTAATAGTAGGACAAATCACCTTACAGGAAAGCAGTGAACTGATCCAACACTATCTAAAGGACTGGAAACCGGCCCCGATCCATCGCCCGTCCCTGGTTCAACCACCGGCCTTGACCGGTCCGGTCATCGAAAAAATAGAACGCCCCATCACCCAGGCCAATATTATCTGGGGACACCCGGGGATTGCCCGTTCCAATCCGGATTATTATGCCATTCAAGTCATGAACTACATTTTGGGTGGGGGAGGTTTTGTCTCCCGTCTGGTGGATATCATCAGGGATAATCTGGGGTTGACTTATGGCGTTTCGAGCTATTTTGATGCCCGGGAATTTCCCGGGTCTTTTCAAATTGCCATGGAAACCAAAAGTCAAAACACCAATCAGGCCCTGTCCGAGATCCTGAAGGAAATGAACCGGTTTCTTGAAAAAGGGATTTCTCCTGACGAACTTTCCGAAGCCAAGGCCTATCTGACCGGGAGTTTCCCCTTCAGGATGGATACCAATGCCAAGCTGGTCCGGCTTTTATCGGCCATAGAATTTTATGGCTTGGGTTTAGACTTTCCGGATAAATACCCGCAACTCATTAATCAGGTAACGGCCGAAGAGGTGCTGCGGGTGGCCCGGACCTATCTGAAACCCGAAAAATTCCTTCTGGTCGTCGTCGGCGATCAAAAGCAGATTCAACTTAAGAACGCCTGGAAAAAATAAAGCCTTCCGCAACGGGAAATACAGAGAAACCCCCATTTACTTATTCCGCCCTTCCGGTCAACATAACTATATGAAATTGAAGGATCTTGGTATATTTTAGCGGCATTGGAATAAAGATTGCGGGGATCGTATGTCTGACATCCGTCTCAGGTCAACCGTCTTTGTTATTTTAGGTATCGGAGGCGACCTGGCCTGGCGCAAGTTGATTCCGGCCCTCTATGACCTCTTCCTGGATCATGAGCTGCCTGAAAAGTTTTCAGTCTTTGGCTTTGGTCATAAACCCCAGGCCGATGAAGCCTTTATCGAACACTTGCGCCAGGGGGTGAACCAATTTTCCAGATGTCGGGAAACCGAAGATCGGAAATGGACGGCCTTCGCCTCCCATTTAAGCTTCCAGATCGCCGACTTTAAAGACCCCCTTTTTTACAGCCGATTGAACCAAAAACTCCTTACCCTGGATAAAGAATGGGACACCCAGGCCGTCCGTATTTTTTACCTGGCCGTTCCGCCGCTGGCTATAGAGACTGTTGTTGAACAATTCGGCAAGGCCCGGCTTTCCCTGGAGCGGGAGCGGACCCGGATTGTCATCGAAAAACCCTTTGGCCGTGATCTGGCCTCGGCCAGGACACTTAATAGAATCCTGACCCAGGTCTTTGACGAATCCCAGATTTTTCGTATCGACCACTACCTGGGCAAAGAGACCGTCCAGAATATCCTGGCCTTTCGCTTTGCCAATACCCTGTTCGAGCCGATCTGGAACCGCCACTATATCGATCATGTTCAGATTACCGTGGCCGAGCAGATCGGTGTGGAACACCGGGGACATTACTTTGATCAGGCCGGGGCCTTGCGCGATATGATCCAGAATCATCTCATCCAGATCCTTTGCCTGATTGCCATGGAACCGACGATCTCTTTAGGGGATAACGAAATCCGCAACAAAAAAGTGGATGTTCTCCATGCCGTCCGTCCCATTCCCCAGGATGAAATAAGCAGGTTCGCTGTCCGGGGCCAGTATGGTTCCGGCTGGATCGAAGGGAAACACGTCCCCGGTTATTGCCAGGAAAGAAATGTCTCTCCCGAATCGTCAACCGAGACCTTCGGAGCCATCAAACTTTTTGTGGACAACTGGCGCTGGCAAGACGTACCTTTTTATTTGCGTACCGGGAAACGTCTGCCTGCCAGGGTTTCAGAGGTCAATATTCAGTTTCGGCCTGTGCCCCACCAGATTTTTCCCTCCTCTCCGTCCTATGACCGGGGACCGAATCGTCTGATCATCTCTATCCAGCCCCTGGAGGGTATTGTCCTTCGCTTTCAAGCCAAGCATCCGGGGTCGCCTATGCGTTTAAGTCCGGTGGATATGGAGTTTTATTATAAGGAGGCCTTCAGAGGGCCATCTCCTGAAGCCTATGAAACCCTGCTTTTGGAGGTGATGCGGGGCAATCTGGCACTTTTCATGCGGGGGGATCAGGCCGAAGCGGCCTGGGCCGTTATTACCCCTGTCCTGGAGGCCTGGGGGTCGATTGTCCCGGGCAATTTCCCCAACTACCAGGCCGGTACCTGGGGACCGGAATCGGCCGACGACCTAATCGCCCGGGACGGACGCAGTTGGATCTTGCCCGGTCTGCAGCGCTATCAGGAGGCTATGGGGCGTTGTGCGGTTAAGGAGGAAAAGGAATAAACATGAGGTCCAAAGAAACACTGGAAAAGTTGGCTGCTTTGATCCGTTATTTTTCTCTGGTTTCCACCACGGCGGCCGGCTCGGGTCATCCCACTTCCTCCTTGTCGGCCGCGGATCTGATGACCGGCCTGCTGTTTAGCGGCATCTTTCACTTTGATCCGGATCAACCGGATCACCCCAACAACGACCGCCTAATTTTTTCCAAAGGACACGCCTCTCCCCTTTTTTATGCCCTTTGGGTCGCTGCCGGCAAAGTCAGTGAGTCAGAACTCCTCTCCTTGAGAAAATTCGGCAGCCCCCTCGAGGGCCATCCTACGGCCACCTTCCGTTACACCGAGGCCGCCACCGGCTCCCTGGGCCAGGGGCTATCCATCGGGCTGGGAATGGCCTTGAATGGCAAATACCTGGACAGACTGCCCTACCGGACCTATTGCCTTTTAGGGGACAGCGAAATGGCTGAAGGCTCCCAGTGGGAGGCCCTGGAAATTGCCGCCCACTATAAATTGGACAACCTCATCGGCATCATCGACTGCAATCGTCTCGGCCAGCGCGGGGAAACCCTCTACGGACACGACCTGATGGCCTACCAGGAACGCATTGCCGCCTTCGGCTGGGAAACCATCCTGGTCGACGGGCACGACTTTGACCGAATCCTTCCGGCCTATCAAAAGGCCTTGTCGGCGAAAGACCGCCCGGTCATGATCATTGCCAGGACCATCAAAGGCAAAGGGGTTTCCCTGGTGGAGGACAAAAACGGCTGGCATGGAAAGGCCTTGAATGCCGGAGAACTGGAACAGGCATTGAAAGAATTAGCCGTGACCGACAAAACCATTCGGGGAGAGATAGCCCGGCCCGAGGATCTGAGGCCGGAAAAAATCCTTCCACAAAAGATCGCCCAGCCCCTCTATGAACCTGATAAGCCGGTGGCCACCCGCAAGGCCTACGGAGCGGCCTTAAAGCGGATCTATCCCCGATTTCCGGATATGGTGGTCCTCGATGCCGAGGTCAGCAATTCGACTTATGCCGAGATCTTTCAAGAGGCCTATCCGGAACGGTTTTTCGAGATGTACGTGGCTGAACAGAACATGGTCGGGACGGCCCTGGGTCTCTCCACCCGGGGCAGGATCCCTTTCGTTTCCACCTTTGCCGCCTTTTTCACCCGGGCCTTTGATCAAATCCGTATGGCCCAATATTCCAAAGCCGATATCAAATTTTGCGGCTCCCATGCCGGTGTGTCCATTGGCGAGGATGGGCCTTCACAGATGGGTTTGGAAGATATCGCCCAGTTCCGGACTATTTCAGGCAGCGTAGTCCTCTACCCTTCCGATGCCTTCTCCACCGAGCGCCTGGTGGAAGCAGCCGCCCAACATAAAGGGATCGTTTATATCCGGACCACCCGCATGGCCACGCCGATCCTTTATACAAAGGAAGAAACCTTCCGGATCGGCGGCTCCAAGACCCTTCGGGAGAGCGGCCAGGATCGGATCACGGTCGTAGCGGCCGGCATCACCCTCTTCGAGGCACTGAAGGCTTATGAAGAGTTAAAGGCCCAGGGAATCTTATTGCGCGTCCTGGACCTTTACAGCATCAAGCCCCTGGATGAAGCCGCACTTAAAAAAGCCGCCGCCGAGACCAGGGCACTGATCACGGTCGAGGACCATCACCCCGAAGGGGGCCTGGGGGAAGCGGTCCGGAGTGCCCTGGCCGGGGAGCGGGTAGCTGTCCATTCCCTGGCCGTGCAGCGCATCCCGGGGAGCGGGACACCGGAGGAACTCCTGGCCTATGAAGAAATCGGGAAAGAGGCCATTATCAGGAAGGTAAGGGAATTGTTATGAGACCGGAAAACCTCAAGACCCGCATATTCCTGGATGGGGGAAACCCGGAAGAGACCAGGGAAATTATCGCCTCTCTGGGGTTCCTCGACGGCCAGACGACCAACCCCACCCTTATTTCCAAAAATCCCGAGGCCCGCCGGCGGCTGGAACAAGGGAACCGGTTCAGTGCGGAGGAAATCTTCGGATTTTACAGGAAGGTGGTCCGGGAGATTTCAGCCCTGATCCCCCAAGGGTCCGTATCTGTAGAAGTCTACGCCGATCCTTCGACCACGGCCGGGGAGATGCTTAAACAGGGCCGGGAGATGTTTTCCTGGATTTCCAACGCCCATATCAAATTTCCCACTTCCAACGAAGGTTTGAAGGCCGCCGAACAGGCGGTTGGTCTTGGTCTCCGGGTCAACCTGACCCTCTGTTTTTCCCAGGAGCAGGCCGCGGCCGTCTGTGCCGCCACCCGGGGGGCAAAAAAAGGGGCTGTTTTTGTTTCGACCTTTATCGGCCGGCTGGATGATCGCGGAGAAAACGGCATGGATTTGATCACCAATATCATCCGCATGTATCATCAGGGGGACGGCCATGTGGAGGTCCTGACCGCCAGCGTCAGGCATCTCGATCATCTGCTCTATGCCCTGAAATTAGGCTCGGATATCATCACCGCACCCTTTGAAATCCTGAAAAAGTGGGCGGAGAAAGGGCTGCCTTTGCCGGATGAGACCTATTGCTACCCGTCCCCTGGCTTGAAAGAGATCCCCTACCGGGAGATCGATCTGAATAAAGACTGGCCGGCTTATAACCTGACCCATGACCTGACGGACAAGGGTATGGAGCGTTTTTCTGCGGACTGGAACGGATTAATAAAGGTATAAGGTGCAAGGCGCAGGGTACAAGGTTAAAACAAAAACCAAATATCTTTTTAGTAGCCCTGCGCCTTGCGCCTTGAGCCTTGAGCCTTGAGCCGTATACCTTGAACCTTGGACCTGATTTTATTATGCAGCCATCAGACATAAACCAAACCTTATCCCCCTGGGAACCGGGCCTGACGGCCCTTTTCCTGTACGGCCTGATGATAGTGGTTTTAATCGCCCTCCTCCTGTTTTTGGCTGTCTGGCTCGGTGAAAAAAAAATCAGCCCGGAAAAGAAACGGGCCTACGAATGCGGCATCATACCCACCGGTCCGGCCCGGTTGACCGTTCCCCTCCCTTTTTATCTGATGGCTGTCTTCTTTCTGATTTTCGATGTGGAAGCCCTTTTCATCTTTGCCTGGGCTATAGCGGCCTTTGATCTGGGGTGGCCCGGCTGGTTGCAGATTGTCTTTTTTATTATTCTTTTGTTAGCCGGTCTTATCTATATCTGGAAGAAAAAAGGGCTTTCCTGGGTAGAGCATTTTGAAGAAATTTGATCAGCTCAAAAATAAAAGCCTGGACCGGTTGGATCTGCTGATCAACTGGGCCCGGAAATTCAGCCTCTGGCCTTCCTTTTTCGGATTGTCCTGCTGTTTTATCGAGGAGTCGGCGGCTTTGACTCCCCGTTATGATATGGCCCGTTTCGGGGCCGAAGTCCTGCGCGGTTCCCCCCGCCAGTCCGATCTCCTGATCACCTCGGGGACCATATTTAAAAAAGTGGCCCCCATCATCCTCAGGCTCTATGAACAAATGCCTGAACCCAAATGGGTCATCTCCATGGGCTCCTGCAGCAATTGCGGCGGCATGTATGATGGGTACAGCGTGGTCCAGGGCATTGATCAGATCCTGCCGGTTGACGTCTACATACCCGGCTGCCCGCCCCGTCCGGAAGCGGTGCTGGAAGGTTTGGTCCTGCTGCAGAAAAAGATCCATTCCGAAAGGCCCAGCCGTTCCATCCTGCATTTAGCCGGAGGGACCCAGGGATCGCAAAAACCGGTCTTGATCGACGGGCAGACCAAGTCCAGGGATCCCCGGGGTCCGGGGTTTGAAGGGGTCCCCATCCGGGGCGATTCCGTCACCCCGCCCCGCTTCTGGGATAGCCGCTCCGATCTGATGTGGACCCCGCCGGCCCACAGGATCGAAGTAAAAGAGCGGGACCGATCCCTGGGCGCAGTGCTCCAGGATCGATTCGGGCCAGTCCTCCGACCAATCCCGCACCCTTCGGATATGTTGACCTTCCAGGTCGCCGAAGAAGG
The DNA here is from genome assembly GCA_964627515.1 of uncultured Thermodesulfobacteriota bacterium. GTDB lineage: Bacteria > Desulfobacterota > RBG-13-43-22 > RBG-13-43-22 > RBG-13-43-22 > RBG-13-43-22. The sequence goes on along the minus strand of CAZVHO010000015.1, from coordinate 19,487 downwards.
GATCAAAGAAGTCCTGCGTTTTTTGAAAACCGAATCCAGCCCCAGATTCTTGCGGATGGATGACCTGACCGCAGTCGATGAATCGGCCCGTCGAGACCGGGGAGATTATGGGATCTATAACGGTACAGTCGGCAAAGAGATCGACCGGGATAACCCCTTGGGTCCAAACCAACCGCCCTACCCGGACTATAGCCTGGTTTACCATTTGCTTTCTTATGAGCCGGCCGGCCGCCTGCGCCTGAAGGTGGCCTTGCACGGCAAGGACCCGATCGCTCCAAGCATCACCGATATCTGGCCGTCGGCCGACTGGTACGAGCGGGAAGTCTATGATCTGTTCGGAATCCGTTTCCAGGGCCACCCGGACCTGCGCCGGATACTTCTGCCGGATGACTGGGAGGGGCACCCCCTCCGGAAAGAATATCCCGGCCGGGCCACCGAGATGCCTCCCTATACCCGGGCCGATGCCCAAAACCACCAGCCCCTCGATGCCGGTCTGATTCTTCGAAAAAAGGAAGGAAAGGACCGGGGACTTCTGCTGAATATGGGGCCCCACCATGTGGGCACCCATGGTCTGATGCGTTTTGTCCTGGATCTGGAAGGAGAAAGGATCTCCGACATGGCTATGGATATCGGTTATCATCATCGGTCGGTGGAAAAGATCGGTGAGCGCCAGTCCTGGCATCAATTCATACCCTATACCGACCGGGTGGACTATCTTTCCGGTGTCTATAATAATCTGGCTTATCTGAATTCGGTGGAGACCCTGGCCGGAATAGAGGTCCCGGAAAGGGCCCAGTTTATCCGGGTTCTGTTAGGGGAGTTTTTCCGTTTAAGCAACCACCTCGTCTGGTTCGGCACATTCCTGCAGGACGTGGGCGCTATCGGACCGGTCTTTTATACCTTTCGGGAACGTGAAAAAATAATGGATATTGTCGAGCATATCACCGGCGGCCGGCTCCATCCCTCCTGGTTCCGTCTGGGAGGAGTGGCCGACGACCTCCCGGAGGGCTGGAAAGAACCGATTGATGCCTTTGTGCGGATCTTTCCGGAACGACTCAGGGAGTATGAGGCCCTGGCCACCCGAAACCCTATTTTTGAGGCCCGGACCAGGGGGATCGGCCGGCTCACCCTGGAAGAGGCCATGGAATGGGGGGTCACCGGCCCCAATCTGCGGGCCAGTGGTCTCAACTGGGATTTGCGTAAGCAGTTTCCCTATTCTTCGTATGAGCGCTTTGACTTTGATATCCCCTACGAAAAGGAAGGGGACTGCTACGCCCGTTACCTGGTCCGGGTTGAGGAAATGCGTCAGAGCCTGCGGATCATCGAACAGGCCGCCGCCAGGATGCCGGCCGGCCGTTACTGCAGCGCTGATTATCGTTATACGGTTCCAGACAAAAGGGAAACTCTGAAGGACATCGAAACGCTGATTCACCATTTTATAAACGTCACCCGGGGGCCGAAGATCCCCAAAGGTGAAGCCTACACGGCGGTTGAGGCCCCCCGGGGGGAACAGGGTTATTATGTGGTCAGCGACGGCCTGCATATAGCTTACCGGATGCGCATCCGGACCCCGGGTTTTGCCAATCTGCAGGCCATGCCTTTAATGGCCCGGGGCCACTTGTTGGCCGATCTGCTGGCCGTCATCGGTTCCATCGATTATATTTTGCCGGATATCGATCGGTGAGTCCGATTTCGGAATGCGGATTTCGGATTTCGGAATTGAAAAACCAATTTCCCTTATACGTGGTGCCCTCGAGGCATGAAGTTGTCTTTTCTTTGAGCCTTGAGCTTTCAGCTTTGAGCTAAAAAAATGTTACCCGAAGAACTATCAGATCGCCTTCGTGAAAAAATAGCCGCCACCGATCACCCCCGTGAACTGGCGGTGGAGGTGATGTTCGCCCTTCAAAAACATTACGGTTACCTGAACGATGAAGCGGTTCAGGAGGGGGCCGGTCTCCTTAACCTGAGCCCTCTTGAAATAGAGGAACTGGCCACCTTTTATGATTTCATTTACCGCCGGCCGGTAGGGAAATATTGCATTCATGTTTGCGACGGCACCGTTTGCTGGATGTTCAATCACCAGTCGGTTTTGGATTATATGAGCCAAAAATTAGGCATACCCCTGGGAGGCACAACCGAAGACGGCTGCTTTACCCTGCTTCCGGTCGGCTGCATCGGCTATTGCGATCAGGCCCCGGCCATGCTGATCAACGGGAATCTTTATGGTCCCCTGACTCCGGAAGCCATCGATGCCGTCCTTCAGGAATTAAGGGATAAGCAACCGCCTCAAAAAGAGGATCGATGATGGCTTCCCAACAACCATTGATCCTGCAAAAGCCATTGGACCAGACCCTCTCCCTGGAGGAATACCGCCGGCTGGGAGGTTATGAGGCCTTGAACAAAGTCCTTAAAGAGTATACGCCCCAACAGGTTGTTCAGACCGTTATGGATTCAGGGCTTCGTGGCCTGGGCGGAGCTGGCTTTCCCACCGGTCGCAAATGGTCCTTCATCAAAGAAGGAACCCCTTTCCCGCGGTATATCATTGCCAATACCGATGAAATGGAGCCGGGAACCTATAAAGACCGTCTGTTGATCCAGCACAATCCCCAGGCCCTGATTGAAGGGCTGATCATCGGAGGGTTTGCGGCTTCGGCCGAAAAGGGGTACATCTTTATCCGTCCGGCCTATGAGCAGGGTGCCCGAATCCTGGAAAAGGCCCTGGAGGAGGCCAGGCAGGCCGGGTTGGTTGGAAAAAATATCCTGGGGAGCAGCTATAGCCTTGATCTGGTCCTTCACCGCAGTGCCGGCCGTTATATTTGCGGCGAAGCCAAGGGGCTGGTCCATGCCCTGGAGGGGAAAAGGCCTCATCCCAATATCGAAGGGCATTTAGCCGGAGAAGGACTCTGGGGTCAGCCGACCATCGTTAATAATGCCGAGACCCTGAGCTATGTGCCTTCTATCCTGAATAACGGCCCGGAGTGGTTTCGAAACCTGGCCCGGAGCAAGACCGCCGCCGGGCACAAGATCTACAGCGTCAGCGGCCGGGTCCGCCGGCCCGGTTGTGTTGAACTCCCTTTTGGTACGCCTTTGTGCGAAATCATCGAGGACCAGGCCGGGGGGATGCAGCCGGGGTATGAATATAAGACCTGTTTACCCGGTGGGGCTTCCACCCGCTTCCTGCCCAAACAGCATTACGCTATTGAAATGGATTTTGATTCCCTGGCCCGGTTAGGCCATGGTCATCGCTTCGGCACCGGGAGCATCATCGTCTTCGATCATAAAACCTGCCTGGTGGGAGCGGCTTTGAATTTAATCCAATTTTTTGCCCGGGAATCCTGCGGCTTTTGCACCCCTTGCCGTGAAGGGCTGCCTTATCTCCGGGACCTGCTCCGGCGTATTGAAGAAGGCGATGGAAAGGATGAAGACCTTTCCGCCCTGAAAAGCATGGGCGCCCACCTGTCTCATGCCTATTGCGCCTTTGCTCCGGGAGCGGCGGCACCGGTATTGAGTCTGGTGGAAGATTTTTATGAAGAGATTCAGGAGCACATCAGCCAAAGGAAGTGCCCGTTTAAATAACAAGATTTTTTTATTCACCGCAAAGCCGCAAAGGACGCAGAGAGATTTTTTTTGAACAATCCCCTGAGAGGCGGGACCAAATAATTACGCGGTCGACTTCGTCGACCTTAAACAAAGGCTTCCGTTTGGAAGCCGACTGCAGGGTAGCGAAGTTTATTGTTTGCCTGCCCCTCACCGGCAAACAATAAAAATATCTTCTTTGCGCTCTCTGCGGCTCTGCGGTGAAAACAGTTTTACAAAAAACAAAACTGATACTATTATTTTGGATTATCGAATGCCCCAATTGATCATCGACACCCTGAAAACAGAGGTCCCCAAGGGGACCAAGGTCATCGAGGCCGCCGCCCGGTTGGGGATTATTATCCCCCGCTTCTGTTACCACCCAAGTCTGGGGTCTCTCGGGGCCTGCCGGATGTGCGCGGTCAAATTTTTGGAAGGCCCGGTCAAAGGTATCGCCATGAGCTGCATGGAGCAGGTCCGGGACGGCATGGTGGTCTCTACTATGGATGAAGAAGTAAGGGATTTTCGCCGTCAGATCATCGAATGGCTGATGATGAACCACCCCCATGACTGCCCGGTCTGTGATGAAGGGGGACATTGTCTCCTCCAGGACCTGACCGTTGCCGGGGGACATGGGATCAGGCGTTTTGCCGGAAAGAAGCGCACCTATCTGGATCAGGACCTGGGGGCTTTTATCCGGCATGAAATGAACCGCTGCATCCACTGTTTCCGCTGCCGCCGATTTTACCAGGATTTTGCCGGCTACCTGGATTTCGGGGCCCTGCAAATCGGGAGCCGCATGTTTTTCGGCCGGCAAAGCGATGGTCCTTTGGAAAGCCCCTTTTCCGGGAATATCATTGACCTCTGCCCCACCGGGGTCCTGACCGATAAACCCTCCCGTTATAAAGGCAGGCGCTGGGATTATGAAAGAAGCCCTGCCCTCTGCATCCACTGTTCCCTGGGCTGCCGGATAGTGGCCAGCGCCCGTTACCGGGAAGTGATCCGGATGGAAGCCGGTTTCAGCCGGACCGTCAACGGTTACTTCATCTGCGACCGGGGCCGCTACGGTTTTTCTTATAACAACCTCCCGGAGAGGCCCCGCCAGGCCAGGATCGGACGGGAGGAAGTCCCTCTGGCCCAGGCCCTCCGGGCCGCAGTGGAAAGACTTTCCCAAATAACCCACCAATTCGGGAAAGAAGCCATCGGCTGTCTGGGATCGGTTCGAAGCAGTCTGGAGACCCAGGGCCTGATAAAAAGCCTCTGTCAACAACAAAGATGGATGGCGCCCAACTACCTGGCGGATCCCTTCATGGAGGGGAAGGTGAAAAGGGCTGTGGCCGGACTCGATGGGCGGATAGCGGTTTCCCTGAGGGAAATCGAGCAATCTGATTTCGTTCTGCTGGTCGGGGCTGATCCGGTGAATGAAGCCCCCATGTTGACCCTGTCCTTGAGACAGGCCTTTCGAAAAGGGGCCGCCATTTATGTTATCGATTCCCGTCCGGTCTTCCTGCCGCTGGACTTTGAGCATCTCCCGGCACCCCCCGATGATCTGGATTTTTGTCTTGGTTTCTTGTTAAAAAGGATCACTGCCCGGCAGGATGGTGAAAAGACGGTCGATGAAGCAGTTGAACTGCATGAGACCCTGGAGGAACCTGCTATCAAGGATTTCGCCTTTCAGGACCGTTTAATAAAAATAGCTGAATCACTCAATAAAAGTGAGCGTCCGGTCATTGTCTGCGGCACTGATTGCGTCCGGGAGACCACCCCTGCCCTGGCCGCCGATCTGGTCCTTTCCCTTCAGTCCCTGGGTCGGAAGGCAGGCCTTTTTTATTTACTCCCTGGTGCCAATTCTTTCGGCGCCGCCTTACTCTCTTCTCCCGAGAGTTCCTTTTTGAAGACCCTGGAGGCTATTGAAAATGGGTCCCTGGCCGGCCTGGTGATGGTTGAAAGGGATCCTTTCAAACTCTTCCCGGACCGATCCCGATTGGAACAGGCCTTGAATAACCTCGATTTTTTACTGGTTATGGACTATCTGCCTTCTCCAGTCGGCCGGCCGGCCGATATCTTTCTTCCCACCCAAACCGTATTTGAAGCCGGCGGGATTTATGTCAATCAGGAAGGGCGGGCCCAATGGGCCTCTCCGGTCTATAGCGGCGGACGCCCCATTGAACAGATCAATAACGGAAACCATCCCCCTCACCTGTTCAGAGAAGATATCCCCGGAGGGGAGCCCAAACCGGCCTGGCAATTGTTGACGGAACTGGCCCATCTTTTGTCGCCGGAACAAGACCTTTCCATCAAAACCCTCTGGACGGAGCTGGCCCGGAAAAATTCGGTTTTTTCCCGTCTTAAGGAGCTGAAAGGTCCTGGGGATGAAATTCGAATTATCCCCGAACAGGTTGAGGAGGAAAGCTTCTTATTAACCGGTTCCGGGAACAGGAGGAAAACAGAGTGCGCCAACGGCGACGTCGAACTGCTGCCGGTGGAATGGACCCTGGCAACGGAAGAACTTTCCAGTTATTCCGCCCCCATCCGGGAGACCATGAAAAAGCCCTGTTTAATGATGCAGTCTGAAATGGGGAAGCGGTTGGGCATCCAAAACAGGGACCGGGTGACCTTGTCTCTGGATGGAGGTCTGCTGGAAATTGAAGTCGAATTAAAGGATCAGATGGCTGCCGGGATCATGATTTTACCCAGACATATAGATCTGGACTGGCAAAAGATGGGCGTTCATCCCCAATGGATGTCTTTCGATGGCATTAAAAAAAAGGTAAAATAAATTCTTATACAATAAATTTATGTCGCTTTTTATCGGTTTCATCTTTCTTTTTATCAAATTAAGTCTGGTGCTGCTGGCCCTGCTGCTCATCGCCGCTTATTTGAGCCTGGCCGAACGGAAATTGTTGGGCCGCTTTCAAGTGCGTTATGGTCCTAACCGGGCCGGGAAGTTCGGTCTCCTTCAGCCCCTGGCCGACATCATCAAGATGCTGACCAAGGAAGACACCATACCTCAGGGGGCGGACCGTTTTCTTTTCCTTTTGGCCCCGGCCATCGTCGCCTCCACGGCCCTGCTCATCTTTGCAGTCATCCCCTTCGGAAGAGATCTGACCTTCAGGGGCCGGCCGGTTCCCCTGGTGATCTCCGATCTGAATATCGGCCTCCTGTTTGTGCTGGCCCTTTCCTCGGTCCAGGTCTATGGCATCGCCTTAGGCGGCTGGGCCTCCAATTCCAAATACAGCCTGCTGGGTGGTATCCGCGGTGCGGCCCAGATGATCAGTTATGAACTGGCTCTGGGGCTTTCCCTGGTTCCGGTGGTCATGCTGGCCCGGTCTTTCAGCCTGGTTGAAATCGTAGCCGCCCAGGTCCACATCCCTTTTATACTGTTGCAGCCGGTGGCCCTGGTTATCTTTTTTATCAGTGCCGTGGCGGAAAGCAAGCGGATTCCCTTTGATCTGCCGGAGGCCGAAAGTGAACTGGTGGCCGGCTATCACCTGGAATACAGCGGTATGCGTTTCGGGCTTTACTTTTTGGGCGAATATTGCAACTTGATCGTCATGGGGGGACTGGTGGCCGTCTTTTTTTTAAGTGGCTGGCACGGACCCATATTGCCACCTTTGATCTGGTTTCTGATCAAGGTCCTGGCCGTGGTTTTTTTTATGATCTGGATGCGGACCACCCTGCCCCGGCTGCGTTACGATCAGCTCATGGACCTGGGCTGGAAGGTCCTAATCCCGGCAGCCTTGCTCAACATCATCGTAACCGGGGGGATTATGGTCCTGATAGGAGGCCTCGGAGGGTAATTTTGTTCAAAGTTCAACGTTCAATGTTCGTCGAAAATCAATTTCTCTGGTTCGCTGTTACCGGGTTTGTCCTGAACCTAAGCAGTGGATCGCTCCGCTCCAGCACATGACCGGCGTCCTTTTTTCCGGAAACGTACTTCTCCAGAAAAGCAATCGAGTAGCGTCGGATAACCTCGAACTGCTCCTCTGTGCCGCTCAGCAGTCTCGACCCGGGATTGTCCGAGAAACGATTGTTGAACGAAAAATGTCCGGCCCCTTTAACCTCAAGGAAGTACTTGGGCGGCGATACGTTTCTGTAAATCTTGGCCGAAAGGTCCGACATCTTTTGGGAGCCGCGCTGTTGGTTTTCTTCCCGTTCTCCCATAAACAGCATGGATGGAATCCGCACTCCGGCAAGCTCGTCTTCCCGGAAGAGATACCCACCGGCCCCCGTCGAGAATAACAATAGGGCCTTGATGCGGGGATCGTGACGTTCCTTAATGGTTCCGCAGAGTCCCAGCGCCGTGAATCCGCCCAAAGAGTGCCCCCCGACTGCGATGCGATCTTTGTCGATGAGCTTCCCGAACAGGCCGGAAGTCAGCATGCTATCCAGTACGAGGGTCATCTCGTCCAGTCGGTACAGGTACCGGTCTCTGTCGTCTGGACCGGAAGCGGCTATCTCCCTGGCCTGCTGCAGGAAGCCGTGACGGTCGAAGTGCTTCTCTTGACCGGTCCGTATGCGGACGGCCGAGAGCTTGTCGTGGTGGTCCGGACAGGCCACGATCCAGCCGCGAGCGGCGAGGGCTTCGGTGAAGAATACCGAGCCGAGTCCACTGCCCCCGTATCCGTGGGAAAAGACCAATAAAGGATATAGGCAGCCTTCGGCACGGGGTGCTGCATCGACCGCGACATTGCCGCTTGTCGGTCCCCCGTAGGTGTGGGGTTTCGGCTGGGCCGCAGTCGGATACCAAACGGCCACGGTAAGCCTTAGCTCCTGCCCGTCCTTTCGATACCTGAAATCAATGGCCTGATAGCCGACTTGAAACAGGGGCTGGAATGCTGTTTCCCTGGCGTTCGAGGCTTCGACCTGGCAGCTCAGGATGGTGAAAACAAGAAAAACACCGACCAAACGTCCAATCAGCGAGTAGACTGTTTCCGCCCTCCGGTTTCTTACCATACCGAAACCGCACCGGTGTCGCCAAGACTTCTCATGTTCAGGTCGCAGAATGCAGAAATCATCAGCGGGCATGGATTTTAGCCTGTCTGCTGCACTGACTTATTGACCTATATTTACAATTCATCGCCCAAAATCGGTTTACGTTTTGGACCAATGTAACTTGCCCTATCATCTCCTTAATGAATGCTCAAGAGCGGTCCTTCTGTTCTCAAGCTCCTTCAGTTCTTTCTTGTGATCGGATATCTCTTTTTTGATCTTTCGTAACTCGGTCTCAGCCTTGACTCTCACCAGGTAGTCCTTTCCAAGCTCCTCGGATATATACTTTTCGAGTTGGTTCCTCAAGACTCTGAGGTAAGGGTTTCCCCACATTGCTCCGTCTCGATATTCAAGTTTGGCGGCCCGTATGCCCCTCACAATGAAGTCTCGGTCAACTCCATATTCCTTCTTCGCCGTTACTTCGCTTAGAGTTGCTCCTTTGAGATTCCATTCACCGTATTCTGCCATGTTTTATCCTTGGACCGAACGCCCCGGATCAGCCGCGGCGTAGCGAGTCGCGCTGCATCCGGTTATGAAGCCTTTTTCCGTTGCCATTGCTCAGCCCTTTTCTGCTATCTGTTTGTCTATCTCCTCACGATGGGAACGATAATAAGCCCAAGCATTGCTTAGATCTTCTGCCCGTAATGTTGGATAACATCGGAGCAGATCGGCCTCACTTGTTCCCAAGCGCCTGGCCTGGACAAGCAGCCAGACCGGGATACGGGTCCGGACAATGCACGGTTCCCCCCCACAGACCTCAGATATGATGTCAATTCCGGGGAAGGCATCCCCCATGTCCCGAACTACCCACTGGAGAATTTGAGCTTTTTCTGCTCTGGTTAGCCCTGACAAAATTTCTTCAACCTTTTCAAGAGAACTCATGATTATTTTTCTTCCTAAAAGGTTTTAAGCAAGTAAAACGATGTTCACTCCATTAAATCCTGTAATCAAATAATTATAAAATAATAAGGGATTAATGGTCAAGGAGAAAAAAAGGTTGGTTGGTGTGCCGAACCCACTGGGGCTTGGGACGAGATCTCAGAAGCAAAAAAATCCTGAGAAAGGAGTCAGGCATTTTGGGGCAGCCTGGCGCCCCATTAACCGACCCGATTTTTCCCTGAATCAGCTTCAATCCGATATCCAATGGCCTTATACCCTTTGATCCGCTTCTGAAACATCCTCATGAGCATCGGAACTTGGGTATCCACGTAATCATACACTTGAACGATCCGTTTGTTTTCATGCAGGCGGTGAAGACGCCCCACGTATTGTTGGAGGGTCCCACGCCAGGATATGGGCATCACCAGGAATAAGGTATCCAAACGGGCATCATCAAACCCCTCGCCGATATAACGCCCGGTGGCCAGGATCACCCGCTCTATTTCATCGGGAATGGATTTCATTTGTTCGTCTATGTGCTGCCTTTGGTTTTTTCCCAGGCCCCCCTTGAGGACTATTACATTACGGGCGAACCGTTCCAGTCGGGTGGCAAAATGATTTAAATGTTCTGTTCGTTCCGTCAACAGCAATGGAGAGCGTCCGTCCTCCAGGGCCGACAAAAGATCATCAAAGATAAGATCATTACGATCCTGGTCCTGAATCATGGCCTGGTAAATCTCTTGAATAGTCATCTGATTGGAATTTAATGTAATTCTGAAAGAGGTTTCTCTTGGGAATACGACGTGTTGAAAAGGTTGGGCCTCGGCTGCCTTTTTAGGATTTTCTTTAAATCGGATAGGCCCGCATTGCATTGGGACAATCGGATGACGGCCGTCTTTACGAATAGGGGTGGCCGTTAATCCCAATACATATTTGGCTTTGGCCTTTTTCAAGACCTGTTCGAAGGTAATGGCCGGTATGTGATGGCATTCATCCACAATAATCTGTCCATATTCGGCTACTAAATCTTTGACTTTTCCTTTACGATTAAGACTTTGAAAAATTCCGACATCGATAATTCCGGTGGGTTGTTCCTTCCCTCCGCCTATCTGACCTATGGCCATTATGGGAAGATCCAGGAAAAAAGCCAACCGGTCTCTCCATTGATCCAGGAGATGCTGACGATAGACTAATATAAGGGTATTCACTTTTCTGGCAGCGATCAGCCAGGCGGCCAGCACGGTTTTACCGAAGGCGGTTGGGGCTGAAAGAACCCCGGTTTCATGGGCTATTAAGGCTGATGCGGCTTTCTCCTGATCCGGTCTTAAGATCCCATTAAAAGAAACCTCTATACCTTGCCCTTCGAAACGCTCATTAACGATTTGAACTTCTATCTTATGTTCTTCAAAAAGAACCAGTATTTCTTCCAGGCACCCCCGGGGCAGGCCGATATGTTTGGGAAAATCCTCCACGCAACAAATAATCCGGGGCTGGTTGTAGGTCGGTAAACGCATGGCCTGCTTCCGGTAAAATTCCGGGTTTTGAAAAGCGGCCAGGCGAATCAATCGATTAATGAAGGCCGGAGGTAACTCCTTCTTCTCAATGTAAATCAAGTTTCCCTGAACTAATCGTATTTTTAAGGGTAACGGGTCGGTAACAGGTACTTCTTTTCTCTTTTGAGAGGACGACAAGGTCCAGGGATCTTCTTCGGCCGCTTCATCGGTAAGACTAACCCGAATATTGATGATCTGATCTGTCCTGGAAGCCTCCCGGACACTGGCCGCGAATTCCTCTGCAGAGAGTTTCTTGAGGGTAGATAGAAACTGCCATTGATCGGGATATGGAAAACCCTCGGAATTGAGAAATACACTATTCCCCTTTTCTCTGGGCACCCATTGCAGGGGGAGGGCGATAAGATTTCCAAATCCTCCTTTAGGCAAGGTGTCCTGGTTGGGGAAGAAGCGGTCATAAGAGTCCAGCCCAAGTTGATGCCCTTCTTCGAGGGTTCGGGTCAGAATGCTGCATCCCAGTTTTCTGGCCGAAGAGGCGGAAACAGGATCTTCAAAAAAAATCCAAACATGCCCGCCTGTTCCGGAGCGAGACCTCTCCAGGGCTGCCGGTATTCCCATTTGCTTACAGGTATCAACGAAGGCGTTGGCGTCTTCCTGCCAGGTCTTCTTATCGAAATCGGCGGCCAAGAACCTGCAGGTTTCGTCTGGAAGCAAGGGATAAACCCCGATGATGTGCCTTCCGGTTAGATGGCCATGAATAACTTCGTCGGTTATTGGCAAGAGTTTTCGGTTCTCACAACCGGCACATTTTACCGCCGGTTTTCTACACAAAGGTCTCTTCCATTCAAGGGCACAGGCCGGCGAATAGCCGGACCTTCCGTCTTTTCGTTCCCAACGAACCGGATAAACATCTTCCCGACCACGAAACAGACTTCTAAAAAGGGCTACTTTGGCTGCGGGTGAAGAGTTGTTGTTGAACGGGGCATTTGGAAAATAAGGAACTGGGGGTTCTGCAAAGGTAATTTTTAGGGGCGACGGGGATTCTTTAAATGGCAGACCAAGAAGTTTTTTTAAACGGGTATTCTCATCCCTCAATCGAGCGCATTCGCCTAACGCCTGATCAAGTTGTTTTTGAAGTTCCTCAGGATTTATTTTGGGCATTTTTAGACCCGAATTTCTGCCGAATATTTTCAATAGGCACCCAAGGGGGAATTCGTCTTATTTCTCAGTGGAAGATCGCATAAATTCCTCGGGAGTTAAAACCGGTCCTTGAAAAATAGTTTCAAAATGCAAATTATCCCAGGAAATCATTGTCCGGCAAAAAGGCATGTGTTTCTTGGCAACTGAAATCATCAAGGCATCGCCAAGCGATGTCCGGGTTTTGAGCATATCAAATATCTCTTTCATTTCAACCTCGGGAAATTTCACATCCAGGCTGGGAAAAGGAAGCACAGCTACTTGGTATTTTTGTTGGAAATAGGACCATAATTCGGTCAACTGTTTTTCGTTGAGATTAAAGGAGAGAATGCCGCAGAGTTCCAATAAATTGACTACGGTCGTAAAGCCGTTTCTCTTTTTGGCTATGTAATCGAGAAAGACCCGATTGCTATTGAATTTGACATCTCTTTTATACCTCAGGTCAATCACAAAAATATTCGTATCGATCAAAACTAAGTCCGATTTCGAACCCAATCAACGGCCTCCTTCCATCCCTTAAATGGTGGCTTTGTTTTTCCAAGGGTCTTCTCAATATCCTCCCAGGCCTCATCAAAGGGCCTGATTTCTTCCATTGTGGTTGTCTTTTCAGCTTTTGGCGGGGCAATAACCCCGATGGGCTTTCCCCGATAAGTCAAAGTCAGGTGCTCTCCCGATCTGACCCTTTTGATTATTTCTCCTGTGTTCTGTTTCAATTGCTTTGCCGTTATTGTACCCATAACAGGATCCTCCAAGTATTCACTTTAGTTTCATAGTAGTTACTTCGCCCAGGAAGTCAAGGACTTTTATTGCCGTTTAGAATACATTAAATTTAGAATCGGAGGGCATTCGCCGGATGTGGGTACGTAAACCTGTTAAATCGGGGGCTGGACCACGATAAGTCATCTATTATTCAGGTTTAATGTCCCAGGAGTGCGTATTTTCAAGACCTATGTCGTCGTTTTCGACCCCGAAAAGAACCTTATAGTACACGGACTCTCCCGGTTCACTCAAAGACTGGGCCGGATATTATCCGAACGAATAGCCCATCTGCACCCAATAGTGCCAATCCTCAACCGCTTGCTTGATTTGTTTGTTTGTAGACTTAATGACCGTGAGTTGGGACAATGGAACAGCCAAACCATCCTTCTCCCACTGGATAAGAACGAACATCTCCTTCTCGCATTCCTCTTCAGGGGTCATCCCAATTACATCAACCTCATCCTTAACATGCAGTGGTGAGATGGCTCGTTTCTGGCTGCAGAAGGCGGCGAACGGAAACTGAAGCTTTTCCTCCAGGTAATAATACCATCCCATCGGTTGTTCTTCAGGGCCGTAGGCATCGACAATAATTTCCATCGTTATCCGTTCCTCACGGCCCTTGTTTTGCTTTATTTTTCCTTTAGCCATTAATATTCCTTTTTCAAAGATTGGCCTACCACGTGCCGCGGCATCGGTGCCCCGCTTAAAGGCTCTATTTTGAGGGCAAGAAAGTCACTTTAAGCCCTTTTTTGGACCCCCGTCTTATATGTTTCTTTGAAAATTCAATCCATTCGCCTGGTCCGACCACCGATCAACAACGTAGCCATCACCGGGAGTAGCAACCTTTTGCCACGATTGGGGGCATGGCATTGTTATCGGTTCGTTCGATTTAGTCTGGATTCATCGATTGACTTTAGCACCCTCAACCTGTTCCGAGTACGGATCGACAATCTCTCCGCGGAAATCAATTGCGCTACACATAGCCCGATAGATTTCAACTAATTCGCCAACCATCTTGATGCTGAGATTGCCATTTATAAAGCCTATAGCTATGCCCTCGGTGAAACCAAATGCTCCAAATCTTGTTTCAAAATGTGCGGTCTTAAACGATATGGAATTGTTATGCATACAGTTTCTACACGAAGCAAAAAATTCCAAGAAAATTCGGTCCTGTTTAAGGTCTCTATCTGTGGGATAATTCAGTCCAAAGATAGCATTCCACTTGTTGTTGGCTGGGATGTATTTGTCGAATAGTAACTTTTTTATTCGTTTGTCAAGTTGGTCATCTATCTCGAATTTACCGAGAAGTTTGGTAATATCGTGGTATTTTCTCAACTGGATTTTCTCACATTTATCAGGAGATGTTACCGACTTGAAAATTTCATCCAAACTGCTTTCAAAGCATACCCACGAGCCATTAAGGAGATGTAGTTTTAAGATCGAATGGTAAGTATCCAAGAATCTTGCGTTTGATTCCACGGGTAGAATCCACCCGAGATTCTCAATGTGTGGCACCTCTTCGGCAGGATAATTTCTCAGAGACTGCAGTTTAGAAGCTATAAATTCAAAGTCATGACCGAGATAGTAGACACGGAGGGCGTTTGCCATCTTCGCAAAGAAAGTCTTTCTTACATCCTTCTTAGAGTATTCCGAGTTTAAATCATACGCTTGAATTAACATGATAAGCCTCAGTATTTCAGAAAGATAGTCCACAATTCGTATGCCGTTCATTGTTAATCCCCTACACTAAACTCCGAGAATCGCGGCGCTACGCGACTTTATCGCGCAGCGTCCGGTGGAATGATGGTTGGACCTCACTTTGGCACATTCTCAACCGACTGAAATGAGCCATCTGGGTTCGCAGTCATATGTAGCGCAATAAGAACATCCGCGCCGGCCTGATTCCCATCTACGCCTTGTTCGGCAAGTGACCTTTCAATAGCACCTTCAAGAAACCGCACTCGCTTTTCGATTTCTGGCAACAAGTCGGATAGACACGCTCGATGCTCTCCAGCCGCAAGGTGGATCATGCCTGTGGGATAAGTTGACGCTTTGCCTGCTGGATTGACAAGATGTTTTTGTCCCGGCCCTATGGTTCCAGGAACAATAATACAGCTTAGCCCCTCGGTGCCTTGCGGATTCAAGGCTGTGTACCAACTCAGTTCGCCAAGCGCTGTACCTTTATGTGCGACTATGTAATCAGCTCTTTTAGCCAAATGGTCTGCGACATTACGTAAATTTCGCACGGGTTGAGACAATCCCTTGAACGACTTTGTGTCAGGGGCATTGGCGCTCCTCTTGACATTGGGCATTAGGTCCCAAAGGGCACGAAACCGGTCAATTGAATCCACCAGAGCCCAAGCGTCTAAGAATGCCGCGGTAAATAGGTTCGTTTGCGTTGCTTCTGACGGGTTGCTTAATGCGATATCGGTTAGTGTTGCTTGCAAGCGAAAATAGGCAAGGTCGATGATTTCGACCGCATGTCTTATCCCGTCAAAAAATAGCGCTTGCTTCCGATTGCACATGGGTGGAAGCCGACGAAGAATGGAGTTCTGGCTAATCATTAACGCACCTTCTTTGTGAGGCCCTAACGCTCCGCATAACCGGCTGGCAATGGAGCGCAGCGGAATTGCCAGTCCGAGTTGATGCGGTTGTTAGCCTCAGTTTTTATTGTAGCCATGCTCTCGTGACAACAAAGCATTCTTCCAGTGCGACTCTCTTGAAATAACTGCATCATCAGGGGTAGACATGGACATTATTTCGAGTATAGAAAGGCGAAAATTCTTACGGGCGTACTTGATTTGCTTTTCATCAATAAGCTTTGTGAGCTCGTCATTCCATCCATGTCCTGTTCCTATGTAGCAGGCCCATCTTGACCAAATACCAGCACCTCCATAAGCGGAGCCAATGTATTCCTTTCCATTGTTTTTATCAGATATCAGGTAGACACCTTTTACGCTGGATAGTGCCGCTTTCCAATCGGACCGTTCAGACTTGAAAATTGATTCTAACACATGGAAATCGTGACAGATGTTTTCATATCCAGGAAAGCTCTCCCCGCTATAGGGCGTGGGAAGAACTTCAAGGACGTCAAATTCATCATAATATCTTTCAAGGTAGTAAGCCCTTCCCCTCATCCCTTGGTATCTATGAAATGACAGAATGACCCTCCCTATGAACTTTTTGTAATCCTCTACTTCTTCTATGACGTAATGGTCATCTTGGCGCTGAAGAACTCTGAATATGCCACCAAATAGCCAAGAGTCAGATCGAGGATAAAATTCCATTAGCGAAAAAACAAAATCTCTTGTCCAGTCATTTTTATTGCCTCTCCATTCATTCCAGCCAAGCCAGTTTTTGTAATCGGCCACAAATTCGTCAAGCGGGCTAACCCAATCTTCATTCCGGCACGCCAAGTGCAATTTATACTGGGTAGGATCCTCAACTCTTATGATATCTTTGAGTCTTATCATCGTTTGTTCCTTGGATGGCTGACACGATGGTCTCCGGCGTGACGCGCTGTTCTGCCACGTCCAGTGCACCTACTCGTTATGTCTATTGATTGAACATTCTTTCCCTGAGTTCCTCGCACGCCCCGTCCAAGCCAGGGAACATGGAACCGGCGGTGATGCCCATAAAGGAAAGTTCCTGCATTACTTCGTTTCTCTCGGCACCCGGCATGTCAATCGCGGTGAGGTACGTGCACTTTTGCAGAACCTCCTTGTCTCTGACGTACGACTCTATGTCGTCGATATTTGTGACGGTAGTGGCTGATTGTTGAGGAATAAGTCGTTCATTCTCGATTGCAAGGAATTCAATGATAGACATATGCAGAAACGGAACATTTAGCACGATCACCTGGCTCCAATCACGTCTCCACCTTTCTTGGTCGAAGATGTACACCCTCACGACTTCATTCTTATTCGTTTTGGCCATTCCTCTGAACGCAAAAAATGCGGCGACATAGGGAGAGTAAGTCCAATCCAGTAGGGGTGTTGGGTAACCGTGATGTTGAACGAGGTTCAGAAAGGCTCCATTTTCATTTGGTATTTCCATGTTGAATACGTGCGATGTTCTCGCGCTCAGATGCCGATACAGAAGAGGAATGTCCACGTTTAGGAAACGAGTGAGATTGTATCTACCTCTTCTGTGAAAGGCCGTTCTGAGTTTCCAGGGTGTTCGCTGTCCCCGGAATATGTTCTTCTGCCCTGCCAGTTTGGAAACAAAGGCTTTGTACTCTTCCCAAGTCTTAACGGCACCCTTGATGTCCGACGTATTCGTGGGCGGATTTCTCGCTATACTGCTTTCGACTTTTGTCCCTAAATCGGTTTTGGCTTTCAAGTGGAGCCTGTTCTTCTCGAATTGTATCTCCACAACAGCTTCCTTGGAATGAGCGACTCCAGGGAATAATTTCTGGATGTTCTCCCAAGCGGTTGGTTGGCTAGTTATAGGATCAATGGGCACGGTTAGAGCTTTGCAAGCGCTCTTGGCTTTCTTGTCTGTGGTCTCGAAGTATGCAGCCGAAGCTGGCAACCCCTGTTTCTCGGGGAGAAAAAAGACCGCACCTCCGTAAGTCTTCCCGAGGTCGTCGATATTTGCGATAATTTGCCCTTCAACATCGCCTTCAAATCTTCCTATCCACTGCCCCTTCAATACGTCCTCCTTGAATCAGA
Source organism: uncultured Thermodesulfobacteriota bacterium (assembly GCA_964627515.1). Lineage (GTDB taxonomy): Bacteria > Desulfobacterota > RBG-13-43-22 > RBG-13-43-22 > RBG-13-43-22 > RBG-13-43-22. Next base: position 1,900 of record CAZVHO010000015.1, on the reverse strand, counting down.
CATAACCAGTTAGTCTGAAGTTTTCTGCATATCTCCCCATCCAAAAAAATCTTCAGCATTAAAGAGATATTATCAATTTATCCTACCCATCTTGCCCTGGGACCTCGACTATACATAACTCACCTAATTCATTAAGACAATTCAAAACTTTTAATAGATCTTTTCGATGATTTTGTTTAGAAACGAATTCTACGTGCCGACTATTGGGTTGGATTCCTTCTGATCCTTAATTTGCCGGGCTCAAGAATAATTAGATTTCCGTTAAACTCATCTTCTTTCAGACTTAAAATGGCTTTGATTATCTGGTTATTCAATTCAGCAGTTGATATTTCATTAGGGAAATGGGCGATAAAAATTCCAGAATGCGTACCGAGCGGGAAATGAAGCAGGTTCCCAAACCCCAAATCTCCTGTCAACAAGACGGCCCTATTGGTCTGAGAAAATTTATATATTTCTCCATCATCTTTCCCTCTTAACCCATAATCCCGAACATCAAATGCCTCGAAGCCACTAAACTTTAGGAGTTTTGCCGTTGACCGGGGCATGTCCTCATCAATTACAAATTTAGGCATCTTAAGCGACGGCCCTGACTTCTTCATCTGCGAGATGTTTGGCAGCATAATCCAATGCTGCCAGGATATCTTCTCTGGTTATTTCATACTCCGACATGACCTCTTCATAAGCCAATCCACCGGCTAATTTACCTATAACCAAATCCACCGGGACCCGTGTTCCTTTTATCACCGGTTTTCCAAATCTGATTTTTTCATCAACAGTTATTCTTTTAGCAATCTCCATTTTCCTTGTGTCCTTCTGCGCCTTTAATAATTATCCTCTCCCAAATCCAGTAATTATCAGTTTACCATTGGAATTCGAAAAGCTCCACTAATTTTCTAATGGTTGCCAGCAATATCCTGGGATGGTTTAACCTTCGTTATCAATATGGGATCATGGGGAAAGGAACCCTTTAAGAGGACAGGATTGGCTGGTTAGGCCGATTTCGAATGATTTCAGCTCGTGGTAATCCTCCAGTACCTGATCCCCGGCGCCCCTCTCTGACACTCGGGACACCGCCTCTCGAACATATCAGACCCGTTTGTTCCATACACATAGCCACAGATAGTACATTCGGTTTTGTATGCATACTGTCCATGATCGGTCCCCGGCACTCCGCAATGACCGCAGCACTGCTGGCCATGAGGATTGAAGTAGCCGATCTCAACGGTCTCGCCGTTCCCATCCAGCCATTCAATCGGCCTATCGATTTCATTCATACTGATCTCCTTTCCAAACATAAAGTTTACCGGGAGGCGAAGCGACCTATTTCGCCGATCCGGTGGCCATAAAGATCCTCCTAAAACCCACCTGCCCTGCACGTGCCTAAAAAATTATTTAAGGTTTGCAGGCGGCGGACATGAAGTCCATGTTGCCGGTTGAGTTGTGCCCATTTTCAAGAAATTCCCGATGGATGCCGATCCATCGGATTTATTCAGAACGATGTTGATGGTCCGGTCCATTTGACAGCGGGTTTCAGACGAAAGCATCCAGCCCAAAGCCACGTCCGGCGAACCTTTGGGCGGTTTTAAGTCCCCCACCACCCCCTTATCCCCAACCAGGTCCCGGGCTTCTTTAAGGTAAGTGTCCTCATGCGCCCCGCCGGTTTTTCCCAATATGGACACCGGGCTGAGAAGGGCACCGGCCAGCGATCCGCTGAACTTATCCGGTCCTGGTTCCTGTAAATCGGGACTGCTGGAAAGGATTAGTACAATCGGCCGGATTTTGCCGGCGAATTCACTACTCGCAACAACCGGCAGGATCGAACGCAACAGTTGGACGACCGAAGCCATGCCGGAGTTGTTGAAATAGCCCCCATCCACCAGACGGAAAGTGCCTTGATCCA
>CAZVHO010000014.1:41732-59432 GCA_964627515.1 uncultured Thermodesulfobacteriota bacterium | reverse complement strand
GCATCGGGGTGTGAAACTTGCGGATAATGCGTGCCAGGAAGCCAGACCAGTTCTGCTTTGGCCCTTTGGGCCGTTTTAATAGTAGCATAAACCAGCCATCCGGCCTGCGTTAAACCTACGGAAAATACTGTTGGCGGTAAATTAGCCAGTTCCTTATCGGTATATACCCTTGATGAAACCTGCTCCAGCATCAGATCAATCCACACCTGTCCGTTCTTCCCGATCCGTTCATGAAATTCAGGTCCCAGAGCTTCCCAGGCCTGGGGGTCTCCGGACATGACCGGCCCCATAACTTTAAAAAGGGTATCTTTCGAACCGGTCATCTGGACCATCGTCTCAACCTGGGCTTTTAAAAAGGCTACGCCGCTTCCGGGCGGGGTATCACTCATCAGGGCCGCCTCGTGAACCAAAAGGTTCCGGCAAAGTTCCGGATAATAAACCCCCAGGCTCAGCACGCACTGCCCGCCTGAACTGCTCCCATAAAAAGAAATGGGGGCCAGATCCAGGGTCTTGATTAAGGCAGCCGTATCGTCGGCCAGAATTCCGGGAGTAATAGGGCTCATCTTGGCCGGCCTTTCCGAGCGGGAGCAATAACGCATATCATAAGTGAAAACGGTAAATTCACCGGCCAGCATTTCCGCCACCTTTTCAAAACTGCCACAATCTCCTACGCCGCCGGGTATCAACCCAATGGTTGGACCGCTCCCCCGCAATTCACAGTAGAATTCGAGTCCATTGACTTTCTGCTTAAAACCTTCACATTTAATTTTATCTTCCATTTTGGGAACCCTTCTCTTTCTTATTGAATTGGGGTTGTTTTCCAGTATCCATAGGGTTTAAGCCCGAGGTCCTCCGGGTTTTCTGGTGGCGGGACAAGGCCGTCTAAGACCTGCCGGGCCCGAACTTGACATCTTGTAAAACATCGGGTTGCCTTGGCCCAGCTATAGATTTGTTCATTGCCCTTGGATTTAGCGGCCAGCACTGTATAATAATTGCCTTTTTGCATCTCAATGGCCGCTTCGTTCAATAACCGGGATAGTTCATTATAGGAAGCATGGGAAGGGTTTAATTTAGCCAGCTTTTCGTTGGCATAGGTCATATCCCACTGGGCTGTTTCTTTGGCTTTCGAGGTAACCGCGGAAGGGGATTGGGCCAGTGTGACCTCCCATTGGGAAAATGTCTGGTCGGGATAAAGGTTGAATGGTTCCGCAGTAATAACCTTTCGTGACAATTGTCCGATGCCCCCAAGATAGATTCCGGAATGACTATCATCAGGTTTCATGGCGGCCACAAAAGCCTGCCTTCCTCTACCGGTTCCCCAGGCCCAGAATTTATCAGTGAATCTAAAACCATTGGCAGCATCCTGCAAACTTGGGAAGGGTGGCACCTCTTCTGCCTTACGGTAAACCATCTGCATAAAGGGAAGGTCTATTTGACCGACATAATGACTGAACAATTCCCAGAAATGGTAGTTCCGGGCAGCGGAATCTTTTCCTACCATATCCCTGGCAACAAAACCGGGGGACTGCTTCAGGTCAGGGATCAAGGTAAACCAACCCAAATGGGGCTGATAGGTTAAACCTTTTGTTAAATATTCATGGCCGGTGTATTTCGGGGACAGCGGATTGTTATTGGCATACAGGAAATCCGTCTCACCATTTTCCCCGGCTCTTCTGACCACGATGGGATCCTTTTTGGATTCAATGGAGCAGGCGTTGCCCCTTATATCAGCCCAAAAACCGCCGGCGCTACCGAGGACGCGACCCGAATCACCTACGGGAATGGATAAATCGCTTTTGACTACCTCCTCAACATTGTTGCAAAAACGAAGATTATGAAAGACACTGGTTCCCCGTCGTATGCCATAGCCCCAAGAACTTTTAGGCTCAAGGGTTAATCCAAAACCATGGTGCACATAGGCCAAACCCTTGCTGTTCATCCCGGGATGACCGGCGAAACAGTTATGAAAAGGAGGATCGGGCATGTTTCCATTAACGGAAAAAGGGGTATATATGAAATTATTGCCGGTCCTTGGAAAGGCAATTATGGTTGCCTGGAAGGTACAGTTATGATCCGTAGAGGAGCCGCAAACCAGCTTATGATCTTTAGTAGCCTTTCCCCAGGCCGCACAACCGGTACAATTATAATCAAAGGCAACAAGATCGGTGGCCGGAGGTGAATGCCCGGTCCAAAGCTCCACCACGTCATAATATGACATAGGGATCCCTGCCTGGGTTGCTCCATCGGCCCAACCCCGGCACATTTCCAGAATTTCCGGGGCATACCTCTTAATAGGTTTCTCCCATTTTTTTATTTCCCTTAATTCCGTCTTGGAAAACTTTCTACCGCTATAATCCTTAAATATCCATGGGCCGAATATTTGAATGACCTGTTGAGCGTATTGATAGCCCATTTCATAATCCGAGCCGCTTAGAATGATGATCGGACAGATACTTGGCACGAGCGGGACCCCGTCCGAAAATCTAATTTCCGGCGAGGGGGTTACAGCCTTTTGTGGTGAAGATGCGACCACCGTAGGACCTGCTGTTGCTTTGACCGAAAATAACAGCCCTGTCGCCACCAGGATCAGACAGACCACATTCGAAATTCTTCTGAATATTTTTTTTGACATTTTCTAACTCCCTGAAGGAAAGACCTGGCACCTATTTCTTGAAGTTCTCCGATGGCTCTATGAGTTCAAATAGAACGCCATTCATGTCATTGGGGTGAATAATGTTAATTGAACCGAAATTCCCTTCTATGTTATTGCTCAAAACCAACTTCTTGCCTTTTTTTCGAAGTCGATCGGCTTCCTTCCGTATGTTTTCTACCGCCATGGAGATCATAAAAACCCCTTCACCTTTGCGCCTGATAAAACGGCCTATCGGTGCGGTATTATCAAATCCGGTAAGAAGGATAAATCTAATACCTGGCAAATCAAATACCGCTATTTGATCCTTTTCATCAATACCGATCTCTCTTAACCCGCATTCGGTAAAAAGCACTTCATAGCCTGAGCTATAACTGGGCTTGACCCCCAGGAATTCTTCATAATTCTTTACCGCCTGATCCAAATCCTCGACGGCAATAGTAACGGAATAAATGGTTTTCATCATTACACACCTCCTCGATCTTTTCAGATCTTGTCCTCCGATCGGAGGATTGCAGCGATCTTTTCCCGCAGGCCTTTCTTATCCAGTTTGCCTACGTGCGTTACCGGTAATACATCTATGAATTCCAGACGTTCCGGTACCTTGAATTTGGCGATCTTCCTCTCATTCAGCATGAAACCGCGAAGTTCTTCGAATGTGAACGTCTCCCCGTGTTTGGGGATCACGAAAACACAGATGCTCTCCCCGAAGACCCTATCGGGCATGGCTACCGCAGCCACGTCCAACACTTTAGGAAAGGCCCTGATATGGATCTCAATCTCTTCGGCATTGACCTTTTCTCCTCCCCGGTCGATACAGTCCTTGATACGTCCCGCCCAGGTAAAATTGCCGTGTTCATCCAACTTGCCCAGATCCCCACTCCGGTAAAACCCATCAGAGGTGAAAGCCTCTTTGTTCCGGTCAGGGGCTTTGTAATAACCGCGGATGGTGTAGGGACCCCGGCAGATCATCTCCCCGATCTCTCCCTGGGGCAGATCTTGAAGGCTTTCCGGGTCTATGATCTTGATTTCATCCGCTTCGGATATCCCCCGCCCTTGGGTCTGCAACTTGACGTGAAGGGGATCATCCTGCTTCGTCCCGGTGATCAATCCCTCGGCCATCCCGAAGATCTGACAGCTATCGCTGTTTAAAATCTCTCGAAGTTTCTCGAGCGCTTCCGGCTGGATACTTGCAGCCCATAGCCTTTCAACTGAACCAAAATATTGTTTAACCATTTCGCCCGGTAAACTCAGTAAGGCTTGAACGAGGAAACCTCCCACGACTAAATAATTAACCTTGTTTTGGGCAATCTCCTGAAGGATTTGTTCAGGCCTCGGAGCAACAGGCACCAGAAGTCCACCCGAAAGGTGGACAGGGAGTATCATGCAAACCAGTGGTGCATTGTGTGTCATAGGTAGAGGGGTTATGAAACGGGTCTTTTCTTCAAAATTGTACCTGATGGCACAACACTTGGCATTGTAGTAGTAATCATTATGCGTCCGGGGGATGACTTTGGGCACCCCGGTAGTTCCTCCGGACAACTGAAAAACCGCCGGTTCCATGGGATCGGGGCGGAACCGGGCCAACGTCTCTTTCGCCATTTCCAGGTCCACTTCCTTTTCGATAAGATCGTTGATGGAGACCATGTCGGGCCGGCTGGGTTTGCCGACGGTCAGGACAAATTTCAGACTCGTGTTCGCATCTCTGAGTTCGTCGGCAAAGGCTTCATAATCAAAATCCTGAATAACACCGGCCGGTATGGCGTGTACCCGGGCTTCAGTAATCTCAGCGAAAAAGCTGATCTCGGCCCAACGGTGGGTGGCCAGCGAACAGACGGGAATAGCACCTATCTTCATACAGGCGTAAAATAGATAAAGCACCTCCGGTCCGTTGAACAACTGAAAGATGACCGGATCATTGGTCTTGATCCCCATATTCGCCATATGATAGGCAAGCCTGGTAACATAGATTCCCATCTGGCGATAGGTGATTTCTCTTCCCTGACAGGCTATGGCCGGCCTGTCCCCATAGTGCTCGACCCATTGATCGAAATGGTCACCTAAAGGTATTCCCTCCCAGTAACCTTTTTGTTTATATTCCTTAACCCATTCTTCCGGCCATGGTACACAACCGTTCATCATGTTGTCACCTCGTTTTCCTGGTTGTTATTTTCAAGTAAAAGCATTTCCTTTTTCTGTAAAGAAGATACATTTTATTGCCGACCCGTTCCACCTTTTTCTCCAATATTTTCTCTTAACAGATAATAGGACAGAGCCGGAATAAGCATAAGGGCACCGACCATATTCCAGAGAAACATGAAGGTCAGCAGTATGCCCATATCGGCTTGAAATTTGATCGGTGAGAAGACCCAGGTGATGACCCCGGCCGCCAGCGTCATTCCAACCAGTCCGACCACCTTGCCGGTAAACCGGACCGCCCGTTTATAGGCCTCTCCGAGCGACAGGCCGGCTCGCTGCTGGGCTAATTGTACGCTCAGGAGATAAAGGGCGTAATCCACGCCGATACCGACCCCCAGGGCGATTACCGGGAGGGTGGCGACCTTTACCCCGATGCCGAGGGCCACCATCAAGGCCTCACACAGAATCGTGGTGATAATGAGCGGCAGCACTGCCACCAATACCGCCCGCCAACTGCGGAAGGTGATAAAGCAGAGCAGGATAACCGCTGCATAGACATAGAGCATCATGGTACGGTTAGCCTGCCGAACGACGATATTGGTAGCCGCTTCGATTCCGGCGTTACCCGCTGCCAACAGAAACTGCCGATCTTTAACATTATGCTTCTCTGAGAAGCCAGCGGCTACCTTAATGACTCGCTCCAGGGTCTCCGCCTTGTGGTCGGAAAGGTAAGCGATCACCGGCATGACCGATCCCTCTCCGTTTAGAAAGTCCGGATTAAAGGTCAAAGCCATATTACCGGCATAATCTAGTTCCTTCTGATTGCGAGAGATCGTCAGCCACTTGGGATTCCCCTCATAAGAACCGGATGTCACCTGGCGCATGGCATCCGCCAGGGAGGTGGCGGTCTGGACCCGGGGGACCTGGTGCAGTGTCCAGGCCAAACGATCGGCCTCGATAAGGGATTCATACTTCATGACGCCATCCGGAGGGGTCTTGACGATCACAGCGAATTGGTCACTTGAAAGCCCATAATGCGAAATGATGTAGGCGTTGTCCAGGTTGTAGCGCGAATCCGACCGAAGCTCGGGCGCACCCGGGTCCAAGTCGCCGATTTTAAGGTGAAAACTCATAACTAAGCCGAAGACGGCCAGCAGGGAGGCAGTCGCCACCGCACGAATCGCATAGCGACGTTCCGTGTACCGGCAGAGAAAGCTCCAGATCACCCCAGCCCCCCTATTCCGGGTCTCTTCGTCTTCCATACGCAGGCTACGCTGGGCGGCCACCGGGCTCACGCCGATAAAGGAAAGGAGTACCGGCAGGAGCATGAGGTTGGTAAAGATGAGAACGGCCACACCCAGGCTGGCGGCCAGGGCCAGATATCTGATTACCGGAATATCGATCAGCATCAGCACGGCAAAGCCGACGGCGTCGGCCAGGAGGGCCGTCAACCCGGCCAGGAAGAGGCGGCGAAAGGTATACCGGGCGGCCACCAGTCTGTGGGTGCCTCGCCCCACGTCCTGCAAGATGCCGTTCATTTTCTGGGCGCCATGGGACACGCCGATGGCAAAAATCAGAAATGGCACCAGGATGGAATAGGGATCGAGTTCAAAGCCGAAAGTGGCCACCAGACCTATCTGCCAGAGCACGGCGATCAACGAGCAGGCAATCACCAGCACCGTGCTGCGAATACACCGGGTATAAAGGAAGATGACCAGAACGGCAATGACGGCGGCCACAAGGAAATAGATCATCACCTTCATCAATCCTTCGATCATATCTCCCATGATCTTGGCAAAGCCTATGATATGAATCCTGAATTTTCCAGCCCCGGCTTTGTTGCCCTTCTCGTAATGCACACGGATATTCTTTTCCAATTGTCTGGATAAGGCTCGATAATCAAGATACCGGCCGGTATCGGGGTCCGTATCCAGCAAGGGCACTATAATCATGGACGATTTAAGATCATTGGCCACCAGACGTCCGATAATACCCGCTCGGGCGATATTTTGTTTAAGTTGGTCGATACTTTTAGCCGAACCATCATAGTTATCCGGCATAACCGGGCCGCCGGCGAAACCCTCCTCGGTAAGCTCCTTCCAGCGCACCAATGGCGTCCATAATGATTTCAACCAGGCCCGGTTCACCCCTGGGGTTAAAAAGAGTTCATCATTGATCTGTCTCAGTACCTCCAGATACTCCGGATCGAAGATATCCGTCCGGGTATTCTCCACTACCACTCGGAGGGAATTACCAAGCCCCCGCAAGTGATTTTTATTCTCCAGATAGTTTTTGATGTAAGGCTGGCTCTGGGGAATCATCCTCTCGAAGCTGGCGTTGATTACGATCTTTCGAGCCTGAAAACCTAAAACCAGGGTGATCAGAGTACAGACGATAATCAAAAGCACCCTGTTGTTGAAGATCATCCGTTCAAGTACATTCCCGGATTTGATATCGAAATCCTTCAGGTCCTTTACTACCGGCATTTCATCAATTTTGTCTTTGTCCGTTCCGAAGTCCATTTTCAGTTCTCCAAATGGGAGGTTACCTGAGCCGCTGTATGTGTAATCCGAGAAGTCCGGCCAACAGGAGGGTATCTTTGTCAAAGGCTATGACTGCCGAAGCGGGGATAGGCCGCGCCACCTTGACCGGATTGAAACTCGCCCCATCATCGGTGCTCATCAGAACATTCCCTTCCTGACTTACCAATATGATCCGTCCATCTTCGGCCACAGTGGCCCCGGTCAGACCCACCTGGACCTTGGTCGCAACCTTCTGCCAGTTGTCACCGCCATCCTGACTGCGGAAGGCATGGCCTCGCAGTCCGAAAACGGTCACGGTCCCCGGTTTACCAATGATCCCGAAAAAAGTCGCTTTGTGCGGGAGGTTACACGCCCGGAATCTTCGCGCCCTTTGATCGAGCTTCAGGACCATCCCCTGTTCGCCGCAGAGGAACAGATCCTGACCTATCCGGCGAACAGCATAAAAATGCAGACGCTTAGGATTCTCGGTGCGGTCAAACCAGGACTCCCAATTCTTGCCCCCGTCGACGGTATGGAAAATGAGATTGAAGGTCCCGACAATAAAACCGGTCTTCTCGTCATCAAACCAGACGTCCAGGAAGGGCTTGCTCGGCCCTTCCTGAGCCAATTGTTTGACGTCCTCTATGAGCCGTTGACGGGCTTCAGTCCCCCCGGAAAAATCCTTACGCGCATGTTCGGTGGTGGTGCTCATCATGATCCGGACAGCGGCACGTCCGTCAAATTGTTTGGTCCAGGTAGTGCCGCCGTCAGAGCTGTGGAGCACCACACCGTCATGCCCGACCGCCCATCCCTTTTGGGGTGATGGGAAATGGACGGCCACCAGATCGGAGCTGACCGGAACACTGGCCTGGGACCAGCTCTTTCCCTGGTTATCCGAATAAACGATGTGGCCTCGCCAGCCGACGCTGACTATTCGCGAACCTGCTCGGGTGACCCCGTTAAGCAGGGTCTTTGGGGCCAGTCTACTTCTCAAGGCCGGAGTGTCCAGCACGTCCCGGAACCCGAAGGCCCCGGAAGTGATGGTCATCGACAAAACAACCGCTGTTAACGCCATGGAAAAAATTCGTGGGATCATTATAGGCTCTAACCTCAACGAAGACCGCTGCCGGCCAGACCGTCGGGACTAAAATCCACATCCCGCATTTTTCCGGTATATTTAATCCCTTTTCGCGGCCACGAACTGACTGCATAAGAATGGGCAATAAGGTCATAGAAGGTCACCATTTCCGCACTTTGGGTCGGCAGGTCATAGCTTGGCGACATATAGGCCAGGCCCACACGATACATGTTTCCCCGCTTATCGTATTCATCCGAGGCCAGAGCCGTCCAGGAATCCTCATCCAAGTAGTAGGTTCGTTTACTGTAGATATGCCGCTTGCCCTCCCGAAGCGTTCCCTCAACCACCCATACCCGGTGAAGTTCCCAACGTACCAGGTCAGGGTTTAAATATTTCGGCGTGAGTACCTGTTTCAAATCTCCTTGGAAGTAAGATAATTTGTAATTGTTGTAGGGAACAAAAATTTCCTTCTTGCCCACAAGTTTAAAGTTGAAACGCTCCATGGACCCGTTGAAAAGAAAGGTGTCATCATAACAGCTCCCGCCGGCTGTCGCGGGGTTAGGGGTGTCGAAGGCAATGTCCGGCGCCAGTCTCACCCGACGCTGACCTGGAAGGTATTGCCAGGCACGCCGCCCCTTTTCCGTATAATCCAGCGGTTCCAATAAAATAAAGCCCTCTCCGGCGCGGCGGGGAGGACCCGTATATAAGATCTTTACACGGGAGTAATAATCCACTTCCGTCTTGCTGATATCATAATACGGGTAGTCAACGGTAAATTGGGCGTTCAGCGACAGGGATGGGGTGCCGGCGGAATCGACGTTATAGGATTCATAATTCATCGTATAGGCATCACCGGAAAAACGGATCTGATGGTTCCACATGGCCTCAAAGCCATCCTTCGGGATTGGGAAAGGATAACCCGCATGGGCGTTTTGAAGCATCAGGCCACCCTTGGCGGTTTTGGCCTTCATGGCGTTCTTAATCGTATTGGCCAGCACAAAATCGGGGAAGGCCACCGTACGGTGGGTTTTGTAGACCTCGATGCGAAAACCCGGGTATTTCTTCATGGTGGCCTTTACACCCTCGGTGAGCTTGTCGGCATACTGGGCCATATTCTTGGCATCGACCGAAAACAAGGGCTTTTCGCTCACAAACGGGTCCGGACGTAAACCGGAGCCCTTCACAAAGCCCGCCGGAGGATTGATCAGCCCGCCGGTGTATTCGGGAATCGAGCCGTCGGCGTTGCCGGCCTTTACGGCCCCAATCGGGGTAAGCGTCGCACCCAATTTCTTGGCCTCTTCCGGGCTGACCGCCCCGAAAACGCATCCCGCATAGGCCAGCACCACCAAAACCATTATCAAGTTCTTGCGAATCATCATGACTTTTTTCCTCCTTCTCCTAAAAAGTGACTTTGAGTGTAAAGGTGACCATGCCGCGGTCACTGAGCAAGCCAAAGGCACCGTTGGAAACGGTGACGGCGCCGGTCGGCCCTGTTGTAAAATCGCCGAAGAAATCGATGTACTTGAGATCAAATTTATATTTATTGTAGACATCCAGTGAAAGTCCGAGGCTATAGTTTCCGGCACTCTCGTTACCCCCGAAAGATACTGCCGCATTCCCCGACAAGCCCCGGCTGTAAGAAAGGGGCATTGACAGGTCCATTCCCGGAAAGACCTGGAACCAGATCGGCGTGAAATTTGCCCCAACGCCCATGAAATCCTTGGAGACGCGATCGATGGCCGTATACCCATCCCGTCCCTTGAAATAGGGGTTGCCCTGAGTCACACTGTCCCAGCGGTTCCAGGTAAATTCCAGACTCCAACTGGCCTGATCGCACAGCGGCGGCGTTAAGGATCCGATAAAATTGAGTACTCCGTGCCAGGTATTGCCCCGTGCCCCCAAGGTCTCGCCCTCAGCCGGACGCTGTATACTGACTACCGCATCACTGATCAACGGCATATTTTTACGGTAGGACAATTCAGCACCGATGCTGACGCCGAAAAGTTGCTTGGCCAGACTCAGCCCGTAAAGATCGACGGAATCGCCATAAACAAAAGAATACTGGCCTTTCACCGGATTCAATTGTGTTTGGGGCAATTTGTCGGAAAGGCGCCGATAGTATACGCCCAGTGTCCCGTCCAGCCACCGAGGCGTCCATCGTGCCGAGAGTCCCCAGTCTTTTTTCCCGCTGGGCTGACTATCGGGGCCATGTAAAAATCTGGCCGGTCCGGATATAAGCGACTCCCCTCCCTGCAAAAGTATATCGGAGAAGCTGGAATAAGAACCTGCTTCAGGAAATCGATAGGACTCCCATTCCAGGAAGTATTGCCCCGCAATGGAAAATTTATCGGTAAGCTGTACCTGGGTCGAGATATTGAATAGCGGTCGAAACAATTCTTTAGCCTCTGAGCCTGGTACTGCAAAGGCCTTGATGACGTCAATGGGCATCTGGGCATAGGATACGCCATGAATAGCCCCCGATAGCGTCAGACTTTCACCCCAGTAAAGGGTATGCCGGCCCACCTTAAGATTCACCGGCACCGCCCCAAGATCGAAATTACTGAACACAAAGGCATCGAGCAATTCGGCTTCAGGACCGGCAAAATATCGCTTGGTAACATTGCTCAAGCCAATGGCCGGACGTCCGTTTTCAAGATGATTGGATGTGGCAATGGAGGTGTTATCCAAAGCATCATGATATCTCTGGTCGTACCAACCAGCCGCGCTAAATCGGGCCCCATATTTTTTTTTAAACTGAATATCGAGTTCGGACAGGATATCGAACCGATTGGATATGATTCCCTTGTTAAAATTCCGGTCTCCATCATCCACATTCGGGTTTTTGAGGATCGCACTGTCCTGGCCTTCGGTCCGATACCCAAAGTTGTACTTTAAGGTATTGTCCCAGCGGAGATCAAGATCCTCTATTCCGGTAGGAATCTCGAATGCCCCGACGCTGCCGCAAACCATGAGAAGCAAAGCGACCGCCGCGGCAATCCTTCCGAACCGATTATTCTGGAACCCCCACAATTTTTTTCTCTCCCTTTTAACCTTACCCATTTCCCCCTTCCCCCTTTCCTGCAAAATGTTTTAGATTCCTTATCCCGCCTCTCAGACATCCTCAAGGTTAGAGTAGCCTCCTTTCGTATGATCCTATCCGTTACGCCGATCTTTCCATTCCTGCGGCGGTTGCAAAATTTCCCACTGCACGCCGTTCATGGTTGAGGCCGGAATGAAATTAACTTTCCCATAACCCCCGCTGGTGTTTTCCTGAAAAAAGAAGGTCATTCCTTTGCCTTTGAGACCCTCCACATCATCATCAATGTTGTCCGACTCGATGGAGACTAGTAGAATGCCTTCTCCTTTTTTTTCCAGAAACCGGCCCACCGGATTGCTAGAATCGGATGAAGTCATCAGGTTAATGGTAAACCCCCTGAAGACGAATGACGCCGCGGTTATCCCCGGGAAAGCGACATTTTTAGGGTCAGAAGAAATCTGGGCTTTTACTCCCAGCAGCTTTCCATACCGTTCTACCGCCTTTTCCAGGTCTTTAACGGCAATGTTGATCCCCCAAATACTGGTTAGCATAATTTTCTCTCCTTTAATTTATGTTAAGCCCTCATACTTTTTGAGGTGCCATGAAGCATAAAAACAGGTTCAAGGTTCAGGGTTCAAGGTTTTTTAACTCTTGAAACTTGCATCTTGCAACTTGCAACTTCATTTTGTATTAACTTTTTCAAATCCGGCGTCCCACCTTGAACCCCTCATGGACGGCGTTGAAGATATAGCGCGGCCGGATGGCGTCTCCGACAATTTCCAGGACATCCACATTTTCATTAACGATATCGATGAGGTCCTGGTCCTGTTCCCGATCGACCAGGACCACACTGTCGGCGGCCACGAACTTTTCCTGGCCGCTGGATAGGTGCACCTGGACCCCTTTATCGTTTATCTCCAGAACCTGGGCTTCAACGACCGAGCTGACCCGATCCTTTTGAGCCTTTTTGAACCACATCCGGTAGCGCCAGGCATAATTCATGACCACGTCCCGTCTGAATTCCACCGGACCTTTTTCAATAAACACCACTTCATTGCCTTCATCATAAAGCCGGTGCCCCACGGCAAAACCGACTGTGGTCGCCCCCAGGACAGCCACCCTGCTCCCTTTAACCGGCTTACGGCCGGTTAAAATATCATAAGCTGAAAATACATTTGCGCCCTGAGCACCAGGTACGTTGGGGATGCTGATTTTGGCCCCGGTGGCCATTACAATCACATCCGGCCGGAACTTGAAGATCACCTCAGGGGTAACCTCGGTATTCAGGCGAACATCCAGCCCAAGGCGTTTAACTTGCTCTTCGTACCATTCGATCAGAGACCGGTAAGTAAAACCGCCGTAAGTGTCGCCGCTGGCGGCCAGGAATTGTCCTCCCAGCCGTTCATTGCGGTCAAAAAGGGTCACCTGATGCCCTCTTTTAACCGCCTCCAAGGCCGTTTCGCAGCCGGCCGGACCTCCGCCGATGACCATCACCTTCTTGGGCCAGAGGATGGGGTTGGGTTGATAGTCCGGATCTTTCTCGTGACCTAAGAGGGGGTTGATGGCGCAGATATAGGGTTGGCCCTTACCGAACTTGGCCCCGCACCAGAGACAGTTGATACAGTTCTTAATACCCCTGATATCGTTTTTAGCGGTTTTATTCAGGAGGTTCGGATCAGCCAGGAAGGGGCGGCACATTTCCCAAAAGTCGACCAGCCCTTCTGAAAGGGCCTTTTCAGCCACATAAGGGTCTTTCAATTGGGGTCCGAAAGCGATGGGCAGATCGACAACCTTCCTGATCCCTTCCAGGGAATAAAGGAAATGGTCCGATTTCTTCTCCCGCCCCCAGGAGCCCTCCGGGGATTCATGCCAGGCTACGACCGCACTGATATAATCCACACCGGCCACGTCCTGGGCAATCTTCATGATCTCCAGGTTCTCCTCCCGGGTGTTGCCCTCGGGAAGCAGTTCATCCGAACTTAAGCGGACCCCGACGATCAGGTGGTCGCCAACGGCCTTGCGCATGGACTGGAT
Source organism: uncultured Thermodesulfobacteriota bacterium (assembly GCA_964627515.1). Taxonomy (GTDB): domain Bacteria; phylum Desulfobacterota; class RBG-13-43-22; order RBG-13-43-22; family RBG-13-43-22; genus RBG-13-43-22. The sequence continues at coordinate 45,972 of CAZVHO010000014.1, read as the reverse complement.
AAGCTCCACCATAAACCTGGCCCGTTTTTCAACCGACCCGCCGTATTCATCTGTCCGGCGGTTGGTGTATTTGGAAAGGAAATTAGATAGCAAATAGCCGACGAAACAGGTCACTTCCACCCCATCAAAACCCGCCTTGATCAGCCTGACCGCGGCATTGGTGTGGTCTTCTATGCACCAGGCGATATCGTCCTTGGTCATCTCCTTTAATTGAGGCGGTTTGCCCCCTTTTCCCCAACTGACCTTACGGGGCACGACGGCCGATGGGACCCAGTATTGACCGGCCTCTGATCCGCCGTAACGACCGCCGTGAAGGATCTGCCCTAAAAAGACCGTACCTTCCGGAGCGGTTTTGCGCCAGATATCGGCCACTTTCCTCAACCCGGGGATGAAACGATCATCGAAGGCCGCCAATTGCTGCGGGTAGGTCTTGCCCTCACCGGTCCGGTCCGGGTAGACCCCCTGGTTGGTCAGGACTCCCGCACCGGTTTTGGCAATGACCTCATCCCGGTATAGCTCCCGCTCGGAAACGAAACCGGCGTGGGTATTATAATTGGAAACCGAGCAGGCCGCATATTTGCAGCGGTTGTTGGTCTTAAACTTCCCGATCCGCCCTTCCTGGAAAATATGAGGAAAGGCCTGACGCCCGAAAATGTGTTCTTTATCCATTCGATGCCTCTCATATAGAATTGAATTGTTTTTCATCTGATGCATTTATAATTTTAAGATAAATAAATTTGACGGCTTCGTAAAAAGTCTCCCGGGCCGTCACCCCGGCGAAAGCCGGGGTCCAGAAAAAATTAAAAAGACTGGATTCCGGCTTTCGGGGTTTAGTCCCCTCCGGGACGGAGGCCGGAATGACGTAATGCGAGTTTTGGTGACTTTTTACATGTTCATCAAATTTTGTCTTTTCTTAGTGCAAGGCTTGGGCCAAAAGCGAATAAAATATTTTATTTAATAATATTATATAGTTAAATAATATGTCCCCCATATCAAATAATTAATAGACAAAATATTCATTTTTAATGCTCAATTAATTGAGCATTGTTTTTTATATTGTTTTTTATTAACCAATATGCTATCCGTTAAATAAATCTAAAACTCAAAGTTTGAGAGAATATTATGGATCAAAAAAATTCATCTTCGCGGTTATTGGCGTTAGCTTCGTTATTCAAAGAAGAATTCTCCATAGACTGGCTGGCTGAACTGACAGGCGAGAAGCCCTCACAGATATTAGACGTTATGGAAAGAGGGCTTAAATCCGGCTGGATGTCCAGGAAGGCATCGGGCATCTTTTGCTTTATTGACCAGAACCAAAAAAAGGCCTTTAACGATTCCTTTACCCTTCAGGAAAAGGAACAATGGCACCGCCGCCTGGCCCACCTTTTATCCGACGCGCTCAAAGACGACCAAACCAAGGCCCAGAAAATAGCCGTTCATCTGCCTTATGTCCCCAAAGGAATGGAGCGGGCGCAGATACGCCTTAAGGTCGGAAACATGGAGTTAGCTTCTTATAACACTGAAGAGGCCCTCCAGTGTTATAAGAAGGTGTTCGACGACCTCTGCGACGACCACACCGGGGAGGCGGATGCTCTTTTTATCGAAGCCGCCATAAAATACTCCAAGCTTTCCATGGCCAGACATGATACCCAGCAAGTCATGGCCCTGCTTCAAGAGGCCATGGATCGGGCCGGAAAGAAAAATCAACGGAACGAGTTGGCCCTCCTGAAGATGCATCTGGCCAAGAACGAATGGCTCTGCGGCCGGACGGATCAGGCCTTCCGTCTTTTTGAGGAGGGTTGGGCCCAGGCCCAGGCCATTGACAACCCCGCCCTTTTCCGTGCGGCTTCAGCTTTTCGCATTTTCTTTTTCTATTGGCAAGGCCGATATAAGGAAGCCGTTCTTTGCTACGAACAGTCGGTCCTGGACGTGGAAAAATTCCCTCTTGGCGGGTTTTCCCTTATGGCCACCATAATGGCCGGATATTGCTACGCCATAACCGGACAGATCAGCCAGGGTCTGGGTATGATGGATGCCATCCGCTCCCGTTACCGGAATAAAGGGGACGTCTATTTATCTCTCTACGCCGAGCAGGCCATAGCCGCCATTATGATGTTAATCGGGAGGTTAGAAGAATCTATCGAACTTTTCGAAAAGGTTCTGGAAGAGACCGAGCGAAGACACGTCAGTTGGGTTTCGCTCATAGCCAAGATCAGTTTAGCCTGGGGTTACTTTCAAAAAAAGAATATCAAAAAGACCCAGGCCTTTCTTCGTGATTACCTCGACTTAAGCCGGCAAGTTCACGTCAACACGTCTTTTTTCCCCATGATACTGGATTTTTGCTGGGCCATGGAAAAGGGTCTGATGCCTAAATTGGAGGATCTGGACCTGAAGCGGGAGATCCAGAGACAGATACAAAGCGGTAATTTATATTGCAAAGGCGTGGCTTCCCGCTACAGGGCTTTCCTTCAAGAGCGCCAAGGCCAGTCCCCCCAAAAGGTTATCCAACAGCTCGATCAGTCACTCAAATACCTTGAAGAATCGGGCCATCAGATCGAATGGGGCCGAACACTGGTTGAGCTGACTCGTAGACACCTGAATCAAGGGCAGGAGAATAAGGCCGTAAGCACGGCCCGACAAGCTTTTAATGCCCTCTCGGCCTTCAACAAGAACCTCTTCCCTGAAGATTTAAAATCATTGATTCGGATAGATCGGCCGGCCCGTGAGAATCTCCTCGAAGTGATTCTCACGTTAAGTCAGGAGACGGCCACCATCAGGGACTACAAAGAACTGGTCCATCACATCATCTCCACGATTAATCGGGTTACGGGAGCTGAGAGAGGGGTTATTTTCCTTTTGAGGGAGATCGAAGGTCAGGTGCGGCTCGAAATCAAAGCCTCCAGGAATCTGACTCAGGAAGAAATCCATTCTCACCACTTCAGTTCTTCCATGAAAATGATCGAGACCGTGGCCCGGACCGGGTTGGGGTCGATCAAAAACGAGGCTCCCCACAATCCGGTTTCCTCTCAGGAAGGAGCTGTCCGCTCCCGCATCTGCGTACCACTAATCATCCGGGGCAAGGTATCCGGGGTCCTTTACCACGACAACCGTTTGCTCTCTAACGTCTTCGGGGATTCGGACCTGGAGTTTCTTTCCTATTTCGCCGCCCAGGCGGCCATTGCCCTGGACAACTCCCGGGCCTATCAGGAGGCCCGACACGAAAGCGAAAAGCTCAAAGAAGAAAAGCAATACTACGAGGAAGAACATCAAAAGACGCTGCACTTCGAGGACATCATCGGCAAGAGCCCGGCTATCGGCCGGGTTTTTTCCCAGGTGGAACAGGTGGCCGCCACCGATGCCACAGTGATGATCACCGGCGAAACCGGCGTGGGCAAGGAATTGGTGGCCAGCAATATCCACCGCCACAGCCGCCGGGCCGACAAACCCTTCATCCGGGTCCACTGCAGCGCCCTGCCGGAAAACCTGATTCCCAGTGAACTCTTCGGACATGAAAAAGGGGCCTTTACCGGGGCTCTCAGCCGACGGATCGGCAGGTTCGAGCTGGCCGACGGCGGGACCCTCTTCCTGGATGAAGTAGGGGATTTGTCGTTAGAGGTACAGGTCCGACTGCTCAGGGTTCTCCAAACCAGGGAATTCGAACGGGTCGGCGGGACAAAAACCATCCGTTCCGATTTCCGGCTGATAACCGCCACCAATCGGGATCTGGAAACCATGGTTCACAAAGGCCAGTTCAGGTCCGACCTTTATTACCGGCTGAATGTGTTCCCCATCAAGGTTCCCTCTCTCCGGGAAAGAAGGGAGGATATCCCCCCCCTGGCCTATTATTTCCTGAAGCTCCACGCAACTAAAATGGGTAAAAGCTTCAGGGAACTCTCGGGAACAGACCTGGAACGACTTTGCCGATACGACTGGCCGGGCAACGTCCGGGAGTTGGAAAACGTCATCGAAAGGGGGGTCATCCGCAGTCCCGAACCTACTTTTCGGTTGTCTGACCTGGATATCACACCCCCACGGGAAGAGGCTGAAACAGAACTCTTAACCCACCGAGAGGCCGAACGCCGACATATTCAACGGGTCCTCCAAAGGACCGGGTGGCGGGTCCGCGGCCAGGGCGGAGCGGCCGAAATCCTGGACTTGCTTCCGTCCACATTGGGATTCAGGATGAAAAAATTAGGCATTAAGCGTCCCCCGGAAGTGACCATCAGAAGAAACAGCAGCC
>CAZVHO010000014.1:31906-41632 GCA_964627515.1 uncultured Thermodesulfobacteriota bacterium | reverse complement strand
AAAAAATTAGGCATTAAGCGTCCCCCGGAAGTGACCATCAGAAGAAACAGCAGCCAATATTCGATTCTGAACGGGCGCCACGAAGCATGAAAATCGATGGATTTTATTTTCCCGATGACCTCTATTACAACCGGAATCATTTCTGGGCCAGGGTTGAAGACGTTTTGGTGGTCATGGGTCCAACTGATTTTTACCAGCAGTCCGTGGGCGGGATAACGGCTGTTGAGTTCAATTATACCGATGGGAAAGTCGAACAGGGTCAGATGGTGGCCTCGGTTCAGCCGGGTGATTGGCTGGGTCCCGTTTGCGCTGTGGTTTCCGGGGAGATTATTAAGGTCAACGAAGAACTCAACAAGAATCCCTCTCCATTAAATGAAAGCCCCTATGAAAAAGGGTGGCTTCTTCAGATCAAACCCCTTAATCTGAAAGCCGATCTGGCCGGATTGATCAGGTCGGGGCCTGAATTAGAGGAGATGATCGAGGAAGAAATGGCCTGGCTTCAGGAGGTCTTTCAGGGGCGAAGGCCTTGCTGTTAAAAAGATCGTTTCCGTCTCTCACCTATTGAGTCGATGAGTGCTTTAAGCAAAGGTTTCGATATCCCATCGGGCAGAGAAGTGATTATTCCCCCGGTTTCGGAGCACTGAAACCATTCCAGAAGGCTTTATATTTTTCTTGCCAGTCCGATCCGAATTTCCGGTCAAAATAGGGCTTGAGCCGGGTATACCACTTCTCGTCCCTGCGGAGTCCTTCCTCGCGGGAGGCAAGGATATCCGCCAGGAAGACAGGGATCCGGGCAATCTTTTCCTTGGGCACATAGACATGGGCCCCTCCTTTGATGCTTTTGACCAGATCGTCGCCACTCAGGGCATGGGCCGTCAGCATCAGGGCCGGGATCTCCTTTTGATTGGCAATTTCCAGCAGGTCATAACCTTGTACGCCCATAATATCAAAGATCGCGGCATCATAAACATTTTTATGAAGAAGTTTTTTAGCCTCAGCAAAATGAGTGGCCTGGTCGATAAGGCACTGGTCGAGCATCTCTTCCAGCGTTTCCAGTATATCGGGCTCGTCATCGACAATCAGAATTCTTTTCCCGGTCAGTATTTGAGATTCCATGTTTTCTGTCCTCCCTAAGCTTAATCGAGGGTGTTTCCCCGGAGCAGCAGCCAAAGCATCCTGAAGGCAATGCGGGGTTTCATGACCTTCAGAAGACACCTTCGCAAATCTTTCCCACCTAAGGTGATCTTTATATTCCAATGAATGGGTTCAAAGGCATCGACGGACAGCACCACGTAATCCCCTTCCTTTCCTTCATATTGACCGGCAATTTTCTCCGAGGCCATGGTGTCAAAAACACCGAAATCCGCCACCATCGTGGTCTTTCCGAGACCTGTGGAATTAACCTTCATCCGTGCTTCCCTCCAAGGGTGAATATTAGCATTGTATTTGATGGGATTATCCTATAAAATTGTCAAACATATAGTCAAACTAAAAAAATTAAATATATAATTTAGAAAAACTAACAGAAAAGACCGCCATGAATGTTGACATTCCCTATTCCCGACTAAAGACTTTTTATTATGCGGCTATCAATAAAAATTTTAAAAGCGCCGCCCAGGCCCTTTCCGTTACGGAAGGGGCAATCAGCCAGCAGATAAAGGACCTGGAGTCTCGTTTGGAAAAAAAACTTTTTGAAAGATCCAACCGGCAAATCAATCTGACCCCTGACGGATCGGTTCTGTTTTCCATCGTTTCTCCGATCATTGAGAAGATAGATAACATAGCCAATGAATTTAAGGAAAAAACTGGGACTATCGTCGGAAAAATCAAAATCGCCTCCTTTGAAGATATCCTGCTTTATATTTTCCCTAACTATCTGGAAAAATTCAAAAGCCAACATCCCGGCTGTGAACTGCGCCTTTTCAATGTCCCCGGGAAACAAATCCGCGCCCTGGTATTAAAAGGAGAAGTGGACTTCGGTGTCGGCTCCGTAGAGGATTTGCCTGTGGGAATCGAAGGAAAGGAACTCTGGCGTTTTGAACGGTATTTTATTGCGCCCCTCAGGCATCCTCTCTCCAGGAAGAAGAGTTTAACTATGGAGGAAATTGCCCGGTACCCCCTGGTCATGCCAGATAAGGAAGGGACCCAGGGGAGAACACTCGACAGGGTTTTACGCAACTACAATCCGAATCTCAGAGTAACGGTAGAGGCCGGGGGTTGGGAAGTGGTCAAGAAATATGTGGCCATGGGATTTGGTGTTTCTTTGCTCCCCGAATTATCCATTCAGCCGAAAGACCGGAAAAGCCTCTATTTGAAGCCGGCCTCCGATGTGGCCGGGTACTCGAGTTACGGATTACTGATTAAAAAACGAAAATACCTTTCTCCGGCAGCCAGGGCCTTTATCCGCTTCCTGTCCCCCGAGTTCGATTTTGAGGATTCCCATTAGAACGCCGACGGTCTATAAGGTCTAAGGTTCAGGGTTCAGGGACAAACCGTTCATGCTCCCAGTGGGCACCACGAAGCATAAAAATCGATTACTCCGAACTCTATACTCCGAGCTTATTTTCGGCCTAAATTATTTAAAGACACTTCCCATCAAATCGGAGACCACCTGGTGAGCACCCTCTTTTTTCACCCATTTGGCCGGCCGGGTCTGGAGCCAAAAAATATTTTCCGGAAAGGGCAAAATGGGGTCTATGGCCCACTCCATGTCCTGGGGTTCTCCGAAGTAATTTTCCACGAAACACCCGGTCTCGGCCAGTTTTTCGACCTCCGCAGCCTTTAGACAAGGCCTGTTTCGCAAATCCCCGGGTACATCCTCCATGGCGGTCCCTTGGGCGGCATAGACCACCTTTTTTCGTTTTGGATTTATGGTCATGTCGCATTTGAAGGACCCTTTATCGACTATAAAAGTGTCCGGGGTGGATTCACCGGCGACGACAATTTCCCCTAATCCCCAATGACCTTCAATAATCACCTTGCTCTTATCCCCCGAGGTAGGGATGACGGTCAAAAGTACACCGGCACTTCGGGCATTGACCATCTTCAGCACAGCCACACCGATAGGAGCGCTTGAAACCGGAATGCCTTTCTGCATCCGGAAAATGAGGGCCCTCCGGCTGAAGGTGCTGGCCCAGACCGATCGGATATTTCGAATAACGGCTTCCGCCCCTCGAACGTTCAGGAATGTGTCCATCTGACCCGGCATACTGACGACACCACTGGATCTCACGGCCACGCTGACATCCTCCTCTTTGGTCCATTCGCACAGTTTTTGGTACTGCTTGCGGATTTTCTTTTCCATTTTTAGGGGAAGGGGTGTGGCTTCAAACAGTTGCTGTATGGCTTTCCTGACTTCCAGGGCTTGTTCCTCCAATCGGTCGCCACTCTGATCGAAAATCTTTTGGATGCTTTCGCCGATACCGGTTTTTTTAATGAACAGTTCGTATCCTTCCAGGGAGATGGCAAACCCCGGGGGGACGTGCAGGCCCATTTTGGTCATCTCCCCGAGATTGGCACATTTCTTCCCCACCAGATCGTTATGTTTCTTTTCAATCTTGTGGAACCAGAATATCCACCTTATTGACATCCTCGGCCTCCCGATTTAAAGCCTGCGGCTTTTTATAACCCTTTGGTCTCGAAGGTTCGGCAGGAAAACCAGGCACATCTGCTTCCCCAATTTCTGAATGGGTTCCCCGCCTTTCACTGATGAAGATCCAGATAGACATCAGCCGCCCGATGGGCAAAGGCCTCATCCGTGACGTGGGCATCGCATTCGATAATTTCAACATCCGCCCGGAGGTTTTTTTTGAGAGTCTCTAACAGAATGTGATCCGCAGCAGGATCATCAAAATCCTCTTTACTCAAGAGGTTGGCAATGGAAAAGCCCTTGAGAGGAAATAGGATGCGAGTGGGGCCCTTGGCCTTGTTGAGCTTCTCAGCCATAACCGTGCCCACCTCTTCCATCTCGGCCTTTCCGCTACGTAAGAGATGCACGGTCGGACCATGGGCATGGACTTTCTTACCCTTAAAACGACCCGGAATGCGGTCCGGCGAGGCATAGAGAAGGTGATCCAAATTGCCGGGAGCGACGAGGCAGGGAATCCCTTTTGCGCCCGCCGCCTCTAAACGGGTGGGCCCGGCATCGGTCAGACCGCCATATAAATGATCGAGGAGTTCATTGGTGGACAGATCGAAAACCCCTTGAATTTTTCCTTCGCGGATTAACGCCTCCATAGCCATCCCACCCGAACCTATAGCATGAAAAATGGCTACTTCATAGCCTTTTTCTTCCAACCGGTTTTTGAATCGCAGGGCACATTCCGTAGTGCCGCCTAAGGTCGTCACCCCGATCAGGGGCCTATCGGCCATGGGTTCTTCCTCTGATAAAACCATACCGGCCAGGGCACCGGCGGCATTACGCAGCGAAACCCTGGTAATCCGGTTCAGCCCCACAATGTCAGCCACGGAAGGCATCATGGTGATATCCTTAGTTCCGACCCAAGATCTCGTGTCGCCCGAGGCGGCGGTGGAAAGCATGACCTTCGGCACTCCGAAAGGCAGAGACCGCATAACCGCTGTTCCCATATTGGTCCCCATGGTACCGCCCAGGGAGATAATGCCCTGGAGATCGCCCTGACTGTAAAGCCTGGTGACAATGGTGGAAGCCCCGGCAACCATCTTCTCCATAATGGCCATTTCCTGGGCTTTTCGACCGATTTCCAATACATCGGATAATGTCGTCCCCACGACCCGGGCGACTTCATCCGCCGGATAGTCCGGAGAAAAGACCGGTTTACCTCTCAGGCCTGTCCCCATATCGACGGTTATGACCTTTATATCCCGCCCTTCCAAACACTCTTTGATAAAAAGGGCTTCCTCCGATTTAGTATCCAGGGTTCCCACTAAGACTACTTTTTTCAATTTGCTTACCCCCGTTCGGTTTATTTTTCCTGAATTGAAATTTTTCTACGATTTATCCGGACCCTCAGGAAATATCTTCACGGTCCCCCTTGTACCATCCACGCGCAACCACTGGCCGGTCTTGACTTTTTTTGTGGCCTCTCCCGTGGCCAGAACCGCCGGGACATCATACTCTCTGGCAACGATGGCCGAATGGGAAAGGGTACCGCCGATATTGGTCACCAGCCCCTTTATTCTGGAAAATACCGGCGTCCAGGTCGTCCAAACCGTGTCTACCACCAAAATTTCCCCTTCCTGAACGGTATGCAATTCGGAGGTATCAAAGACCAATCTGGCCGGTCCCTCCGATACCCCGGGACAAGCGCCGATTCCACAAAGATCCGCATCCTCTTTGTCGGCCATACCGGCCCCGCGAGCGGCAACGCCCACTATCTTTGACAGAGCCAGATCCATTTCCACCGTCGTCGGATCGCCGATATACGGCGGTCCTCCGGGTTTATACCCGGCCCTTCGTTTGGCGGTCAGGGGACGACAATCATACCACTCCGCTTTCAGAAGGTAGCGCCTCACCTCAGAATAGCGGAGGTAAAAAACATCTTCCGGATTATCCAAGGCCCCGGCCTTGACCAACCGTTTTCCTGCCTCCAGGGCGATCATCCGGAAACCCACCGTAAAACATTGTTCGATATAAAGATTATGTTCTTCATTGAACACCCCGAATTGCTGACCGGTCCCGAGAAGAGCGGCAAACTTCAACGCTTCTTTATTCTTAACCCAGGTCTTAAATCGCCAGGAAAAAAGGATAGCCCCCAGGATATCCATAAGACTCATTTTTTCTTTTCCCTTGGGAACCCTGGAAATAAAATCCTTTTCTACCTTTTTCCTCTCCCTGATCTGTCTTTTTCTGACCGTGTCCAGATCGAATTGATCGGTCCGGGTTAAGAATCCTTTGATATGGTGCAGAGGTATTTTGGGGTCTTCGACCCAACTGGGGAAGGAGGCATCGGTGAACGTTTCGTTACGAAACCCGTATTTTTTTAAAAACGATTGGAATTCTCCAACCCAGACTCGGCCCTTCTCACTTTTCTTTAACTCATCGAGAAGGGGCTTTCCTTCTACCCGGTCAAAAAAAGGTTCCAAGCCGAGTTCTTTGGCCCTCCCGGCCAGCTCCCATAATTTCCGGTCTATGGTGAAAACAAGGGAATCAAAGCCCCTCATGAGCTTGATGAAGGCCGGATCATTTTCGTCTATTTTGAATATCTCCTGACACATCTGCTCCAGCATCATGTAAGCCGCCAAGAAAGGGTACATGACGAGAAAATGTATTTTCAAATGCCTTTCGGCGATGGCCCAGGTCTTCTCCATGTGCTCCACAAGTTCCAGATCGGTGGCCTTTTCCAGATCGAAGTTTTTCACATAATCCAGGTTGACCTGCATCTCTTTCTTAAATCCCGCCCAATATTGGATCGGATCCCTCATCACTTTCATCATAATTTTTCGAAACGTTTCTTCCCTTTTGGCCACCTCCTCTTTATCTTTCACCAAGACACCACAAAAATAGCCCAACCCATTTTTCATGAGGATCGTAATGCCCCGGTTGGGGGGCAGTTGCAACTCCTCTCCTGCCTTCAGCGCCGCTAACTCCCAAACATATCCGCAGGAAAAGGCAAAGGGCGTCCCTATTTCGCCGGCCTGTGTGGCCCACAATACGGGAAATCGGGAAGGTTCGCTACCCCCGTCCATTAATTCATTTTCGGCAATCATAGAAGCCATAGCCATCTCCTTTTTAAGAGATTTTACACCCTTTCAAAAATGTGTAACACCATGGCGGCCTCTTCGACCCCCACAAATCCCCCGCCGTTTTCCGTCATCCCCAATCGGGCGCCGTCCACCTTTCTTTTCCCGGCTCCTCCCCGCAACTGATTAACGATTTCCGCAATCTGTCCCAATCCGGTGGCCCCCAGGGGATGCCCCTTGGAAACCAGGCCGCCGCTGGGGTTCACGGGCAGGCGGCCGCCTAAAGAGGTGGCGCCGGACCGGGTCCAAGCCGCCGCCTCGTCCCAGGCACAAAAGCCGAGACCGGCTAACTGGATCAGTTCTCCCATGGAAGTGGCATCATGCAGCTCGAGCACATCAATATCCTTCGGTCCGACTCCGGCCCGGTCATAAGCTGTTTTACTCAACCGGGCGGAGATATGGTCGGGGCCAAAACCAACCGGTCTCTCTGTTCCCGACCCCAGTACAGAGGCCAAAACCTTAACCGGACGCGGTTCCTTTAACCGTTTCAAATAATCCGATGAACAAAGAACGGCCGCCGCGCCGCCATCACTGACCGGGGCGCACATGGGTGCTGTGAGCGGATAAACCACAGGCCGGCCGGCCAGGACCTCTTCCACGGTCAGGGGCTTTCGATACTGGGCATAAGGATTGTGGACACTATGCCGATGATTCTTTGAGGCCACCACGGCCAAATCCTCCTGGGTCGTCCCGAAGGCGTCCATATGAGTGCGGCAGACATTGGCGTACATGTCCATGGCGAAACTTCGAGGCAGGTTCGACCCCTTCGCTTTGACCTGTGTTTGGGACTCCTCAGCCCACTGAGCTCGAAGGGTTTCCAGGATTTCCACATCCATCCCGGCATCAAAAATCGCCCAGGCCTTTAGCGGATCTTCTATGTTGAGCTTTTCCACGCCCACAGCCAGGACGATATCGGCCTGCCCCCCTGAAACCGACTGCCAGGCCAAATGGAAAGCCGTGGCCCCGGTGGCACAGGCATTTTCGCAATTCACGACAGGAAGGCCGTCAATGCCCATCTGGCGCAGAGCCACCTGACCCCTGATCATTTCCTGACCGGTCACCAAACCCTGCATGGCGTTGCCGAAAAAGGCGGATTCCAGGATCTTTTTTTCAATCCCCCCATCTTTCAAGGCAGCGGAAACCGCTTCCCCGGTCAAGGATTTGATGCTCCGCTCCAGAAACCTGCCGAATGGGGTATGCCCTACGCCAATCACATAGACGTCTCTCATGATGTCTCCTTCCCAAGGCAATAAAATGGCTTAAAATTCCCTTCCTGCCGTCTCCCAGACCTTTTCCAGTCCGAGATCTTCCACCATTCGCTTATAACAATTGTACCCGCACAGTCCATGGGTGGCCCCTCCCGGGTGCATGACGGAGGAACAGATGTAGACATTATCCACATGGGTTCTATAACGGGAATATTCTTCAAAAGGCCGTCGTTGTCCCATCTGATCGTTGGTCATGTCAATCATGGTCCAGGTGCCGTGCATGTCGATCAGCCGGTCCTTGATATCATGAGGGGTCTCGCAAAAGTAATCAATAACATTGTCCTTAGTCATATTGGGAGCATAGATGCGCCATTCCTTCAGGACGCGGTCGACAATTTCCTTCTTGGAATGCTCCCACCAGGAGCGATCGGGACGAACCGACAGCTTGGGGCCATAGACCTCGACTAAGCTGCAATGTTTTCCTTCCGGCGCATACCGCGGATCAAAGACCGAATCATGGGTCATGTGGTGATAATTGTGGGTCGGGTAATCGCCTCTTTCCAGCTCCTCCTTTTGCCTGAAACGTAGATAGTCCGGGTCTAAGGGCATCAGATACTGGCGTTGGGTCAGGCAATCCGGATGTTCTGCGAGATGCTTATAGCGAGGGACTTCATTCAGACAAAAATAGATCCACCAGCCTCCGGAATCGGCCTTAAGATTTTTCACCTTTTCAACGATAAACCGGGGGGTGTTCTCCTCCCCGATAAATTTTTGGACCACCTGGTCGACGTGGGTGTCACAAACGACCAGTTTTTTGGCCTCCACCTCCGTCCCATCCGTTAGCCTGATGCCGACGGCCCGGCCATTTTCCATAAGAATCTTTTCGACTTCCGATCGGACATAAAACTCCCCTCCCTGTTCAGACAGGGACCTTTGGAGGGCGTGGGCGATATTATGCGTTCCTCCGGCGGCGATGCTGATGGGCAACCCCCCTAACATGGAACCGAGGGTATGAATGCTGAGCATCAGGTGTTGCGGTTGATCCGGATAGATCCCGATATGGCCCTGAGCCAGGCGCATGAAGTATTCCCGCATCTGAGGGCTCTCAAAGACATCATAAGCCACCGATCCCACATCCATCGTGCCCCACTCCGGGTTGGCCAGCCCCTGATCGATCAGGATCTCATCCAAATCCTTCTCTCCCTGAGGGGGTGGCGGGTTGTAAAGCCACCGGTCTACATATCCCTTCCAGGTGGAAACGTATTGCTCGGCTAATCGGACACAGGTATCGGCGTCTTTCTTAGAAAAGGCGGCAATCTGCCGGACATTGTATTCTACGTTCTGATGGCTGAAGGTCCAGACCGTCCCGTGGTCCCGGCCTTCAAAGGCGGGCTTGATGGCCATGGCCGTCCCATCCGGCCACAAACAGGAATTGCTGGCCCCTGACGGGAAGATCAGATGAAGCCCCTTTTCATATAATTTGAAATCCCGGTAAGCCGGGGCCATGAAAAAACGGATAAACGTAGCGTGGGTGTTCATGGTCCACCCCGGCATGGGGAGTTCTTCCGTGGCCAAGGCTCCGCCTATTTCATAGCGCCGTTCGAAAACCCCGACGCTCATTCCGTTGCGGGCCAGATAGTTTCCGACGATCAGCCCGTGCTGACCCCCGCCGATGATTACCGCATCATAGCTCTTATCTGCCATACCTGTCTCCTCTCCGCGATTAACTGATCTTTTCGATAGGAATAAATCATTTTTCAGAGTAATCCCAAGGCCTCGGCCCGGGCCACCTTTTCCG
>CAZVHO010000014.1:0-31806 GCA_964627515.1 uncultured Thermodesulfobacteriota bacterium | reverse complement strand
GAATAAATCATTTTTCAGAGTAATCCCAAGGCCTCGGCCCGGGCCACCTTTTCCGGTTTGGGCCATGACTTTTTCAGGCCCAGATCCTCAACGATCCGATTGGCGGCATTGTATCCGCCCCCCAGGAGAATCAAGCCCCCCGGATAGACCGAGGCCCCGCACATATATAGCCCCTTGACCGGCGTGGCGTATTGGGAGCAATATTCGTTCGGACGGAGGTATCCCATCTGCAGGGGAAGATAGGCCCCCTGCTTGATGGAACCCTTTCCCATATCCCAGAACTTGTTTTCGATGTCCAAAGGCGTGGAGAGGTAATCCCTTAAAATGATCTTCCGGATATTAGGCACAAATTTTTCCAGGACATCCAGACAGCGCTCGGCCTGGGGTCGCCTCTCCCGGTACCAGCTATCCGGATCACCTCCCTTAATCTTATAGGGGACCTGTTGGGATATCAGTCCGATATGCTTGCCCTCGGGGGCCATACCGGGATCGTGCAGCGAATAGAAACAGCAGTTGAATCCCCCTGTTCCCAACTCCCCCCTCTTGTTCCGATCCCAATGGTCCATGAGATCCTTCGGGCTATCAAATCCGACCACGTGGATAAAAGATTTGGGAAGATCCGGATATTTTTCGGCCAGGGTAAACTCCGGGGCCTGATCCAAAGCCAGGTGATAGGTAAAATGGGACTGGGATTCCCATTGGTAATCTTTAAGACGGGTGACGAACTCCGGAGCCAGCCTTTCTTCTCCCACATATTTAAAAAAGGTCTGGTAAGTATCCAGGCTGCTCACTACGATGTTCGATTTAAGGATGGTCCCGTCATCGAGCTCCACTCCGGAGGCCTGATTGTTTTCGATGATGATCCTCTTGATCCGCTGGCTGGTCCAGACCCGGCCGCCCAACTTATACATGGTTTTGTAAATCCAGTGCCCCAGACGGTGTGACCCCCCGACGGTCAGGCGATATTGGGTCGCCCGATTGATGAGCAACGGGACCAGGTAGCCGACCCCTTCCACATCCCAATCCAGCCCCCACATACAGGCGGTATAGAGAAAAAGAGAGCGGACCCGGTCATTTTCAAAAAGATCAAAGACGATCTCTCTCGGGCTCTTCTCGGAATATTCATGGACTTTTCTCCCGATCTCATGGGAGAACATCTTGACCAGGGCCTCCATGGCCGGCTCCGGGGCCTTGTAAGTGGCCGGCGCCAGAAATTTGTCCGTCAATTCATCAAAAATGGGGGCCATTTCCAGGTAGGCCCGGGCGTCCCTGGAGGAAAACTGCTTTATCGATTCACTGGTCCGTTGATGATCCGGATAGATGCTCAGGGCCTGCCCATCTGAGAAATGCATGGTCAACACCGGTTCGGGCCGGACCCATTGGATCTTATCAGGGGTCAATTCCAAATCTTGAATTAAAGGGGCATAATCAATCATGGGCATATAAATGGCGTGGGTGTTGTGAAGAAAACCGGCCAGGGTAACTTCTTCCGTGGCCAGCCCCCCCCCGGCTTCATGTCTCTTTTCCAAAATGAGCACCTTAAGCCCGGCCTTGGAAAGATAAGAACCGGCGGTTAGACCATTCGGACCGGCCCCCAGAATGATGACATCAAAATGTTCCATTGTTCCTCCTTCTCTTGTAATAGGACCCTTTACACGTTTATCTTTTGTGCTTTAAGAGCCATCTGGCTTACAACAGCGACGGTCGCAATAGCGGCTATTCTCTTTTTCTCTTCGAAGAGATGAGACAGCTTTTCTTCTAACGGTTTCTCCCGCTCAATAATCCGCTTCATATCCTTCATCAGGGTGGTTTCATGCTCGATAAAATGTGTTCCCAGTTCACCCTTCATGAAACGCAGATTTTCCATGACCGCCTTGTGGAAAGGGATATTATTCTTAATCCCAACAATGACGTATTCGTAAAGGGCTCGCCGCATTCTCGAGATGGACTCGCTACGGTCCCTGCCCCAAACGATGAGCTTTGATATCATCGGGTCGTAGAAGGGCGGTATGGTGTAAGACGCATAGACCCCGCTATCCACTCGGATTCCAATCCCTCCCGGAGAATGGTAGCTCTTGATCTTGCCGGGCGTGGGGATGAAATCGTTTAAAGGGTCTTCGGCATTGATGCGGCACTCCATGGCCGAGCCGTTTATGCGCACGTCTTCCTGCTCAAGGCTCAACGGAAACCCTGAGGCGATGCGCAGTTGCTCCTTCACGATATCCACGCCGGTCACCATCTCCGTGACCGGGTGCTCAACCTGGACTCGGGCATTCACTTCCAGGAAGTAGAACTTTCCGTCGCAGAAAAGGAACTCCATGGTTCCCGCGCTCTCATAGCCGACAAACCGGGCGGCCTTTGCGGCGATGGCACCCATTTCGGCGCGCATCTCAGAGGTCACGGCGGGGGAGGGAGATTCCTCGATCAACTTTTGATGCCTTCGCTGGATCGAGCACTCCCGTTCGCCCAGGTGAATGACATTGCCTTTTGAGTCCCCCAACAACTGGAACTCGATGTGGCGGGGATAGGGCAAGTATTTTTCGATGTAAACATCACAGAGACCGAAGGTGGTTTTTGCAATGGCCTGAGTGGATTTCAGCGCATTCGCCAATTCCCCTTCGCTGGAGACAATGGTCATGCCGATACCGCCTCCCCCTCCAGAAGGTTTGATGATCACCGGGTATCCTAGGTCTTTGGCCAAATCCCCTGCTTGACCTGGGTCTGTCACGCATTCTTGGGTGCCCGGCACCACGGGAACACCAGCTTTGATCATCTCCCGGCGAGCCATTATTTTGTCGCCCATGAGTTCAAGCACGCGGCTCGACGGTCCGACGAACTTCAGGCCTTGTTCTTCGCAGGCTCTGGCGAACTTTGGATTCTCCGCAAGAAAGCCGTAACCGGGATGGATCGCGTCGGCCCCGCTTTGTTTTGCGGTATCGATCACTTTTTCGATGTTGAGATAGCTCGCCCTCGCCGGCGCAGGTCCTAACAGGAAGGCCTCGTCCGCATATTTCACAAACAGTGCCTCCTTGTCCGCTTCCGAGTAAGCGGCAACGGCGGCAATCCCCATTTCCCGGCAGGCCCGCATAACTCGAACGGCTATTTCGCCTCGATTGGCTACAAGAACCTTTCTGATCATTCCACCACCATCAAAACGTCTTCGGAAGTAACCATCTCCCCTTCTTGAACACAAATCTCCTTGACCACGCCGCTCCGGGGCGACAGGACATGCCTTCTCATTTTCATGGCCTCGATAATGGCCACCACGTCCCCCTCCCCGATGGAAGCGCCCACCTTGGCTTCTATGGAGAGGACCAAGCCCGCCGCGTGGCAAAGCAGAGCGCCGGGGGGCAGCTCCTTCGGCTTCTTGGGCCCTTCAGCTCTCTCGGCCCCAACGATCCCCACCGCCCCGTCCCACTTAGGCGAGATCTTCACGTTGAACACTTCCCCATCCACATCCACGGCAAATTCCGAGGGAAATTCAGCAGAGGGGGCGACAGGTGCAATGACTTTCCGTACAGGGGCGGTAGACCTTCTCTCCAGATCAGTACGCGTGAGAGGTCTTCCTCGAACCATGATCTTGAGGAGGAGTTCGTCATCCGAGAAGTCGGGGCCGATTTCGTTTCGGATTTCTTCTAGCGGTTTAAATCTCCCTTGAGGCTGCCAGTTGGCTAATACTTTTGCCCGGGGCGCGGACATGATTTTGTCTTTGACGTTCTGGTTGATAGGACCGGCAGGCTCTCCATAAAAGCCCAAGATATACTTGATTACCTCATCGGTGACATGTTTATACCGCTCTCCGGAGACAACGTTCTCTAGTGCTTGGGCTCCTGTCACCTGGGAGTATGGGGTTCCCATGATAGGATACCCAAAATCTTTGCGAACCTGGATGATCTCTTCCAGTACCTGTGGGAGGAGTTCCTCCATCCCTATCTCTTTAAGTTGACGCTTGAGATTGCTCATCATTCCACCTGGCACCTGGTGCTCGACAGAGAAGAGGTCATACTCCATAGGAACGCCAATGGGCAGACCCTCCTTTTCGGCAATCTGACGAAAATGAGCGGACATCTTGGCGAGTTCGTCTTCGTCAATTTCCGATGTAAAACCCATTCTCTTGGCATTACGCAAAATGGACTCCAATGCAGGCAAGGACGTACCATTGGCGAGAGGAGCTACTGCAGTATGCAGGATGGTCACCCCTGCTTTGATAGCCTCCAGATAAGAAAGAGGTGCAAGCCCAGTGCTGCAGTGGGAGTGAAACTCGATAGGGATGCCATCACAATTTTGGAAAACAGTGGAGAGCAGTTCACGGGTCTGTTCAGGAGTAATAGTGCCGAACGGATCCTCTATTCTGATGGAGTCAATAACCTCCTTCATCTCGGCGATCATTTTGGTTTTTCGTGCCCAGTGCTCGCTGTCGTGAAAAGGGCTGAAATTATAGCCGAGACTCGTTATGTTCTCAGCGCCTTCATTCTTCACTATCTCTCCAAAATAACGAGTGGCATCCATATCGGTCTGAGCATCGCAGCACCAGAAGCGCTTTATTCCATTGGCAACACACCGCTTGATCCAGAGAGCGATGACGTCACGAGGAGTGTCAATGTCAAATGAAGCAAGACTCGTGATCATGTATGATGTCTCCAGCGGAGTCCTGGGCATTGCCTTTGAAAGCAGCCGGATCCTCTCCCAGGGATCCTCGTTGAGGGCACGGGCTTGAACAGTAAAACCATTCCCCCCGACAGTTCCCACGGCTTTGAATCCCACCTGGTCTATAACCTTTACAATAGGAATTATATGATCAGTCCTCATGGTAAAACCCCAGAGACTCTGCTGGGCATCCCGGAGAGTCTGATCAACAAACGTCAGTTTCTTGCTTTCCATCGGTTTCTCCTCAACGCATCTTCAGCGAACAACGTAGTATGGCATAATGATGGCATATCGAATAACCTCCGCCACAACAGCAACAAGACCTGCCTTTGTGGTACCTTCCCGGGCTCCTACTGAGATTGCAAAACCGGAGCCTGTCGACTATCGAAGTAATTTGATGCCAGCCTTTTCCCGATCCCAGGTGTTTTCCGTAATCCCTTTCTCCCGCAGACGATACTTTTCCACCCGATTGGTCGGAGTTTTTGGCAGCACCGGGACAAACTCCAGATACCGGGGAACGGCAAAATAGGCCATCCTCTCATTACAGTATAAAATGAGGTCTTCAGGGTCCAGCGTCTCAGAAGAGGCCAAAACGATATCAGCCTTTATCTCGTCCTCACCCAGTTCGGACGGAATGGCAAAAACGGCCGATTCCATGACCTTGGGATGAGAATTGATCACCGTTTCCACCTCGAAGGAGGAAATGTTCTCTCCCCGGCGGCGCAGCGCATCCTTTTTACGATCTACGAAATAAAAGTACCCCTCTTCATCTTTCCTGGCATAATCACCGGTATGAAACCAGAGGTTGCGGAAGGCCTCCAGGGTCTTCCCGGGCAAACCATAATATTCCGTCATCATGATGTGCGGTTTTTTGGGTCTTACGACAATCTCGCCCACGGTGCCTACGCCCACTTCCAGGTCGTCATCATCCACCAGCATGGCCTCAAACAGGTCATGAAGCACTTTTCCGCAGGAGCCGATTTTCCTGTCCTCCATGGTCCAGTGCATGACCATGCCCGTTTCACTCATGCCAAAACCTTCCAGACAGGTAATGCCGAAACGCTTTTCCATCTGTCGCATCACCTCAGGCGGGCAGGCCGCGCCGATGGCTATCCTGATGGGATTGTCGGCGTCATTGGCTTTCGGCTCCTGCTTGGCCAGAATAGGCATAACCGCGCCCAGGTAATTGAACTGGGTGGCGCCGTATTTCCGGATCTCATCCCAAAAATCGGTTGCACTGAAATGATCACTCAGAACAACCTGGGCATCGGCTACGAGAGCCGTCATGACGGTAAGACTCTGGGCATTGGCATGAAAAAGAGGAAAAAAGGTATAGAACCGGTCTTCCGGAGTGGCCTGACGAATCTTGGCAATCAGCCTGGCGTTATGGATAGAACAATTGTGGGGGGTGACCACCCCCTTGGAAAGCCCGGTGGTTCCCGAGGTGTACATGATGGCCGCCGGATCCGATGGGCTAATGGCAACTTGGACCGGATCGGATGAACACTTAAAGAATTCATCCATCGAGGTTATCGGCAGGGGGATAGACTTGGCGATCCCATCGTCGATTTTCCCCCGGCAGATAATGCCCTCAAGCTTGGTCTGGCCAAAGGGAACGGCTTGAAGCCGATCCATCAAGGTTGAATCAACAACCAGGAGTTTTGAATCGGAATTACTGATAACATGGTTTAAAGAGTTCCCCTTGTAGAAGATATTTATGGGGACCTCAAGGGCCCCGGCCTTGGCCATCCCGAACCAGTTGTAAAGAAAATCGGGGTGGTTCTCCATCAGGATGGCGATTTTATCCCCTTTTTGAATGCCCATATTCATATAACCCCGGGCAAACTGATTGGATATAAGATCCAATTGCTCAAAGGTAACGATCTGATCCTTAAAAAACAAAAAGGGGCGGTCTTTATGGGTACGGGCCTTTTCCTCGATAACCTTACCGACGACATTCTCTGACAGCTTGGACATGAGATGTCTCCTTCATATAACTAAGGTTTGTTTTTAGGGTGGGGCACCCTATAAGGATATGCCCCCATCCTGAATTATGGTCTGTCCGGTGATAAAACTGGACGCCTCGGAAGCCAGAAAGGCAATCAGGCCCTTCACTTCGAATTCCTCTCCCCGTCTTCCCATAGGAGTCCGCTGGAGAGAAAGTTTGGCATACTCCTTGAGCATTTCCTCAGACCAGGCCTTTTTCCATTCCGTAGTCAGGTCGGTACGGCCGTGAAAGCCGAGGGCAATGGCATTGACCCGGATGCCGTTTTGGGCATAGTCGGCCGCGGCCTGCCTGGTTAAGGCCAGAAGGCCGGCCTTGGAAGCGCTATAATTGCTGATGGAAAGAAACCTGGCTTCCGTGGCTCGAAGTGCGGCCACCGAGGCGACATTAATGACACAGCCTTTGTTTTGTTTCATCATGATCGGGAGAGCCGACTTCATACATAAAAACGGCCCACGGAGGTTAACGGCAATAACCCGGTCCCAATCATCCACCGGCATTTCATGAATCATGGCTTGGGACGAGGTTATTCCGGCGTTATTGATGAGGACATCCAACCTCTGGAACGACTCCTGGATCTCTTTGAACATCTTCTCCACCTGCTGGGCCTGGGTCACGTCCGCCCGGACTATCAGCACACGAACGCCAAGCCCGGCAATATGTTCGGCTGCCTCCTCCGCCTTGACCTTTTCCTCCTCAAAGGGATAATTGATCACCACGTCAGAACCCAATTCAGCCACGGCCTGGCACATGGTCTTTCCCAGTCCGCGGTGCCCGCCGGTAACCAGCGTTACCCGGCCTGAGAGGTTGAATAATCGATCCGTTTTTATGTCGTCCATCGCGTTCATCGAGATAATCCTGTCTTATAAAATTTTACCCATTGTTAATTCGGGAAAAAACCATATCACCGATATTGGCGCCGTCGGTTCGGGCGATTACCAGGCATTTGTGTACAAAAAGATAAAAGGCCTCCGGGAGTTTCGTCATGAACAGTTCATAGTTGGCCTGTCCTTTTATCACCACCAGATCAGCCTCCTGAGCCGCATTAAGAAAATCGGCATACATGGTGTCGAACATGTCCGCATGTAGCGGGGTCACGAATCACGAAAATGGAATTAAAGGGCCAGTGTTTTTTTCCTCTCGTGCCTCGCGCCTCGTCCCTCATGCCTGATTTTCTATTTTCAAACTAAAATGCCGTTTCTATAAAAAATGAGCGGATCTTAGAAGCCGATTCTTCCCCGTTACCGCTCATTTCCAAGTGTCGGCTGCTCAGGGCACCGGCCAATTGGCTCTTAATCACTTCGACAATCGGTTTTACCCTTTGCAAGTATAGATCTCCTGCTGGTTTTCCTTTTTTGACAGATTCGAGAATGCTCTCCCCGGCCATCAATCCACTCAAGAGGGCTGTCCCGATCCCCATGCTGTTGGGGAGCTGAAATCCGGCGGCGTCACCGGTCAACAGGACATTTTCTTTGGCCGGCCTGAAGTTGCTGCTTATCAGTTGTTCGTGTATTCTCGGCTCCAGGCATCCGTCGCGCCGGAGGGGCTTTGTTTCCGGATCAAACTCGAATTCCTTCCGGAGAATGTCTTTGGCCTGGGCCAGTCGCTTCTTCAACTCTCCCGGTTTCCCGGAAACTTCAAGACAAAAACAGGAGCCCTTGTGATTGATATCGAACCAAAATTTTCCTGGCAGGAAAAAACCGTGAAAATATTTCCGTTCCAAGGGGAAATTTCCTTCGTAGCATTCCCTGACTTCCTGCTGGTAAGCGGGCTTCAATTCCGGAAAAATCATCCGGCGCACCCAAGAACGGGCTCCATCTCCCCCAACCAAATAAGAGGTCATGAAAGAAGACTCTTCTTGACCGTTTAAGAAATTGACCTCGATTTTCCCCTTCTTTAACTGGACATCCGTAATCGGGCAGCCATCCCGGACCTGAGCCCCGGCCTCCACGGCCTTTTGGGCCATCCAAAAGTCAATGTCCCGGCGCCATCCCACCGGCATTTCGTCTTCAATGACACAAGGCTTGGCACCCGGAATATGGATCATGGCACCGGAATAATAATAGGGATCGGCCAATACCTCCTGGGGTATACCGCCGAATTCATCCTGCACCAGCCTTTTGGCCATTGGTCCGCTGATCAACCCGGAACAAACCTTATCTCGGGGCAGCTTTTTCTTTTCCAGCAGAAACGTTTCCAGTCCTGATTCCGCGCATCGTTTTGCCGCGGCACAACCAGCCGGCCCTGCACCAACCACTAACACATCTATTCTTTCCGCCTTCATCTCCACCGATTCCTGGCTGATAAATGATTTACCGGTCCCGCCAATCAGGGTAAGCGGCATCTCCTCTATTCCTGCCGTTTTTGAGAAAGCATAAAGAGGTGGAGCAACAGGAGTCAAGCTAAAAAATCTATTTGATTAATTTAGAAAAACTAAACAATGATGGCTTTTTAGGATCAAACCCCTTGATCTGGAAGCCGAGCGCGGGCGCGCGGGTAAGATCAGATCAGAAATTGAAGAAGAGGATTGGGAAAGAAATGGCCTGGATCTTTGAGGTCTTCCAGGGGAGAAGGCCTTACGGTTAAGGTTTTTAGGCTTGTAACATGCACCTTTATTTTCGTATTAGATTAGAAGTTCCCGGAGTTTGTCTCCGGCCTCTTCTAAGGATTCATAAACCGCCAGGGCCGGACCATCCGGATTCTGCCAATCCAGAACCGCGTACCCTTCAAGTTCGATATACTCATAAAAGTCACCGCCGACGATTTCATGATAGTCCTCAATCCGTCGGATGAATAATTTGTTTTCCGAGGTTTTGGTGTACCATTCATTATCAGCCCGTTTCAACCATTCCATGATTGTTTACCCTCTCTTAGATAGAAGCAGCCCCCAAGCTCCAGGAGCCTGATCAACTCCCTCGGTTTCAAAGCAGGGATTTTTTTAGGCATAAACCGCTCTTAGTTCATAGGATTCGGCCCAGGCATTCTTCCTTCCACAGTTAAAAATTCGTGAAGTTCTTTAATGGAAAGAGGGGCATTATAGACTCCCTCCTCAATTTTGCGTTATTAGGGTTTTTTATAACCATTCTAATTATTGAAAAAAAGACTCAATATTTTAATAAAAGCACATAATAAATTCAAGGAGATTCTTACGTTACTCGAACGGTTTTATCTGGTGGTGGATTTTCTGATTTGAGGGAACGTTAGGGTTAAATCTGTCGGTTAATAGCAAAGTCCATTCTGCACGAACACCCCCTTTTACGCTTTTATGGGCGAGTCGGGCCGGTTATATTCTCGGCTGCTGTTGGGTCAAACAATGAATAGTTCCCAACCCCCAAACCAAATCGGTAGCATTGATCCCGACCACACCTTTATCCGGAAACAGCTCGGATAAAATACCTAACGCTGTTCTATCCCGTGGATCATTAAAGGTGGGTACCAAAACCACTCCATTTCCAATAAAAAAATTGGCATAACTGGCGGGTAAACGCCGGCCATCAAAATAAAGAGGCTCCGGCATCGGCAAAGGGATTATTTCAATTTTGGCTCCGTCTTGCAGCCGCAGACCCTGAAGCCTTTCCCGGTTTTCCTTTAATGGGAGGTAGTTATCGTCTTCCGGATTATCTTCCTGGCACAGGATAACGGTATTATGGTTTACAAAACGGCAAAAATCATCTACGTGGCCATGGGTATCATCTCCTGATAGGCCTCTACCTAACCAGAGTACATTCGAAATACCAAGATACTCCTTAAATATTTTTTCTAAGGTCTTTCGGTCAAGATCAGGATTCCGGGCCTGACAATCCAAATCCAACAGGCATTCTTCGGTTGTTAACAGAGATCCCAGACCGTTATGATCGATGGCCCCCCCTTCTAAAACAATTTCCTTCTCATGGAATAAAGCAGGAAAAATTTTATAGCCTAAGGTTTTACCAATCCTGACCGGTATTGCATTATCGTTTTGCCAGTCCTTATATTTTGCCCAGGCATTAAAATGAAATCGAATGATTGCCATTTCAGAAGGGTCACCGGTGGTCTTTAAAAAAATCGGACCGTAATCTCTGATCCAGATGCGGTCTGTAGGAAAGTGGAAAAATTCGACACAGGACAAATCAACGCCAACTCTTTTCAACAATTTTCGGACCTTATTTTCTCCTTCGACTGACTCAACGATTATCCTGACTTTTTCAAATGGAATGAGTTTGCGAATAATCTCCCCATAAACCCAGGGGATGGGGGCAAACTTTCCCGGCCAATCGGATTTATTGTGCGGCCAGGCGATCCAGGTCGCCTCGTGTGGTTCCCATTCGGCGGGCAAACGGAAGCCTGATTCCTGCGGTTTGGGGGCTCTGGATAACGTATTTCCCTTTTCCCTTTTCATCAGTTAGCCCCTGCATAAAGCTGATTTAATTCTGAATAGGCCTCAACGCGTCTATCTCGAAGAAAAGGCCAGTTTCTGCGGACCCTTTCGATTTCCTCCAAATCGATTTCTCCGATAATTATTTCCTCATTTGATGAGGAACCCTCTGCAATAATATTCCCGAATGGATCTGCTATAAAAGAAGACCCCCAAAATTGGATTTCGGAACCGCCATCCGCTGCCTTTTCTATGCCGGTACGGTTAACAGAAGCGACAAAAATACCGTTTGCTATGGCGTGGGCTTTTTGAATAGTCCTCCAGGCCTCTCGTTGCTTAAGGCCTATCTCCTCTTTTTCGTTAGAATGCCACCCAATCGCCGTGGGATAAAAAATAACGGCCGTGCCTTTCAGTGCAAGGATTCTCGCAGCTTCCGGGAACCATTGATCCCAGCAGGTTAATGTGGCCATGCGTATTGTTCCGGTATCGAAAACAGGGAATCCCAGGTCTCCCGGCGCAAAGTAATATTTTTCATAATACCCGGGATCATCGGGGATGTGCATTTTCCTGTAGAGGCCCGTAATCTCCCCCCGAGGATCAATAATAACCGTTGAATTATGATAGAGGCCCAAAGTGCGACGCTCAAAAATCGGTGCCAGGACGAATACCTTCGCCTTTTTTGCTGCCTTGCATAATTCCAATGAAATGGGTCCAGGTATTGATTCCGCCAGATCAAAACAGCTTATATCCTCTGTTTGGCAAAAATACCGCCATGGAAAAAGCTCCGGCAGACAAATCATTGAGGCACCGAGTCTTGAAGACTCTTGGATTTTCTCTAAAGCCTTCATCAGGTTAGCCTTAGAATCGGCAGACATGGCCATCTGAATCAAGGCGATTTTTTGATTTTTCATTACCTCATCCCTCCAAAGTTCTCTTCCCCCACCACCCCCACCAGATCATAGGGATGGGCTTCGGTGATTTTGACTATTACGATCTCGCCCGGTTTGGGTTCCCCGTCGGTAATATAGACCACCCCGTCGACATCAGGGGCCTGAAAACGGGTCCGGCCCTGGATCAATAAATCGCTTTCCTGGCTGACTCCGCTGACCAAAACCGGCTCCAGGGAACCAACCCGTTTTTGATTTTTCCTCAGAGAAATTTCCTTCTGCCTCTCCATAATAAGATCCAGCCGGGCCTGACCGATTTCTTCCGGGACCTGGTCCGCATAGCCGGCGGCCGGGGTCCCTTCTTCCGGGGAATATCTAAAAACACCCAGGTGATCAAAGGCCGTCTCGGAAACGAACTGAAGCAGCTCTTGAAAATCCTCTTCCCTTTCGCCCGGGAAGCCTACCATGACGGTGGTCCGAAGGGCCGCCTGCGGGAGGGTGCGGCGAATTTGCTGGATCAAACGCTTGAGATCTTTATGTCCGTAGGGCCGGTTCATTCCTTTTAGAATCCGGTCGCTGACATGTTGTATCGGCAGGTCCAGATAAGGGCAAATCCGCTCTTCCCTGGCCATCAACCCCAAAAAAGCCGGGGTTATCCTTTCCGGTCTCAAATAAAGCAGGCGCAGCCACTGGAACGAGTCGATCTTTAATAATTCATTGAGCAAAGGGATCATTGAATAGGGCTGGGCAAGATCGGAGCCGTAGGCCGTCGTATCCTGGGCGATCAGAATGAGTTCACGGACCCCCTGCCCGGCCAGGATTTTTGTTTCCTGAATCAGCAGCTTTGGATCCCGGCTGCGAAAAGGTCCGCGAATAGAAGGAATCGTGCAATAGGCACAGCGATTGGAACAACCTTCGGCGATTTTTAAAAAAGCCGTTCCCGGTGTGGTAGTCAAGAGGCGATCATGGGGTCCGGTCCAAAGTCCAGGATCGGGTTCCAAGATCATTTTAGGGGTTCCCTTGCCAGTCAAAAGGGCGGACACCTGGTCGGCCACGTCTAAAAAAGATTCTGTGCCCAGGAAAAGATCCACCTCCGGCAATTGCTCCAATAATTCTTTTTTATATCTTTGAGGAAAACAGCCGGTGACCACCAGTACCTGACAGGCCCCTTCTTCCTTTAGACGGGCGGCCTCTAAAATCGTATCGATGCTCTCCTGGGTAGCGGACTCGATAAAGCTGCAGGTATTAATGAGGATCACTGCCGCCTCATTGGGTTCCCGGGTCAGGGAAAAACCCCGGGACTGCAATTGATGAAGCATCATTTCGCTATCCACCTGGTTTTTGGCGCAACCCAGACTGATGAAGTGGAGTTTATTATCCATGGTTCCTTTAGGACCTTTTTTCTATGTGTTTATCCGGCGAAGGATTTGACCGTGTACAAATCTATGGCCGCGAACATGACCCCGCAAAAGAACAGCCAAAAGGGAATGGCTTGCCAGGCAAAAATTTTTTTCCTGGCCGGCCTGGAATCCAGCAATCTTAAAAAATGGACCAGGACAAAGCATTCCAAGGCAAATGGTGGGAAACCGAAAAAACCCAGGACCGGCATTTCAAAAAGCTTTATATTCCACACCCAGGGAACGGTGTATACCCATTTGGCCGCGGCCCAAAAATTCCAGAATTCCCAAAGCAAACCGCAGACCATACCGGACAGCAGGAACTGCAAAAGGTTCCCGGTCTTGCCCTGTTCCAGGTCCTTTAAAAAAGAGGGTCTTCCCGTACGATGATTGAAGGGCTCTAAAAGAAAAATAAACCCTATCCAAACCAGGGGAAAGCAAAAAAGGGGCAGGGTCAAGGGGAGTATCAGACACAATGCCCCGGTGATGATCAATGGCCGGTACCAGGAGGATTGAACCCGGACAGGGGCCATTCGGCTTTTCTCAAAAATCCCAAAGGCCGATAGGAGGTCTCTGGTTTCCATGATAGCCGGCAGGACCGTACCGAAGGCCACAAAATAACCCGGCCAGCGTATAACAACTTCTTTCGGCACCCCTTCATAATACCAGTTTTTCAAAACCAGATTGAATCCTTCAAAGACCAGCCAGATGACCACCGACCAGGGGATCAAAAACAAAAATTCCCGGGTACGGTTGACGATCAAGGATTGCCCGCGCAGCCGATAGACCAGGCCGTCTATCGTCAGGATATAGGACCACCAGATCAGGGAATAAAAATAGGTGGCCACCGGTCCGATTTCAAGGAACAGGGCGCCTTGAAAAATCAGCAGACCACTCAAGCCGATCCAGAGATGACTTCCTTTTTTCATGGTCTGATTATTTTACGATTTTTCTTCAATTAATTTTTTAATTCGCGGCATGGCCTGTTTGGCGGCCTGTATGCCGGCATCCATCAATCGTTTCTTCTGGGTAAAATCGGTCATGCCTACATCCCCCACCTGGGGTTCAAGCAGAACATCATAGCCTCTCGACTTATAGGTAACCAGTTCCCTGCCCATGATGTCGATGGATTGCAGGATGACGTCGATAAGAGAATTGGCCTGAGGGTTGTTGATGTTCTTGGAAATACTGACGGCGATGATTATATCCGCCCCCCTGGCCCGGGCCACGTCCACCGGCAGGGTATTGGTCACCCCACCGTCGACATACATCCGGCCGTTCATTTCCAGGGGCTGGAAAATGCCGGGTATGGAGCAACTGGCCCGAACGGCCTTGGCCACCGAACCCTTTTCAAAAACCCAGGTTTTTCCGGCATTCAGATCCGTGGCAATGGCATAAAAGGGGATCTTCATCTGCTCGATGGTTTTCGCTTTGACCTTGGTCTGGATGAATTTTTCCAGCCGCTCCCCCTGGACCGGTCCCATTTTGGAATAAATCACCGAATAATCGAAAATGTCATCCTTTTCTATGGTAAAGGACAGCCATTCCAAATTAAAGCTATTGGGATCGGAGGCATAAAGGGCCCCGATCAGGCTACCCACACTGGTTCCGACGATCATGTGAATGGGGATCTTTTCCTGTTCCAACATCCGGATGACCCCCACATGGGCAAATCCCCGGGCCGCCCCGCCCCCTAAAACCAGGGCGACCTTAGGGGGGACTTTGTGTTGTTCCTTGACCGGCGTAACGGTCCCACAACCCCAACTTCCTGCAACTACGATTAACAACATCCCGACTATCCCATTAAACCACTTCATTAAACAAACCTCCTGACAATAATCTTGAAAAACTCCAAAATGCGTTGGCCGGATATTATCACAGAATTGTTCAGCAGATCAAATTTTTAAAATACCAAGGACCAGGGTTCAAGGTTTTTCATGCTTGAAACTTGCATCTTGCAACTTGCAACTTTTTACTTCGAACTAAAGCAAAGGAGACAAGGCCCCATAGGCTATTGACAGAAACAGGCAAAAATGCAATAAACTACCAGGCAATCAGACCAAAATAAAGGCAAAAAACTGGAGATAATATGGCGACAAAAGGGAAAGAGTCGGACCTTTCCGGGTCACCGGGGAAAGGCTGTATTAATATAAAAGTGAATGGCCGGGCCTACGAACTCGAAACCGGGAAAAGGCCTGATAAGATCGACCCGGCCCAGACCCTGGCCCAGACGCTCCGGGAGACCCTGGGACTCATGGGTACCAAGGTTTCCTGTGATAACGGGGCCTGCGGAGGTTGCACCGTGCTCATAGACGGCAAGGCGGTCCTGGCCTGCATGACCCTGACCGTAGAATGCAACGGCCGCCACATCACCACCATTGAGGGTCTGAGCGATCCGAAGACAGGAAAACTCGACCCGCTGCAACAGGCCTTCATCGATCATACTGCTTTTCAGTGCGGATTTTGCACACCGGGGATGATCATGAGCGCCAAGGCCCTTCTTAACGAGAATCCTTCTCCCACGGAAGGAGAGGTAAAAGAGGCCCTTTCCGGAAATTTTTGTCGCTGTATCAGCCACTACCAGGTGATAAAGGCGGTCCTGGCGGCCGCTGGAAAGGCGTCTTGATGGAAAATACGGATTCCAAATACCGATACATCGGCGAGGCCATCCCGAGGAGGGACGCCGTCGGAATCGTCACGGGCGGCATACGGTATCTCAACGACCTCAAAATGCCGGACCTGCTCTACGGAAAGGTGCTGCGCAGTCCTTATCCCCATGCCCTGATTAAGAAAGTGGACAAGGGCAAGGCCCAGGCCCTCCAGGGAGTCAAGGCAGTCCTTTCATGGGAAGATGCGCCGGACTGGCGGGGAGGCACTCCCCGCAACACCCCCCTGCTGGACCGGAAGGTCCGCTTTGTCGGGGATGCGGTGGCCCTGGTTGCCG
This sequence comes from uncultured Thermodesulfobacteriota bacterium, assembly GCA_964627515.1. Classification (GTDB taxonomy): domain Bacteria; phylum Desulfobacterota; class RBG-13-43-22; order RBG-13-43-22; family RBG-13-43-22; genus RBG-13-43-22. The sequence continues at coordinate 15,572 of CAZVHO010000014.1, read as the reverse complement.
CAACCACGGAAGAGATCGCCAAAGAGGCTCTCGCCCTGATCGACGTCGAATACGAGCTTTTACCGGCTGTTTTTGACATGGATGAGGCTTTAAAGCCCACAGCCCCCCAATTATATACCGAATACCCGGGGAATAGAGTAACCCCCGGCACCCCCTTTTTCGGTCCCCGGAGCTTAAAGGACTTGGTCATGGGGGATGTGGAAGAGGGGTTCAAAGAAGCCGATGTCGTTACCGAAGGGACCTTCGGCTATGAGAATATACCCAATCCCCTGCCCCCCGAGCCCCCGGGGGTGATCGCCTTGTGGGAGGAGCCGAATAAGGTAACGGTCTGGGTGTCGAATCAGGCCTCCTATATGGACAAGATCACCCTCTTCCATGTGATGAACAGACAGGTGGAAGTGAGAAGTATCGGCGGCCCCTGCGGCGGGAGCTTCGGCTCGAAGTTCATGTCCTGGCAGGTCCAGTGTTACGCAGCTCTTTTGAGCAGGGCCACCGGCCGGCCGGTAAAGCTCATCCTGACGAAGGAAGAGCATCTGGCGGTCTTCACCGTGCGCCCGGCCTCACGCATGCAGGCCCGGGTAGGCATGAAAAAGGATGGGACGGTAACGGCGGTATCCGGCACCTGGCTGGTCGATACGGGTTACTATTCCATGACCACCCAGGCCCAGGTTGCGGTCGGCTGCGGCGAGGTCCAGATCATGGTCCGCTGCCCTAACTGGGATTTGAAGCCGGTGATCGTCTGTACCAACCGGAACGCTTCAGGAATCGTCCGGGGTTTTGGCGGGCAGGAACTCAAATGCATCCTCATACCCCTTTTAAGCCTGGCCATGGAGAAGCTGGAAATCGATCCCTTTGAATTTTTAAAGAAAAATTACGTCAAACCGGGAGACGGCTATTTCTGGCGGGACGGCGACTGGTATACCTATCGGGGTGTGGACTATTCTCCGGCCATGGATAAAGGGGCCGCCTTGTTCGGCTGGAAGGAAAAATGGAAAGGTTGGCTCAAACCCAGTGCAGTAAATGGGGTCAAAAGAAGGGGTGTGGGCGTTGGTGTTCATGGCAATGCCGATATCGGGGAGGATGCTTCGGAGGCCTATGTCCGTCTCCACCCCGACGGGACGGCCATACTCTTCTCCTGCGTCACCGAGCACGGCACAGGACAGAGGAGCAACCTGATCAAGATGGTTGCCGAGATCCTGCAATTGCCTTTGGAAAACGTCTCCATAGGGCCATCGGATTCTCTGGTCAACCCTTATGAGTTCGGGCCGGCCGGCTCCAGGGGGACTTACGCCATAGGGACGGCCGTCATCCGGGCGGCGGAAGACGCCCGGAATAAACTCTTCGAACTTCTGGCCCCCAGGATGCAGGTAAACCCGGAAGACCTGGAGACCCGGGATGGAATCGTCTTTTGGAAAAACAACCCCGAAAAGAGGTTGCCCTGGAGGGCCATGTCGGTGGATCGCACTATAACAGGCTTTGGACGTTTCGAACCAGATTACACCCTCAGTAACTGCATGATGACCTTTATCGAAGTGGAGGTGGACACGGAAACGGGAAAAGTCGATCTGACCGGCATTGTCAATACCACCGATGTCGGCCGGATCATCGATCCCCCCGGTCTTGAGGGCCAGCTTAACGGCTGTCTCGGTTCAGGCGGTATCGACAGCGCCGTCTTCGAGGAGACGATCCTTGACCGTTCGACCGGACATATACTCAATACCAACCTGATCGATTACAAGTGGCGGACCTTCGCGGAACTTCCGCCGATCGGCAATATCACCCTGGAAACCCCCTTCCCCAGCCACCGCTTTCAGGCCGTCGGCGTCGGGGAGGTGGCCACCTCCCCCGGACCATCGGCCGTACTCATGGCCGTATCGAACGCCCTCGGCCTCTGGCTGCACCAGTATCCGGTGACCCCGGAGAAGGTGCTCCAGGCCCTGGGTAAAGTGCCTGCAAGAAAAAGAAAGGGGGGTGCGGCATGAAGTCCTTTATCCATCTCAACGCCCTCACGGTCGAAGAAGCCTGTGGGCTCCTCAGACAATTTAACGGCAAAGCCGTACTCCAGGCCGGCGGTACGGATCTCCTCTCAACCCTCAAGGGAGAGGGTCTGTTGGACTACCCCGAGGCCCTTATCAATATCAAGACCATTTCGGGTTTCGAGTCGATTGAAGCCGATGATAATGGACTAAGGATCGGCGCCGGCACCAGACTTTCCCGGATGGTCGAATCCTCTCTGCTCAGGGAAAGGTACGGGGTGCTGGCCGAGGCGGCCCATACCGTAGCCAGTCCGCAGATTCGCAACATGGCCACCCTCGGCGGAAACCTCTGCCAGGACGTCAGGTGCTGGTATTACCGCTATCCGCGCCATATCGGAGGGCCTGTCCAGTGTGCGCGAAAAGGTCGGGGTCCCTGCCTGGCCGTGAAAGGAGATAACCGCTATCACGCCATCCTGGGGGGGAAAAAATGTTTTGCGGTCTGCCCTTCGGATACGGCTGTGGCCCTGGCCGCCCTGGATGGCCGCCTGGACGTTGTGGGACCGGATGGGGAAAGAAAGGTGGCCGTAACGGACTTCTTCAGTCCCTTAGCCAAGGCCCTTAAGAAAGACGAGATGATCAGGTCCATCGAAGTCCCTTCCCCCCCTGCCGGTGCCAGACAAAGCTTCCTCAAGTTCACCCTGAGGAAGCCCATCGATTTTGCCATTGTCAGCGTCGCCTCGGTTATCGATATCGAAGCCGGCCGCTGCCAGGAGGCCCGTATCGCCCTTGGAGCCTTGGCCCCAGGCCCGGTGAGGGCCTATAAGGCCGAAGCGTATTTGAAAGGCCGGCCCCTTAACCGGGAGACGGCCGGCGAAGCGGCGGAGCAGGCCCTTATGGACGCCCGGCCCCTCAGTATGAATGCCTATAAGATAGAAATCGCCAAGACGCTGGTCAAGCGGTCCATCCTGGGAACCCTTGGAGCCGAATAAAGCCTTGTTTAATACGAAAATAGAATTCGAGTTCAATCATCAACTGAGCTATTTTCATGCTTCGTGGTGCCATGCCCCAAAAGGCGGGGCATGGCGGTTTAGTTCGAAAATAGGGTCCGTCTTCCAAGGAGCCTATTTTTCATGCTTCGTGGTGCCATGCCCCAAAAGGCGGGGCATGGCGGTTTAATAATTTATTTGACAAAATAAAGGAAGGGATGTAATTATAAAAATTTCCCCTTGCTCCCATTAGGGGGCTTTATTATCCATAAGGAGGAACTATGAGGAGATATGACCTGATTTTTATCATTCATCCCGAGTTGAGCGAGGAAGAAGTGAAGGCAGTTACCGATCGCTATCTTCAAATCATCACTGCCCAAAAAGGAACCATCATTAAAACCGAGGACTGGGGCAAGCGGCGTTTAGGCTATGAAATCAACAAACAATCCAAGGGGACGTATATCCTGGTTGATTTTTACGGCCCCGGTACCATTATTCGGGAGGTTGAGCGGAACCTCAAGATCGATGACAAGATTTTAAAATTTCTAACCGTAAAAACCAGAGACCCTTTTAATCCCGAATCCCTGGAAGAAGAACGGAAAAAAGAACAACTCCTTCAGGAGGCCCAGATCACTTCCGAAGAACCTGAATCAGCCGTAGTTCAGGAAGCGGCAGTGGAAGAAAACGAATCAGAAAAGGAAGGAGAATAGGTCATGATTCAGCAGAGACGGAAAAAAAGGATATTCCCCCGCCGAAAGGTTTGTCGCTTTTGTGCCGATAGTTCTTTGATTATTGATTATAAGGATTCCAAGACGTTGAAGCATTTTACCTCGGAAAGGGGGAAAATCATTCCCCGGAGGATCACCGGAAATTGTGCCAAACATCAGCGGGAACTGACGGTGGCGATTAAACGGGCCCGCCAGATTGCCTTGCTGCCCTATCTGGCCTCCTCCATTCAACATTAATCGGGTCCTTATTATTTTCAGGAGGTTAAGACTATGAAGGTCATTCTAAAAGAAGATATATCCACCTTGGGGAAAGCCGGCGACCTGGTCGAGGTAGCCCGCGGTTATGGTCGAAATTTTTTAATCCCCCAAGGGAAAGCCCTGGAAGCAACCCCGCATCACCAGAAACAATTGGATGAGCAGAAACGGATCATCCTGAAAAGGAAGGCCAGAGATCTGGAGGATGCCCATAAATTGGCCGAACAATTTGGGGCCTTGACCCTGCAATTGTCCCGCAAGGTGGTGGAAGAAGGGAAAATCTACGGATCGGTCTCAACAAAAGATCTGATGGAAAAATTGGCCGAACAAAACATCACCCTGGACCGGAAAAAGATCCTTTTAAAGGACCCGATTCGAACCCTGGGAGACTTTGAAATTCCTATTAAACTCGATCCCGTGGTCACGGCTACCCTCAAGGTAAGTGTAGTAGAAGACAAATAAAATATCCATGAACGGCTCGAGTGGAGCGCATCTGAAAATCCCTCCCCAGAACCTTGAAGCCGAGCAGTCGGTTCTGGGGAGTATCCTTTTGGAACCGGAAGCCCTCTCCCGGGTCCTGGAGGTTATGACCGGAGAGGATTTTTACCGGGAGTCCCACCGCAAGATCTTTAACGCCATGTTGGATCTCTACCAAAAAAGTACTCCGGTAGACCTGATCACCCTGACCGAAATTCTACAAAACAAAGGCCACTTGGAAGATATCGGGGGAGCCAGCTATCTGACTTCCCTGACCGATGCCATCCCCTCGGCTATTAATGTCGACGTCTACGCCCGAATCATCCGGGAAAAGTCCATCCTGCGCCGTCTGATCAATCAGGCTACCGAAATCGCCAGCAGAGGCTATAATTTTGCCGGCAATGCCGAAGACCTCCTGGATGAGGCCGAAAAAGCCATCTTTGAAATCTCGGAAGCCAAGATCAACCCCTTGGTCTATCCGCTGAGTGAAGTCATTAAGGAAAGTTTCGGAACCATCGAGCAGTTATACGACCGGAAAGAAAAAGTGGTCGGGGTTCCCACCGGTTTTACTCAATTGGACAAGCTGACCTCCGGCTTTCAAAACTCGGATCTGGTGATCATTGCCGGCCGCCCCAGCATGGGAAAAACCGCCTTTGCCTTAAATATCGCCCGTAATGCGGCTGTAGACCATGAAGTCCCGGTGGTGATCTTTTCGTTGGAAATGTCCCGGCAGCAATTAGCCATACGACTGCTGTGCAGTGAGGCCCGGGTGGATTCCTATAAACTCCGGAGCGGCTTTATCGGAGAAAGGGACTGGTCCAAGCTGACCGCGGCCGCCGGGACCTTATCCGAGGCCCCGATCTTTATTGATGATTCGCCGACCATGACCGTCTTACAGATGCGGGCCAAGGCCCGGCGGTTAAAATCGGAAAGAAGACTGGGGTTGGTCGTCATTGATTATCTTCAGTTAATGAAAGGCAGAGAAGGCTCCGAACGGCGGGAGCAGGAAATATCCGAGATCTCCCGTTCTTTAAAGGCCCTGGCTAAAGAATTGAATATTCCGGTTATCGCCTTATCCCAGCTCAATCGGAGGCCGGAAGGCCGGGATGATAAAAAGCCGGTCCTGGCCGATCTCCGGGAGTCGGGGGCCATTGAGCAGGATGCCGACGTCATTTGTTTTATCTTCCGGGAAGAAATGTACGAAGAAAATTCCAAGCAGAAAGGGATAGCCGAAATTTTACTTCGAAAGCACCGCAACGGCCCCACCGGATCGGTTTCCCTGACCTTTTTGGATGCCTATACCCGTTTTGAAAATTTAGCCACCGGGGTCGAAGAACCCTTATAGGAGAAACACAGAATTAGCCGCATTTTCGGACAGACTTCGGGTCTCAAAGCCCTTCAGTTAAAAAAGCTCGAATCCCTTTATCGCCGCCAGATAAATCCCTCCCAGCTTGTTTCCCCCGAACTGGCCCATTTTTTAGCTCAACTCTCCATTGATCTCAATCGTCAAATAGGTCTTCTGATCAATCGTAAGGGTGGGGTTGAGGCCGTCATACTGGGTAACAATCAATCCATCTTTATCCCTCCACCCAACCAATTTCGGTCCGGCGCCGGCCGGCTTAAAGGCCTTCGTCTGCTCCATACCCATTTAAAAGGGGAGCCGATCAGCGAAGAAGACAAAATGGACCTGGCCTTACTTCGCCTGGACCTGGTCACCGCCATCGGAATTAATGTTCATGGACAGGCCCATGCCCTCTATTCGGCCCACCTGCGGCCGGATAATCCGGAGGGGCAGCAATGGATGATCCTGGAACCGGAACAAGTGGGACAATCCCTGGTGGACGTCCAGGGATTGGTTCGTTCCCTGGAAGAGGAATGGGGTAAAAAAATCGCCGCCCGAAAGATCAAATCCCGGGAGGAACAGGCCATTTTAGTCAGTGTGACCACCCAACCCAGGGCCGTGGTCCAGGAGTCCCTGAGGGAATTAGAAGAATTGGCCCGCTCGGCAGGACTTAAGGTCCTGGAAACCGTGATTCAATCCAGAAAAGAGATCAGCCCCAAGTTTCTTATGGGCAAGGACCGCTTAAGCAATTTGTCCATCCGGGCCTTGCAACTCGGGGCTAACCTGCTTGTTTTCGATCAGGACCTGAATCCTTCCCAGGTCCGGTCCTTGACCGATTTTACCGAGCTGAAGGTCATTGATCGCACCCAGTTGATTTTGGATATCTTTGCCCAGCGGGCCAGGACCCGGGAGGGCAAGCTTCAGGTAGAGATGGCCCAGTTGAAATATATCCTGCCCCGTCTCGTAGGGAGGGATGATGCCCTGTCCCGTTTGACCGGGGGCATCGGAGGCCGGGGGCCGGGAGAAACCAGACTGGAGATCGATAGACGCCGGGTCCGGGAAAAAATCCATCGCCTTCAAAAAGAATTGGAGGCCATCCGGAGCCAGCGGAAGCAAAGGCGGGGAAAAAGAAATCGCCGGGAATTACCGGTGATCTCCATTGTGGGCTATACCAACGCCGGAAAATCCTCTCTTTTAAACACCCTGACCCACAGCCGACTGGCGGCCGAAGACCGCTATTTTGCCACCCTGGATCCGACCAGCCGCCGGCTTAGACTGCCCCGGGACCAGGAAGTCATTATTACGGACACGGTTGGTTTTATCAACAACCTGCCCAAGGATCTGCTGACGGCCTTTCGGGCCACCCTGGAAGAGTTGGAAGAGGCCGACCTTTTACTGCATGTGGTCGATGTCAGTAATGCCCAATTTGAAAAACAGATGGGGGTGGTGGAAGATTTGCTGACCGAGCTTGAGCTTTCCAAAATCCCGACCATCCGGGTCTTCAACAAAGTGGATCTCATTTCCGAGGAATATGCCCGCACCCAGTGCGCCCGCTATCAGGCCATCCCGGTTTGCGCCCTCAAAGAAGAGACCCTGGGAGAATTACTCGGCGCCATGGAACAAACCATAGGAGGGCTGAGGGGATGCCAACCGCATCAAAAACAATAAGCTGGCGGTTTATTGTTTTACTGGTCGTCTTGATTGTCCTGGCTGTAATTTATTTTCGCCAGCCAAAGCCTTGCCGGCAACCGATAACCTACCGTATCGGGAATGTCGATGAACGATTCGGCTTAACCCATCAGGAATTTGGAAGCGCGGTGAACAGGGCGGCAGCGATGTGGGGGAAACCCCTTTCCCGCGATCTTTTTCAGGAGGATCCTCGAGGCCTGATCGAAATTAACCTCGTTTATGACTATAGACAGGAAGCCACCGATAGGTTAAAAAAGCTCAATTATAAAATTGATGGATCGAAGCATTCCTATGAAGAATTGAATTCACGCTTAAATATTTTAAAAACGGAATACGAACAAAAAAATACAACCTTGAGTGGTGACTTTAATGTTTTCAATGCGCGGCTGAAAGCCTTTAATGCGGAATGGGAATCATGGAACCGTCGCGGCGGAGTTCCTGAAAGGTTCCAAGGGCGGCTGATGAAAGAAAAAGACGAATTAAACGGTCTGCGCGATAATCTGCAGGAACGCCGGGAAGAAATGAAAAACCTGGCCTATACCATCAACAGCCTGGTTGTAGTCATCAATGAAATCGCCTCTAAATATAACCTGGACTTAGTGGACCGCCAAAATGAAGGAAACACCTTAGGCCGGGAGTTCTGTGAGGGATTATATGAAATCAATAAAGGGAAGCAGTCGATTACGATTTATCAATTTGATAACGACTACCGGCTGGTCCGTGTTCTGGCCCATGAATTCGGCCATGCCCTGGGCCTGCCTCACAGCCAAACCGAAGAAGCCGTCATGTACCGGCTGATCAATTCAAATTCTCCGGAGCTTGCACCCGATGACGTGGCGGCTTTAAGAAGGCGATGTAAAATTAATTGAAAGCGGCTTCAAACTAATCCAATCTCTGGAACTATCCCCTCCCCTGTCCGGGACTAAGCCGGGCCGCCGAGCAGGCCTTTTGACCGATCCATGGCGCCTTGTGATTACAAAGGTTCGTTGTCGATTTTATCCCGTCAACCATTTTCTCATCCCTGTTGAAAGCGGACGATCTCCCGTCTTGATCAAGAGGTGACATGATCGGGCATCAGAGCCCAGACATAAACAGTAAAATAACCCTTTCGGCAAGGGTCGGCCAACCGTTCAACGAAATCATCCCGATCAAAATGGTTCCTGAATATCTTTGCCCCCTCATTAATTAGGCGGCCTTTTTTTTCAGAGAAATATTCAGCGGTTCATGATCTTTCAGGGCGCTTACCTTGAGAATGGAAAAACCAATGATGTTTCCTTCCTCATCGATTTTTTCCATAACGGCATCCATGTCAGTCTCTTTGAAATATCCCTTCTTTTTTTCAAATAGGACTTCGAGATAATCCCCCTCTTTATCATACCAGACGTTTATTTCTTCTCCCATAAAAGCTCACCTTTCTTTACACTATCCGTGAAATAGGCCGTCACGACAAAGTGATCATCCTTGGCCGCTTTAACAGCGATGCAGAGGAATTTTTCTGTGACTGGTGTGGCTTGAAAATGCTTGTAAAATAGTTCAACAGTAGAATCGGTTTTGGACCGGACAACCCTGTCAGGAGAAGGAATTGTTTCTGAGATCCTGTCCAGTTGGCCGGACATCTCAGGGTGTTGGGTCTCCAAATACTTCGTGTGACCCGCCCCATTATTCCAGAATCGTTTTCTTTTCCAGCCTTTCGAAAAGAGTATCCAGTTCTTTCTGAACCTCGATGGTCTTTTTGAGGACGGTTACCATTTGACAATATTGTTTGATCTCGTCGAGTTTTAAAACCCGTTCCTTTCGGTCCTTTAACCACTTGTCGCAAACCTGGTATCCACCAATGGGATATTCCCAAATCTCCAATGGAACTCCCTCAAAATAACAGGATTTATTGATATAGACCCGTTGGCTTTCGTGGTCATATAGCGGCCTCTCCACCTTTGTTTCTCCTTGTCCTTGAAAACGGGAAGTAGGTGGATCAATCTCCGCAGCCTTTAAAAGGTGGAGATCCACCAGCCGCTGCCCATATTGGGCGGCCTTTAAAAACAGGGAATATTCAGTCGTAAAAGGTACGCGCGGGAAATCCATTTTCAGGAACACTTCATATTTGGTCCGGTATTTCTTCGAATACAAGACGGCATAGACATAAAATAAAATTTGTTCCGGAGAGGGAATTTTCTTATAAGATTTTTTAAGTTGATCCAGAAGAGATGGGGAGATATTCGGTTTCCTGGCCTGATATTCGGTTTGTGGATCAAAGAGCAACATAAGATTGCTGAAGGATTTTTTGTGAGGATTGCCGATTCTTTTTTCCTCAGTCTGGGGATACTGATAAAGAGGAAAGAGATAATCTATTGTTTTGAGGGAAACGGCTACATGCTCGGTGATGTGACTGGTCACCAGGATATGCTGCCAGGGGCCGGAAACTTCTACCCGCCGGGGAAGTACGAGCCCCAGATTCTCCTGCAACATATGTCCCATCACCTCGGACCGAGGCCGACAGTGAAAACCACTTGATTTCCCCGTGTAATAGGTGTAACGGCTATCAAAAGGGCGATAGAGGATCGGTACTATTTTTTTCCTATCCATCTCACCCTCCCGCAAATCTTTTTGTGCCCATTCCACCTTCCAGTCCCGGGCATCTTTCCCCAACCGGTAAGCCGTGCGGGCCATCTCCGGTTCCAACCGGGAAAAATTCATGACCGTGGTCCAGACATCATTTTTGCTCCAACGTATGGTCAAGGAATCCCGGGCCGTAACGATTCCGACGCTATGGACCGGGAAGATATCGGTTATCTTTGAATACTGTTCATATTGTTCGAGAAGATTTTCGTCTCTGGGTAAAAAGAAATAAAAGCTCGGCCTTGGTTTTATCTCCTGCCAGGGAATACTTTTTTTGTCCTCTTTTAAGAGTCGGGCATATTTTTCTTCCCGCTTGCCCCAAAGTTCGGAATGGAAGACCCGGCACTCTTTTTTCTTCCCCTTCTTCTTGATAAAAAGGGTAATGGCCACCCCTTGTTTGATATCAAAAACGTTTTCATCCTTGGAACCGTCGGGACACTTTTCCTTCTTCAGAGAGTTGCCGTGGAGATCCAAAACGTAGATTTCGTCAAAACTCCCCATGAGAGAACGGCGCATTCCCCGAAAGGTGGGATTGTCGAGATAGCTATGGTTGGTGATAAACCCGATAACCCCTTCGCCGGCCTGTTCGATCTTCCATTGGGCGAAACGGATAAATTTGACATAATCGTCCTGCAGCCATTTGGGATTTTTTTCTCCCAATGGTTTCCCATCTACTTGGTGATAGGCCCTGATCTCTTCCGAAATCCATTTTCCAATGTTGGAGGAATGGCCCGAGTAAGGGGGATTGCCGAGGATGACCAGGATGGGTTGTATCTTTTTAACCCTTCCGGCCAGATGTGATTCTTCCGATAATGAGGCCATTCCCGGGAATTCAGTCTGAGCCAGGTCTTCCATTTCGAGCGTGTTGGTCAGATAAAGTTTGAACCGGTCCATCTCGCCCAAACGGTAGCCCAGTTCTTCCAGGAGAAAGGCCATTTTTAAATGCCCAACGGCATAAGGGGCCATCATCAGCTCGAAGGCATAAAAATTTTTCAGGATATGGTCCCGGATAAGGGCCTCTTTTCCTCCTTGACCGAACTTATCCACAAATTCGGAAACGGCCAACGAGGCGGCCTCCGCCAAAAAAGTAAGGGTCCCGGCAGCCGGGTCCAGAACGGTTACCTGTCCATCGGCCAAGCCGTCTTTTCTGGCGAATGACTCTTTGAGAATTTGATTGATGGATCGAACGATAAAGGAGACCACCGGCTCCGGGGTATAATAGACCCCCCGGCACTCCCGGGTTTTCGGATCGTACTCGGCCAGGAAGGTCTCATAAAAATGGACGATAGGGTCTTTGCCTTTTCCTTCATGAAAATAGCCGTGGAGGATGGCCTGGACATCAGTCACGGCCAGGACTTCGGCCAGGTCGTCGATGATCCATTCCATTTGTTTGGGAAGGTTTCCGAGAGAAATAAAATGAAATAGGTCTCGAAGGATGCCGATGGTCGGGGGGATGCCGTCATAAGCCAATTTGCGGTTAAAAGCCTCCATGCGGGTCCGGGCGGCAAAAAGGCCATAGGCGATTGTCTGGGAATAGAGATCGGCAAAATCTTCAGGAGATAACCCCTGGATCAGGTATTCCCGAAAGGCCTGGTAGAAGCCTGAAATAAAGCCTTTTTTATCTTTTTCCTCCTTTTTAAGCTCTTCGGTGATCACCCACTCTTTCAAAAACCGGGTCCTCTTGGCCAATTCAATGGCCAGGGTCTTGGCCTCGTAAAGTTTGGGAAGGGCAAAGGAAAAATATTTATCCAGGAGATTTAAAAAGGCCTCTTCATTTTCCGCTGGAGGTATTCGCTTGATCTCATAAATCCAGAAAGGACGGCCGATCAGGACCTTGTCTATCAGGGTCCCGTTTCGGTAGAGGCGAAATTCAAAAAAGTTGGTCAGGAGTAAATTAGGGAAGGTATGGATATAGCGCTTAAGCTGTTCGGACGTTTCAATCTGATCCAGATATTCGTTGCCTGGTTCTTTGGCCTCGATGTATCCAATGATATGCTGTTTGCCGTCCCAGACCCGAAAATCTGGGTTCCCGGCGTCGGTCTTTTTGGGCAGGGTGGTTATATGGACGTTCGATCTGCCGCGGTTCTCGGCAAACTCATTCAATAGCCATTCCAGTGCCGGATAATAGCTTTCTTCCCGGGCATCGCCCTGGCCGGCAATTTCCTGAAGCTTGGAGAAGTAGGCGCTTAACATGATATTTTATCTAAATTTACTATGGGATAATGGGAGAGTCAATAAATAAGTCAAAAATTGATTGGACGATTTGGACCGACCAGTACAAAATGAAGATAAAAATTTTTCTTTAAGCGAGCACGAACGTGGAGACCATTAGGACCTCGGGCGAGACAATCAAGGGTCGCTCAATAGACTTTAAAATCCGGAAAAGTGATGAGGATTGTCTTGTCCAAAGTAGGAGATAAAGGATACAGGCTTGCCTCGCTGAAAGCGGGGTTCAAAGTTCACACTTAACGAGCACTAGGAAAATCAATAGTACGACGCCTTCCTGTTCAGACGTAGAGGAGAGGTTTGTTTAAAAAAAGACCGAAATTGCATCTCAATAAAATCATTATTTTTCTTGAAACCCTAATTTTTCTCTTGACAGTGGGACTATAGGATGTCCCCCTTTCCAAAATAATCAACCCGACTAAACACACCAGATAGACCAAATAGACCAAATCAATCAGACAGACCATCAGTAAGACGAACCAGGAAGACAGTGGCAAGGATAAGAAAATAAGAGATCCGGTTGGCCTGCCCGACTTTGCGACTTGAATCAATCTACCCGCACTAAGGATCACAGTACACGGAAGTTTCTGAATGGAATAAAGAAGGTCCCTAAGGGGTTCAAGATGACATAAAAAGCCGACTCTAAGGGGGTGCTGGTCCAGAAGAAAAATAAGTCAATTCAGAAACTACATCCCCTTTTAAACGAAAGGTGGGATTGTCGAGATAGCTATGGTTGGTGATAAACCCGATAACCCCTTCGCCGGCCTGTTCGATCTTCCATTGGGCGAAACGGATAAACCGTCCCCATTTCGTCCCCATTTACGAGGGGACGTTCATTCCGAGCATGCTTAGCGAGTGCCCTTGCTCGACTATAAAGATCCTTATGGAAACCGGGGTAGAGTAGAGATCTGGCGCTGGACTGGTGCCGCTTTTGAGCATTTTGATGCACGCACCTACTTTGAACTTTTGCGGTCAGGGATTTCCATCTCCCCCTCATCAAACCGGACGTTCAGTTTTCCCGTATTCGGCTTTCCGATCTTCTTCTTCCGGCGGCTTTCACAGCTTGCGCCCAAGGGGCTGTGGTTGGGATACTAAATTGGTCCCTTGAGCAATAAGTTGGGATATTGGAACCTCTTTTTTCCCTTGACCTCTTTTGGGTTTCCCTTTAAATTTAATTTTCGAGGAAAAATTTTTTATTGAGAATAGGGCAATGAGGAGGAAAGTATGCAATTGTCTGTAACCATTGAAATTTGGGATAAAGAGAACTGGTTTTTGGCAAAAATCCCCGAATTGGATTTTATTACTCAAGGCAGAACAATAGAAGAGGCCAAGAAAAACCTATTCGAGGTCGTCCAAATCCAATTTGAAGAGATGAAAAGAACAGGCACCTTGGATGACTTTCTGGACGAATGCGGCTTTATTTTAAATGGCGACATCATGAAACAAGAAAAAGAAATAGTAAGATTTGAAAAAGAACTGTTACAGGTTGCCTGATGTCAAGGATTTTTCCAACCAATTGGAAAGTTCAGATAAAAATATTTGAGTTGTTTGGATGTCAATATAAACGCAAAGAAGGATCTCACCATGTCTTAACTTTTCCGGGTGCCAAAAGGGCCGTTGTTATTCCTGAGTATGATGAGATTGATGTGGAAATAATAAAAAACAACATGCGCACTGTAAACATGAGCCGGGAAGAGTACCTGGCACTATTAAAGAAAGTTTAAAAAATACCTTTGAGTTCCCGAGTCTTGGAGCAATAATCCCAATTTCAACCTCCCTAACCCGCCCTCCCAGTCTTTCGCCGGAAAAGATCCTGATCCAATAACCGGCCTAAAATCTCAAAAATGCGCTTCCGCTGTAAAAGGGGATGTTCGTGCCGAACGTGCATCGGATAAATGAACCTTTATAAAACCAAAATTCTCTTAACACGTAATCAGGAAAAATTTTAGTAAATATTATTGCACGTTCGACATGAACGTCCCCTTTTGCCACTGGCAGAACGGTAACTTAAGGTAGTGACCCGGGTCACCAGTGTAGTACTTAGATTATTGGCAATATTTATATGGTGAGGGATCTATCTAGTATCCATCCGGAAAAGGCGATGTTCCGGATGGAGCGGCCAGCCGTCAGCTTTTAGCTATCAGTAAAATCCTCTATTCTTAAGAGGTTAGCTGAATGCTGAAAGCTTCATACGGAAATTTGAATTTCCGGATGAGAACTAATTAGGCAGCCTTTTTTTTCAGAGAAATACTCAGCGGCTCATGATTTTTCAGAGCGCTCACTTTGAGAATGGAAAACCCAATGATGTTTCCTTCCTCATCGATTTTTTCCATAACGGCATCCACGTCGGTCTCTTTGAAATATCCTTTCTTTTTCTCAAAGAGGACTTCGAGATAATCTCCCTCTTTATCATACCAGACGCTTATTTCTTCTCCCATAAAAGCTCACCTTTCTTTAGGCTATCCGTGTGATAGGCCGTCACAATAAAGTGATCATCCTCAGCCGCCTTAATAACGATGCAGAGGAATTTTTCTGTGACTGGTGTGGTTTGATAATGCTTATAAAAAAGTTCAACAGTGGAATCAGTTTTGGACCGGACAACCCTGTCAGGGAAACGAATTGTTTCGGAAATCCTGTCCAGTTGGCCGGACATCTCAGGGTGTTGGGTCTCCAAATGAATAAGTCTTTCATCCGTCAGTCGGATAGCTCTGCCCTTAACGTCTTCAAAGTGCCGCATCTCATCCATTCGG
Source organism: uncultured Thermodesulfobacteriota bacterium (assembly GCA_964627515.1). Taxonomy (GTDB): domain Bacteria; phylum Desulfobacterota; class RBG-13-43-22; order RBG-13-43-22; family RBG-13-43-22; genus RBG-13-43-22. Next base: position 527 of record CAZVHO010000014.1, on the reverse strand, counting down.
TCATATGAATTAAGTATAACTAAGTTAAAATATTCCAATTATCAAGTCAAGCCGATTTTGCGGCTATAATATTTTCACCGGCATGATTGGATTTTCCCCACTTTCTGAGCCGCTCGGTAATCCCCTCATCACCGCTTCATCAGCGCGAACACGCCCCAGCCCAGGTATTCACGCGTGTAAGCGACGTAGCGCTCGGGTTCCGAGGTTAGTTTGGCTCGAACCTCTTTGGCTAACTCGTCGCCTGGATTGGCTTCAAGCCATCGGCGCATGGTGAGCCACTTGGCCGCCTCGTATCTATCCCAACCATCTTGGTCAGCTAGAACCATTTCAACGGCGTCGTAGCCAATGTGGCCGAAAGACGCGAGAAGTTCTGGAAGCATGAGAAAGTCGGAGATTGAGTGGGCAAGACACCCTTTGGCAATATCTTCCGTCGGCGGTAACTGCCGCCAGTAGGGCTCGCCGATGAGGATGATCCCTCCGGGGCGGAGGCTCTGCGCCAGAAGCTCGATGGTGCCGACGACTCCCCC
>CAZVHO010000013.1:53756-59787 GCA_964627515.1 uncultured Thermodesulfobacteriota bacterium | reverse complement strand
CCGGCCAAATCCTGATCGACCACGATTTCGATCTTGACCTTTGGTAAAAAGTCGATCACATATTCGGCCCCCCGGTATACTTCCGTGTGCCCTTTTTGCCGGCCGAATCCTTTGACTTCGGTAATGGTCATGCCCTTGATCCCTAATTCATTCAAGGCGTCTTTGACTTCGTCCAATTTAAAGGGTTTGATAATAGCCTCTATTTTTTTTAGCATCCCGATCCTCCCCTAAAAATATTTAACCCTCAGCCCCAAACTAAAAAGGCTCATCCGATTATTTGCAACGGTTATGCCATAAACAGCCTCTTTATTTTGTATGCATTTTAAGCCAGTTATAAAAAAAGAGGGGCCGTTTCTCTAAAAAATATTACATTTTTGCAATAAGTTAAAATAATTTTATTCCAAAAATGTATAGTATATATTACCCTAAACAGCCCTTTTCTACAAGCGATAAATAACCGGAGAAAAAACGGTAGGCCTGGGCTTGCAGACGGTCCAGATAGATTTGGGCATCTTCGTAGATTTCCCTGGCCGTCAGCGGCTGGGGTTTGGCCTCCCTGATTTCATCCGCCCAACTGGACAACCAGGTTTCCAGCATAGGCTGGGTCATTTCCAGGTGAAATTGCAAGCCGTAGGTTAAGTCTCCTATCCGGAAGGCTTGATTCGGATAGGCCATATTCCCGGCCAGACCAACACCTTCCGTAGGCAGGTCAAAGGTCTCCCCGTGCCATTGAAAAACCAAAAAATAAGGATCGAACTGCTTAAATATGCGGTCGGACCTGGCTGAAGGGGTTTGGCTGAGCCAGTACCAGCCGATTTCCTTATGGGGCCCGCGATAGACACTGGCCCCCAGGGCCTTGGCCATAAGCTGGGCACCGAGACATATCCCTAAAACCGGGTGCCCGATCTTGAGTGCCCGCCGGATAAAGGGGATTTCATTTTTTAAAAAGGGATAATCCTCTTCATCGTTGGCACTCATGGGGCCTCCCAGGACCAGGGTCAGCCCGAAGGGTTTTATCGAAGGGGGCAGAGGAGATCCGGAAAACAGGGGCAGGACCTCTAATTCCCATCCCTGTTCCAATAAGATCTCCTCAAAAAGTCCCCCCCGTTCTTCCTGGGTATGCTGCAATATGAGAGCGGTCTTTGACATAGGCCTATGTTTGAAAAAACGGTTCAAGGTTCAGGGTTCAAGGTTCAAGGCCCGGAAAAACCCATTTTCATGCTTCGTGGGTCCCCACCCGGCCCATCCCCTCTCAGAGATGGAGGGTGAAAGAAGGGGGCATGAGGGCTTGAACACGAAAATAGAATGATGACCATGTAAAAACTCCCCGGGGCCGTCACCAAGCCTGTCCCGGAATGTCTTTATCCGGGGGCAAAAGCCGGGGTCCAGACACCATCCCGGTGGAAACCGGGGATCAGACCAATGAACCTGGATTCCGGTTTTCGCCGGAATGACGTGATGCGGGTTTCAGCGACTTTTTATGATTCCATCAATATTAATGACTTCGTTGTAAGGTACAAGATACACGGCATACGGTTTTTAAACCTTGAACCCTGCACCTTGTAACTTGAACCTTTCTTAAATCGCCGCTGTACCCGTCTCGCCGGTTCGAATACGGATAACCTCTTCAACCGGAAGGACAAATATCTTCCCGTCTCCGATCTTCCCGGTGCGGGCCGATTCCTGCAAGGCCTTTAGGACCTGGGGAACCTGGGAATCATCCAGGACCAGTTCCAGTTTTACTTTTGGGATAAAATCGACCACATATTCGGCCCCCCGGTAAATCTCGGTGTGGCCTTTTTGCCGGCCGAAACCCTTTACTTCCGAGATAGTCATCCCTTTGACGTCTAATCGCTGCAAGGCCTCCTTGATTTCATCCAGTTTGAAGGGCTTAATAATTGCTTCAATCTTCTTCATATCCATACCTCCTAAAGGTTATAACCTACTTCACTATGTTGACTGAGGTCCAGACCGGCTTCCTCGTCTTCGTGTTCTACTCGCAGGCCCATGGTCCAATCCAGTACCTTAAGAATAATAATGGTTACTACAAAGGAATAGACCATGGTTACCAGAACCGCTATGAGCTGGGTCCCGAACAGGGCCGGATTGCCGAAAAACAATCCGTTATTTCCGGCTTCGTTGACGGCCTTGCTGGCAAATAGACCGGTTGCCAGAGCCCCGAAGGTCCCGCCGACCCCATGGACCCCAACCACGTCCAGGGCATCGTCATAGCCCATTTTGTGTTTTAAAAATATGGCGAAATAACAAAGCACCCCGGCACCCAGGCCGATAATCAAGGCCGAAATCGGACCGACAAAACCGGCGGCCGGTGTTATGGCCACCAATCCGGCTACACAACCGCTGGCCGCCCCTAAGGTGGTGGGTTTGCCGCGATACATCCACTCGGTACAGACCCAGGATAAGGTGGCCGCCGCGGCGGCGATATGGGTGGCTGTAAAGGCCGAGGCCGCCAATCCATTGGCAGCCAGGGCACTGCCTGCATTAAATCCGAACCATCCGAACCAGAGAATGGCCGCCCCCATGATCGTCATGGGCAGATTATGGGGATGAAACGGTTCATGACCATAACCTTTGCGTTTGCCGATTACCAGGGCCGCGGCCAAAGCCGCTATTCCGGAATTGATGTGTACTACGGTTCCTCCGGCGAAATCCAGGGCGCCGAGATTCCGGATCCACCCGCCAATTCCCCAGACCCAGTGGGCCACCGGGTTATAAACCAGGGTGCACCAGAGCAGGGTAAAGATTACAAAAGTGGAAAACTTGATCCGTTCGGCAAAAGTCCCGGTGATCAAGGCCGGAGTAATGACGGCAAACATCATTTGAAAGATCATAAAGGTTTGATGCGGAATGGTTGCGGCATAATCCTTAAAAGGCGTTGTGCCGACTCCGGATAGACCGAACCAGTCCAGACTGCCGATGATTCCTCCCAGGTCAGGGCCAAAGGCATTACTGTACCCCCAGAGGACCCACTCGACCGTTACCAAACCCAGGATAAAAAAGCTGTGCATGATGGTCCCCAGGACATTCTTGCTCCGAACCATCCCCCCGTAAAAAAGGGCCAATCCCGGGGTCATAAACATGACCAAAGCGGCCGAAACTAAAATAAAGGCCGTATCTCCTGTGTTAATTGCATCCATGTCTCTTTCCTCCTCAATAATAAAAATTTCATAAATCCCTTGACTATTACTAAGGCACGAAACATGCCAAAAAATAAATTACCGTTTTTATTTTTAATTACAATATATTATAAAAATATTCCGACTGGCTGATTTCTGTAATATATTCCAAAAATGTAATTTATAAAATTTAATTAAACAATTTTGTCTTTTAGAACTGGGGCCTTTTCCAACCCAGGGCCTCATCCGCATCCCAATGAAGCCCTGGGCTCCCAGCAAGTGTTTTAAAGTCATCCATTAGACTAACGATGGACCTTACGGATATTAAAATCCGGATAAGCGGTAACCGCCACTTCGTGTTGATCCAATCCCTCCAATTCCTGATCGGCCGGGACCCTCAGGGGGACAATCTTGTCCAGTATTTTGAAAAAGACATACATAAGGACAAAGACAAAAATCATATTGGTCAGGGTCCCGACAATCTGGGCACCGAACTGGGTGGCATCGCCGTAAAAAAGGCCTTTTACCGCACCGGTCACCCCGTTCAAGCCATCCCCATAGGTGCCGTCGGCAAAGAGCCCCAGGGCTAAAACTCCCCAGGCCCCATTGGCGCCATGGACGGATATGGCCCCTACGGGATCATCCACTTTCAAGGTCCGTTCTACGAAGAATACACTCCAGCAGACTATCAGGCCCGCTACCAATCCGATGATTACGGCCGATACGGAATTGACAAAGGCACAGGGTGCTGTGATGGCCACCAGGCCGGCCAGCAAACCGTTTGCCGACATGGAGATGTCGGGTTTTCCAAACCGCAGCCACATATACATCATAGAAGAAAAGGCAGCCGCAGAGCCGGCCAGCATGGTATTGACGGCTATGACCCCGATGCGCAGGTCCCCGCCGGCCAGGGTTGAGCCGGCATTAAATCCGAACCAGCCGAAAGCCAGGATGAAGACACCGACTATGGCCATGGGGATATGATGGCCCGGTATGGCATTAGGGGTTCCATCGGCCTTGAATTTTCCGATCCGCGGGCCAAGGACTATGGCCCCGGCCAGGGCGGCCATACCTCCGGTCATATGGACCACCGATGACCCGGCAAAATCCAGGTGCCCATGGCCCAGTCCGAAATTTTTCCCGAGTTGGGACAACCAGCCGCCGCCCCAGACCCAGTTGGCAAAAAGGGGATAGACAATAGCCGAGATAAAAAATCCATAAATGATAAAGGACTTGAAGGTCCAACGTTCGGCCATGGCCCCGGTAGGAATCGTGGCCGTCGTGTCCATAAAGACCATCTGGAAAAGGAAGACGGAAAAAATAACCGCATCATAGGTCACTCCGGAAAGGAAAAACCCATTGGTCCCGAACAACCCGAAATCTTTTCCAAACAGACTGATCGTAAACTCATTATTCAAGGTGGCGGCACCCCCCAGGGTGGCCACACCGCCGACACCGCCCATTTGCAGGGCAAAACCCATAACCCAGTAACCGAGCATCCCGATAACATAGATCATAAAGTTCATGGCCATGGTGTGTCCGGCATTTTTTGCCTGGGTAAAGCCGGTTTCAGCCATGGCGAACCCGGCCTGCATAAACATAACCAGAAAGCCGCAGATCAGGGTCCAGACCATATTGATGGCGATCCGGTTATGGCCGACCACGTCGGCTAATTTAGCGGCCAGGGGTTCGTTGGTAGCCAGCTTTTTCAGGTCGTCCGCCGTTGGAGCACCCGCTGAAGCGCCGACCACATCGGCAGCCCCCCCGGTATTTGCACCGGATGGGTCCGGTTTGGGAGCGGGGGCCGGTGCAGGAGCAGCCGCCGGAGCCGCCGGAGCGGCCGGAGCCGGGGCGGCCTGTTGAGCCTGATCGGCTATCTCCGCGGCCGGTTTTTCCTCAGCCAGGCTGAGCCCTTCCCAATATAAGGCCCCGATCATTACGACCAGGCCGATCATGATAAAAATTAGTAATGTTTTTCTTTTCATTGCTTCCTCCTAAAGATTTCTCTCTTTATTTTTAAGGCCTGACCACCCTCCAAAGAGCCGCTTTTAGATGAGGCCCCTCTCCTTTCTTTTCCAGGGGAGGGGCCCTGTTGAAAGATCCAAAAGATCCGGATAGTCAAAGTTTTTTTAATTAAAATGATGCGGTTAAGGCGATGCCGCCATAAAAGAAACTGTCCTTGTTGCTCAAACTGGTGCCTTTGATTCTGTTCTTGGCATCATCCGATAAAGGCATGGAATAGGCCACCTGGGGTTTCAGAGCGAAATACTTGGCAAAAGGAATGGTCAAGCCCACAGAGACCAGGCCGTCATGCAAAGCAACATGTTTGTCGTTTGTTGGTTGAAGGTTGCTGTTGTATTTTACAATTTTGTCCGTATCCGAAATCTGATACCCTACAGCCGCTCCCATATCCAGGGTAATATCCTTGGTCAGATTGATAGAATGGGAGACCCCCAGATTTAAATACCAGCCCTGATAAGCGGCGATTTCACGATAGATGCTTAACGTCGGGGTAAGTAAAACATTACCGGCAATTTTCAGGAACAGTTCCTGGGAATCCTCAGCACTGTCCAGGGCATAATAGATATAACCGCCGATCAGTTTTACCGGTCCCGTATCGTAGGTATAGGACAGGGTCAAATCGGTTTCATTCCAGTTGGTCTTATCGGTCCGAAGATATTTATCCTTGGTGTCCAGATTTCCCCAGACGTTGGCCTCAAAGCCCTGATAGCCCAGGGTCAGAGAGGGTTGAATGACAATACTGTCTTTGCTGAGTTCATAGCCCCGCCAGATATACTGGCTTAAAAAGGCCGCCGAGGCCGAGCTATAGGGTTTCGGTTCTTCCTTTTTTTCCTCGGCCCAGACCAACCCGTATGAGCCGGTCATGAGCAGTA
>CAZVHO010000013.1:10718-53656 GCA_964627515.1 uncultured Thermodesulfobacteriota bacterium | reverse complement strand
TCTTCCTTTTTTTCCTCGGCCCAGACCAACCCGTATGAGCCGGTCATGAGCAGTACGCCTGCCACTAATGCCTGAAACTTTCTTGGTAATTTCATCTCTTTTTCCTCCTTAGGTGTGTTATGGTTTTGTTTTTTTTATTTCTTGTTGGTGATCCGGATCCAACAAATCTTGACTTTAAGCTAAAGCAGGAAGCGTGCCAACAGACTTTTTAAATATTTTTTTAAAGTTATTTTAATGCGTTAAAATGATATAGGGACATTGCCGGATATCAATCAGTGTTACAAAATTGTTAATTTTTTAATGTTTATTTCAATTTTGTTAATATTGACGTATTCGCAAAAAGTCCTACCAGTCACAATTTCGTCATTCCCGTGAAAACGGGTCCCGCCCTTGGCAGAGATTAATTAGTTACATCTATCCTGGATTCCCGCCTGCGCGGGAATGACGGCTTACATCAACCTCCTAAGGGCGACCGAGGCCCTGGATTCCCGCCTGCGCGGGAATGACGAGTTTTTACGAGATCATCAATATTGATGAACATGTAAAAAGTCGCCAAAACTTGCATTACGTCATTCCGGCGAAAGCCGGAATCCAGTCTTTTAAATTGGTTCTGGACCCCGGCGCCTGCCCCGGACCTGATCCGGGGTTCGCCGGAGTGACGGCACGGGAGACTTTTTACGAAGCCGTCATTATTAAAAACTCGTCGTTTCAGCGCTCTAAGGCAATTGCATCCGGAAACAGGCTTTTCCCTTTCAAAAAAGCCAGCACAGCCTCCCGTTCCCTTTCCTTACCGAGATCCTCTTTGCCCGTCATTTCCTCAATGTCGATCCGGACGACGGCCGTCAAGGCCAGCTTATCTTCCGGAAAGGCCCCATAACCGCCCTGGGGCTGGTATTTTTTCATCAGTCCTTCCAAGGCCCGGAGCCGTTCTTCTCTATCATTAACGATCCGGGCCCGTCCCTTGATCATGACGCTGCGATAAAGATAATCGGCCTTACAAGGGATGCCGGAACTTTTTACGTAAATGATGGGCAGGTCCACCTCGAAACAGATCCGGCTGTCCCTTTTAATGTCTTCCATCTTCTCGCCTTCCCGGGCCGAGTGAAAATAGATCCTTCCCTCAAGGTATACAAAATTGAGAGGTTTTATCCTGGGGTAGCCGTCTTGTCCCGAGGTGCCCAACCTCCCGACCAGGGACGTGGAAAGAAGCTCGGCAATAACTCTCTGATCTTTTATTTCTTTCTTGCCTACGCGCATATAGATACTCCCCTTTAATATTCTAAATTATTTCAGCGATCAGGGGAATAATGCCTTGACCGTATTTTGCTATGAGGAAAAGGGTATTTTATCAATTAGCTGATCATATAAGCCCCGGCAGGTTTTCCATCTTCCAGGGCGTCAATAATTTCATCGATATCCGACTCGCCTTCAATCTTTCCATACCACCAGTTTTCAGGATAAATCACCATGGAAGGTCCTGTTTCACAGACCTTGAGACATCCGGTGCTGGAGACCACCACCTCTGTTAAACCCCGGTCCGAAAGCTCCTGCTCCAGATACTGGAGCAATCCTGTGGAGTTTTTTTTGTGGCAGATCCCTTGCGGATCTCCTTTGACCCTGAAACTTGCACAGACAAAGATATGATGTTTCGGTTTTTTCATTTTTTCCTCCGTTCGTTAGATTTGATGATTATGTAAAAACCCGTCATTCCCGCGCAGGCGGGAATCCAGGCTAATCATAACTTCTCAAAAACACTGGATTCCCGTCCCCGATTAAACCATTCGAGGACAAGCTTCCTCGGGAAGGACGGAATGAGGCGATTCCGGATTTTTTTTACGAATTCATCAGGTTTGATCGAATCGCAACTTTCCCTCATCGCAAACCACCCCGACGCACAAAAGTGGATTTCTCCGAACTCCGAACTTTCCTTCCCTCACCCGCACCCCGTGCCGCTGCCGCTGCATTGCAGACCGATCCCGCACCGTCCCGGTGTGCGCAAAAGTATCCTGGGGATCTCCTGGCCGGTAAGGACCGCTTCTACCCCTTCCTGGACCAGTCCTTCCATAACGACAATCCGTATATCGGCCCGTTCCAGGACCTGCTGCGGGGAAGGTCCGATACCACTTACCAAGACGGTATTGCAGTCATGAAGCATCCCGGTCATCGCCTGCCAGCGGTTATCCCCGTCCCCCGGAGAGGGTGTAAATCGACGTTCCACCAGTTCGGGTTTCCCCTTCCCCATACCGAATATCCAGAGTTCCCCCGCTTCACCGAGATGTTGATTGACGAACAGGCCCTCCCGGCTGGCCACCGCCACATAAGGTCTTTCAGCCGTAACCTGCGATCCCGAGGCCTTTTTCAGCAATTGCCTGATCTCCTCGGATGGCCCCTCCCCGATCAAACCGGCGGCATCAGCTCGGCAACGGCTGCAGTGGCCCATCTGGGGCAGGTAGACCTTTACTTTTTCCCTTAAGGACTTCATCTTCTCTCCCGAAGGAGGCGTAAGGCTGGCGAAGGGAGTTCCAGCCACATGGTAGAGGGGAATGCAATTCATGATATCGGCCTTCAACTCCGCCATACGCCTGCTGATCCGGACGATATGATTTTCATTAATGCCGGGGATGACGACCGTATTGATCTTGACAATGACCCCTTTTTCTTTGAGCTTGGCAATGCCTTCAAGCTGTTTTTGAAGGATGATGCGGGCTGCATCCAGGCCACGATAAACCCTCTTGTCCACCCGGGCCCAGGCATAGATCCGGCGGCTTATTTCCGGGTCCACGGCATTGACGGTGACGGTCACGTGGCTGATCTTCAAGGCCTCGATCTCATCGACATATTGGGCCAGTTCCAGGCCGTTGGTGGCCAGGCAGAGCATCATTTCAGGATGCCGTTCACGCACCAGCCGCAAGGTCTCGATGGTTTCCACCCCGTTGGCAAAAGGATCGCCGGGTCCGGCAATCCCTACGACGGCGATGTTTTTGATTTTTTCCAAAACCGCGTCTAAATAATCGGCCGCTTGCCGTGGCGTAAGAACAGTACTGGTCACACCGGGCCGGGATTCATTGACGCATTCGAAATCGCGGTTGCAATAATTGCATTGCATATTACATTTCGGCGCCACGGGCAGATGGATCCTTCCATACTTGTGCTTGGCCCCTGCGCTGAAACAGGGATGATGTTCAAGATTCATAAGCACCTCCATATATGATGAAAATAACGTTCAGCGTTCGGCGAACCCCCTTCCTTAGATCCCCTAAGGAAATTGGTTTTTTAAAATTCCGAAATCCGAAATCCAAAATCCGCATTAAATATAGCTGTACCCCACTGCTGATCGTTCCTGACCCGCTTCGATCAGGGCATTGACCACCCGGTCGAAGAGCTGCTGCGTCCCCCGGTAGCCTACATGAAGGATGCGCTGGCCGCCGATCCGGTCGTGGATGGGAAAACCCACCCGCACCAGAGGGACCCCTAATTTTCTGGAGATAAAATAGCCCTTGCTGCTCCCCATGACGATATCAATGCCCATGGTCCGGCAGGTTTCCAGCATGCTGGCAAAGTCGGTATCTTCAATTATTAAAGGTTCTTCCGGGCAATTCTTGAGTCCGGACAGAACGGTCTCTTTAAATTTCCCGGTACAAGCCCCTGTGGCGCACAAGGCCGGAACAATGCCGATCTCATCCAGCCAGGAGGCCAGGGCGGTCACAAAATCAGCTTCTCCGTAAATGACGGCCCGCTTCCCATAGACATACTTGTGTCCATCGATATAGGCATCAATCAAGCGGCCCCGTTCCTGCTGATATTTCTGCGGGATTTCCAGTCCGGACCATTCCTTAAGCGCTTTAAAAAACAGGTCCGTTTCCCTGATACCGACCGGGATTCCGAGGGTCAAGGACTGGACACCGAACTTTCCTTCCAAAAAAGTTGCGGCCGTATTAATCCCTTTGAGGCTTTTTCCGAACTGTATGGTTGCCTGGGCCCGGCCCATGGCCCTGATGGCCTCTATGGCGGTACCCCCTGCCGAAAGCTTCTGATACTCCTCCCAGGATTCTCCGTCCAGGGTCTCCGAATAATCGGGCAGCAGGGTATGGGCCAACCCGAAATCGGACAAAATTTCCTTGAGATGCCGTAGATCCTCGGCCGAAAGGAACCCGGGTATCAGGTTCAGCCGGTCGGTGTGAGGCCCGCCCCGGGCCAGGGTCTCTACCGTGGCCCGCAGGGCCTCCTGAAAACCTTCCAGATGCGTGCCCCGGTAACTGGGTGTCGAGGCATGGATGATGACCGGCAGGGCCTCATCCCTATTGCTTTTGCGGTATTGGTCGATATAAAGCTCCACGTCATCACCGATGGTCTCTGAAAGGCAGGTGGTACTGATCCCGATCGCCTCCGGTTGATATTGACGTCTCAGGTTGTCTAAGGCCGTCTTCAGGTTGTCGCCGCCGCCGAATATGGCGCTTTGCTCGCTGAAGTTGGACGAGGCAATATCAATGGGTTCCTTGAAGTGGCTGATAACATAACGACGGATATAGGTGGAGCAGCCCTGGGAACCATGGATCAAGGGAATGCAGCCCTCAATGCCCCTGAAAGCGATGCTGGCGCCCAAGGGTGCACAGAGCTTGCAGGCATTCCTTGTGGAAGTAAAATTCCGCGAGGTTATTTCAAGATTGAATTCCTCTTTTGTTTCAGTTTTTATCATTTTTCACCTCACTAATTGCTCTCAGCCTCATCAATTGTTGGGTTCCGTTATCTCTCCACCTGCCCTACCTTTTGCTTCCAATGCAGGAAAATCACTTTCTCCGAACTCTGAACTCCGAACTCAATTTAGGTGCTAAACCTAACCCGGACAAGCCGGAACCAAAAAATTCGAAACAATTTAGCCATTTAAAAAATTTGAAACTTTTACCTGAAATTTCTGACTCTCTCTCCGTCATTCCCGTGAAAACGGGAATCCAGGTTCTTTTCGTCTCAGCATAACACCTGGATTCCCGTTTTCACGGGAATGACGGAGAGGTTATCGACGTTTTTTCAAAAAGCTAAACTGATACAAAAATTCTATCCATTTTGCGTAGAATTTTATTCTTAAGTTACTATAGCTTTCGTTATTTCTTCATCGAAGGTTTGTTCCATAGTTGCCCTCCGCTGCCGGGCCGGAGAAAATTGCCAGACCGGGCTCATCATTGAGGCATAAACTTCCCGGCAAAAATTGAGCATGCCTTCAAAGCCGGCCAGGGCAGTCTTCCGTTCATGGTTATGGTCACAGAAGGCCGCGCCCATCTTATAGGCGATAGGCCTCTCCTTGACGCCGCCGATCAGAAGATCCACATCCTTCTCCATCATGAACCGCGACAGTTCTAATGGGTTGGTATCATCAACGATGATGGTGCCTTCGTCGCATATCTCCTTCAGATACTCATAATCCTCCGGGTTACCGGTCTGGGAGCCGACAATGGCGGTTTGGATGCCCAGGTGGCGCAAGGCCTTGACCAGAGAGAAGGCCTTGAAAGAACCACCCACATAGATGGCTGCCCTTTTCCCTTCCAGGGCCTTTCGGTAGCGCTGCACCTCGGGATAGATGCGGTTCACTTCGCTCCGGACCAGCTCTTCCGTCTTTCGCATGACATGGAGATCGTTAAAATGACGGGCCACGCTGTAGAGGGCCTCGGCTGTATCCTCGATTCCGAAATAGGAAACCCGCTTGAAAGGGAGGCCGTAGGTCTCTTCCATCATCTTGGCTAATTGGGTCATGGAGCCGGAACATTGGACCACATTGAGACCGGCCCGCGAGGACTCACGTATTTCATCCACCCGCCCGTCCCCGGTGATACAGGCAACAACCTTTATCCCTATCTGCCGGTAATATTCCTTAATCATCCATGTCTCCCCGGCCAGATTAAAATCCCCGAGGATATTGATGCTCAGGGGAAGACCGGGCCGCCCGCCGCCTTCCCTGACCAATCGGAAAAGGGCTTCGCAGGCGGCCTTGTAACCGTCTTTTTTAGTTCCCCTGAACCCTTCCGAGTGCACCGGGATGACCGGAATGCCCTGCTCGGTCTGCACCGTTTTACAGACCGCCTGCACATCGTCGCCGATCAGGCCGATGATACAGGTGGCATAGACAAAGGCCGCCTTGGGTGCATAGGCATTGATCAGCTCGGTAAGGGCGGCATAAAGCTTCTTCTCCCCGCCGAAAATGACTTCCTTTTCCCGGAGGTCCGTAGAAAAACTCAAACGGTGGAGTTCCGGTCCGGAAGACAGAGAGCCGCGGATGTCCCAGGTATAGGCCGCACAGCCAACCGGGCCGTGGACCAGATGAAGGGCGTCGGCTATGGGATAAAGAACCACCCGGGAGCCGCAAAAGACACAGGCCCGCTGACTCACCGAGCCAGCCAGGCTGGCCTTTTCACAGACGATTCCCCGGTCCCCCGTTTCGGCCCCTTTTTGGAAGACCTGTTTTTTTCTGTCTTTTAAGATCTCGATCATTGTGAACCTCCGGAATCCAGAAGTCAGAATCCAGAAGTCAGAATAAAACTTAAACCTCTTCATCGTTTCATCTTCATTCTGAATTCTGGCTCCTGGCTCCTGAATTCTAAGATTTTCTACATCACCAATTCAAAACTCTCCTCCGGCGCATCCCGATCCTGCCGGTCCAGGATGGCCTCCAGTATCTTTTCAAGAAGGCGCAAGGCCCCGCGGTATCCGGTGATCGGAAAATACTGGTGGCCCACCCGGTCATAGATGGGGAAGCCCATGCGGATCAGGGGGATGTCTTCGTCGCGGGCTATGTGCTTTACGTAAGTATTGCCGAAAAGGAGATCCGGTTTGGCGTTTTTAATCAGTTGGTGGAATTGGAACATATCGACCCCTAAGCCTTCTTTGACAATCGTTTTTTCTCCGGTCAACTCCCGGATACGCCGGATAAACTTCGGTCCGGCTGGTGTTCCCGTGACGATAGTTAGAATCTCCATATCCATATCGGTGAGGAACTGGGCCAGAGAAACCAGATGGTCGGGATCACCGATTAAAGCCGCCTTTTTTCCGTAAAAATATTGATGCATGTCGGTGATCACATCCACTACCTGACCCCGTTCTACCATGATGCTCTCCGGTACGCTGACGCCGGCTGTTTTTCTTAAATAGTCAACGAAGGTATCCGTGGCGCTGAGTCCGATGGGAAGATCCAGGCATTCGAAAGGGACCTTGCATTTGGTATCAAGAAGTTTGGCCGCCGGAAGAGAGGCGGTCCTTCCCAGGGCGAGCGTAAAGGCGCTGTCTCCAGTGGTTTTGATGGCTTCCATCGTGGCGCCGCCCTTGGGATACATGTGGAATTTGCCGTCCAGAGGACTGTTGACCACCCCGGAGGTGTCGGGAAACAGGACCGATTTGATACCCATTTCCAGGCTGATCCGTTTCATCTCTGCCATGTCGGAAGGTTCCACATAGCCAGGAATGATATTAATCTGGGGGATCTTCTTTCCCGTACGTTCAGACAAATACTGGACCATGGCCGAAGTCATGTTGGCAAAACCGGTGACATGGGAGCCCTTGAAACTGGGGGTGTTGGCATGGATGACCGTTTTTCCCGGAGGGATCTTTCCATCGGCCCGGGCCTTGTTGATGATCTGGGGCAGATCGTCGCCGATGACCTCCGAAAGGCAGGTGGTGTTGACGGCGATGATGTCCGGGCCGTAGATGGTGAAGATATTGTTGATGGACTCCACGAGATTGGCCTGGCCGCCGAAGACGGAGGCCCCTTCGGTGAAGGAACTGGTCGTGGCCATGATGGGGTCCTTATAGTGCCTGGTCAGAGCGCTACGATGGTAGGCACAGCACCCCTGAGAACCGTGACTGTGGGGAAGACAATTATGAATCCCCAGGGCCGCATACATGGCCCCCACGGGCTGGCAGGTTTTGGCCGGATTGATGGTCAGCGCCGATCGATCCGTTATTGTTTCGGGTGTATGTCTTAACAACATGATGTGCTCCTTTCCTTATCCATTCCATCCATAACTGCCGGCCAGCTCGGGATTTTCCTGCCAGGGGGCCTTCACAAAACGAAAGACCCTGGAATTGACTAAGCGGTCGATCTCCCGGTAGAAATTGATGGCCCCCCTGAAACCGGCATAAGGGCCGCTGTAATCATAACTGTGCAGTTGCTTGAGCGGTATGCCGCCCTTCTGGATGACATACTTTTCCTTGATGCCGGCGCAGAAGATATCCGGTTGGTATTTCTCGATCAGGACCTCGGTTTCATGATGGTTCAGGTCGTCGATCACCAGACTGTTGTCGGCCATTTGCGGCATCAACCCTTCATAATCGTTAAACCGGATCCCCTCCTGACGGAGCCTTTCGATCTCGGCCGCCCCTTTGCGCGGCCGGAAGCGCGTCCCGTCCGGTCCGACGGTCAATTCCTCGATATTACGGGTATCGGCATCGACGGTGATGTTGGGGATGACCTTCCGGCCTTCATAGTCGTCACGGTGGGCAAACTCGTATCCGGCCGAGATGGTTTTCATGCCGATCTCCTCGAAAAGCTCCTGATAATGGTGGGCCCGGGAGCCCCCCACGAAGAGCATGGCCAGTTTCCCCCGGCATCTCGCCTCGACTTCCTGGCGGACCTTTTCCACCGGGGCCAGCTCTTCAGCGATGACCTTTTCAACCTTCTCGATCAGGGCCGCATCGCCGAAATAAGCGGCGATCTTGCGCAGGGATTTGGCCGTGGCCTTGGCCCCCACAAAATTAATCTTGAACCAGGGGATGCCGTAACGCTTCTCCATCATCTCGGCCATATAATTAATGGAACGGTGGCACATGACCACGTTCAGATCGGCCGTATGGGCGCTGGCGAATTCGTCATACTCCGAATTGCCGCTGAAGGTGGAATGGACGGTTAATCCGCAGGCCTCGGTAATACGCTCGATTTCGAAGGCATCCCCGCCTATGTTGTACTCACCCAGGAGATTGAGCCGGAACGCTCCTTCCTTGGGGGCTTCAAGCTGGCCCACCACATCGGTAAAAACCTTGTTGTTGGCAATATGATGACCGGCCGACTGGCTCACCCCCTTATAACCCTCACAACTGAAGCCGAAAATATTGACCTCGGGATACTTCTCTTCCATCTCCCGGGCCACGGCATGGACATCGTCTCCGATGAGTCCCACCGGGCAGGTGGAGAAGATCCCGATGGCCTTGGGATGAAAAAGTTCGATGGCTTCCTGGATGGCTTTCTTCAGCTTTTTTTCACCGCCGAAGATGATTTCCTCCTCCTGCATGTCGGTTGACAGGGCATAGGGCATGTAATTCGGATCATCGGCGCTTTTCGGCCTGGTCTGATTACGCCGGGTCAGCCAGCTATAAAATCCGCAGCCGATCGGGCCGTGGGTAATCTGAAGGATGTCACGGGTCGGACCGAGTACCACCCCCTTGCAGCCGGCATAGGCACAGCCCCGCATGGTCAGGATACCGGGAATCGTCCGGGTATTGGCATGGATCTCCGGTACCTGTTCGCCCTCATCGACTTTGTTGACCACGATCTGCCTGGCCCGACGGCGGGCCACCTTGGCCGGATATCTATTAAGTATTTCTCTTTTTACTTCGCTTGGGTCTATGTCAAGCTCCGCAGCATTATTTCCTGTAACGGCCATTTGTTCCTCCTTCTGTTCCTTTACTTCTCATTCCGAAATCCACATTCAGCTTGTGTAACAATTTAGCCCTTTGAAAAATTTGAAACTTTTACTTGAAATTCTGACCTTCGCGCTCCGTCATTCCCGTGAAAACGGGAATCCAGGTGTCATGCTGAGCTAAAAAGAACCTGGATTCCCGTTTTCACGGGAATGACGGAGAGGGTATCGACGTTTTTCCAAGAGCTAAACTGATACCAGCTTGTTCTTTCTTTATTTTTTTACTCCGAAATCCGCATTCAAATCATCCTTCATCCAACGTATCATCTCCGGTCTCCCCGGTCCGGATGCGAATGACATCGAAAACCGGCAGGACGAAGATCTTGCCGTCGCCCGGCTTGTTAGTGCGATTTACTGTAATAATCGCCGAAACGGTTTTCCCAACCAGCTTGTCCGGTACGATAATCGATATCATCCTCTTAGGAATCAGCCTTTGGCTGTTCCCGAGCTGGGCGATGGCTTCTTCATAACCCTGCTCCGCCCCTTTAAGCACATCGAGATCGACCAGCCCTTTGCCGCGACCCAGACATTCCCGGGCATGCATGGAGGATATGCCGGCTTCGACCAAAGATTTCTTCGTTTGATTGATCTTATTCATCCGGATAACGGCCATGACCTCTTTCATAACTTGACCTCCTCTGTCCCGGCGGCCGTCTCTTTGATTCCGGAGCTGACGGTATAGACCTCGTCAACGGGAGACACAAAGAGCTTCCCGTCCCCGAAAGCACCCTTATCACCGGTCCGGGCGGCACCAAGAATGGTTTTGATCACCAGATCCTTATCCGCCTCGGGAACGACTACCATCAACAATTCCTTGGGTATTTCATCATAGGTGATATCCCCGATCTTGATCCCTCTCTGTTTTCCGCGGCCGGAAACACTCATCCGGGTTACAGCCGGAAACCCCTCGGCCATCAATTTTTCCAGAACCGTATCGACGCGCTCCGGCCTGACAATCGCTCTTATCATTAACATGGGTTATTCCTCCTCTTGCTCTATTACTGGTCGACCCCGTACTTGATGAGAATCGACTCGAGTTCATCGGTGGTCATCGGCTTGGGAATTACGAACAACTGGTTCTCATCGATCGCCTTGGCCAAGTTGCGGTATTCATCGGCCTGGGCGGTCGAGGCATCAAAATCGATGACCGTCTTGCGGTTGATTTCAGCCCGCTGCACCACATTGTCCCTGGGGATAAAATAGATCATCCGGGTACCTAATCGTTCGGCCAGCATTTCAATCAGTTCGCTTTCATTATCCACCTTGCGGCTGTTGCAGATCAGACCGCCAAGACGAACGCCGCCGGCCTCGGCAAACTTGACAATACCCTTGCAGATGTTATTGGCCGCATACATGGCCATCATCTCCCCGGAGACGACGATATAGATCTCTTTGGCCTTGCCGTCGCGAATGGGCATGGCAAAACCGCCGCAGACCACGTCGCCCAGCACATCATAGAAGGCATAATCGAGGCCGATGGATTCGGAGTAGGCCCCGAGCTGTTCCAGCAGGTTGATGGAGGTGATAATCCCTCTTCCGGCACAGCCTACGCCCGGTTCCGGTCCGCCTGATTCCACGCAGCGGGTCCCTTTAAAGCCGATCTTCAGCACATCTTCAAGGTCCAGGTCTTCCCCTTCCGCCCTGAGTGTGTCCAGGACCGTCTTTTGAGACAGTCCGCCTAACAACAGACGGGTTGAATCCGCCTTGGGGTCGCATCCCACGACCATGATCTTCTTGCCCATTTCCGCCAGGGCCGCGACGGTATTCTGGGTGGTGGTCGACTTCCCGATTCCGCCTTTCCCGTAAATGGCTATTTTTCTCATTGTCTTTCTCCTTTCGACACATCAATCAGTCACAACTCTATAGAGCAACAAACATGCCAACGGGTAAATGTGCGCCGGATAAGGATGGGGATAAAAAAAAACCCTTTTGAGAACCAATGGGATGGGGTGCTTAATTTTTTTAAAGAGGGGGTCCCGTGAGGCGGTAGGTGCCCTGAATCCGCAGAGGCAGAAGCTACCTAAAAGTAGGATTTATAATTAAAGCCTACCGAATAGTAGGGAATGATGATTTCGGATTTTGTAATGACGAGGGGTCTTTGTTTTACAGAGTTCATTGGTGCTTCCTGCTCCAAAGGGTAGTCCCAATGAGGGGAATCCGGGCAAATTAAGAAAAAGGTTTTTTAAGGGTCAGCCGCGCGGCCAGTACATGATAACCAAAACACCGGCCAGGGAAATAGCTCCTCCTATCAGGTCAAAGCGATCCGGAGGAGTGTTGTCGACTTGCCAACCCCAGAGCAGGGACAGGACGATAAAGATGCCTCCGTAAGCGGCATAAACCCGCCCGAAATGGGCCGGCTGAAAAGTTGGTATGATCCCATAAAGGACCAATATAATGGCACCTGTCAGGGCATAGAGGATGCCCTTACCCTCCCGGAGCCACTGCCAGATTAAATAGCCGCCTCCAATCTCACAAAACCCGGCCAACAAGAAATAAAAAAAAGACTTTACCATTTCTACCATAAATCTAACCCCATCCAAAAACCGCCGGTTTGTTATTACCGGGTCTCGGCTTCTACTTGAACTTGCCGGGCTCAATCCCGTATTTGGCGACTCGCAGCCCGATCATCCGCTCCGTAATGCCTAAAACCCGGGCCGCTTTGGCCAGGTTGCCCCTGGAGCGTTTCAATTCCTCTACGATAATCTCTTTAGCCATGCCGGTCAACATGGCTTTAAAGGGTCCTCTCTTCCCCTGTCCGCCGGAGGGTTCGCTTCTTTGCAGGTTCGGCGGGAGATGATAGCCGTGGATAACGCCGTCGGCACAGAGAATAATGGCCCGTTCCAGACAGTTTTCCAGTTCCCGCACATTTCCCGGCCAATGATAATGCATCAGCATATCGGTGGCGGTCGTCGATATCCTGGATATTTTTTTGCCGTGTTCTTTACTGTATTTTTCAATGAAATGATCGGCCAAAAGCATAATATCGGTCTTCCGCTGCCGAAGAGGAGGGACCATGACGGGAAATGTATTCAACCGGTAATAAAGGTCCTCACGGAATTTTCCTTCCCGGATGAGTTCTTCAAGGTTTCGGTTGGTTGCCGTGATGATGCGCACATCGACCTTAATGGTGGTGTTTCCGCCGACCCGTTCAAATTCCTTTTCCTGAAGGACCCGCAAGAGCTTGGTCTGGACCAGGGGCGGCAGATCGCCGATCTCGTCGAGAAAAATCGTTCCCTGATGGGCCAGCTCGAAACGCCCCTGGCGCGCCCCGGTGGCGCCGGTGAAGGCCCCTTTTTCATGGCCGAATAGCTCGCTTTCCGCCAGGGATTCGGGAAGGACCGCGCAATTAACTTTCACAAAGGACTTATCGGCCCGGTTGGAGTTGTAATGAATGGCATGGGCCACCCGTTCTTTGCCTACCCCGCTTTCACCGAGGATCAACACCGTGGCATTGGTCCGGCAGACTTGTTCGATGAGGGAATAGACGTTCTGCATGGCCTTGGAATTACCCACGATGGTCTTCGGCTTATATCTGTTTTTTAACGCATCCTGAAGGCGCTGATTTTCCTCCCTGACCTTTTCAAGCTCCTCCTGAGCCCGTTGGCGCAGCCTTACGGCTTGAGAAATACTGGAGGCGATGATGGTCAGAAGGCGCACATCCTCTTCAAGGGACACCACCTCGCCGGCCAAACGGTCTGCCGAAAGGGTCCCGATCACTTGACTGCCGATTTTTATGGGAACACAGATGAAGGCGAAATCACTTTTGTTGAGCTTTTTTCTCGAACCGGTCCGGTCGAGAAATAGAGGCTCTTCGGAAATCCGGGGGATAATGGCCGGTTGACCGGTTTCAAAGACCTTGCCGGTGATCCCTTCCCCCCGGCGGTACCGGCCCTTGGCCTGTTCCTCGGGCCGAAGGCCGTAGGCCTCTTCAATACCGATCTCCCCTTTGTTCCGGTTGAGAATAGTGAGCGAACTCCGGAGCAGCCCCATATACTCGGTGGTCATCTGGAGAATAGGCTGTAATACGGTTTTGAGGTCCAGGGCCTCGCTCAACTTGGTGCTGATTTCAAAAAGCAAAGTCAGCTCTTTTATTTCCCTGGATTCCTTACGGCCGGACATACCCCTTTTCACTCCTTTAGTTCGAAAATAGATTTTTGGCACGGATTACACGGATTACACGGTTAAAGCCATGGGGTATCCCTCTATCCCGTTAAGTCTGGATAGAGGGATGGCCAACATCCGCCTTCGGCGGAAGCTGGTCTCAAGAAAAGGGAAGCCCCTTTTCTTGAGAAATTAAATGGTTAATCCGCGTAATCCCTGTGTCAGGCTTTGTGCCTGGCCCGTGCCTAAATAAACCTTTGACTGGTCTATTTTCATGCTTCGTGGTGCCCCCATGGGGCATGAGGGCTTAGTACGAAAATAAATTTCAGGTAACCCTTAGACCAACGTCGCCCCGGCAGGCGCCGGCTCCATCCGAACACTGGCTTCAATCGGTTGAATAAAGATTTTCCCGTCCCCCACATTCCTACGGCTATCGGCCATTTGAATGATGGCAATGACCTTTTCGGCCATTTCCTGCTCTACCACCACCTCGAACCTGATCTCGGGCTGGAAATCGGTCGTCTGCTTCTTGCCACGGAAAAAAATGGGCTGACCTTTTTGTACCGCAAATTCCTGGACCTTTGAGATGGTCATCTCTTTAATCCCTAAATCATTAAAAGCCTCTTTAACGTTATCCAGTTCAAATAGATGGATCATCGCTCTAATTTTCTTTAGCATAACAGCCTCCAAATTTTTTCAATCTAATTTTTATATTTTCCGGAAAGTTTTTCTATTAATTTCAAATATCCCAAAAAGAAAATCCTGGCCTGGGCATGGAGTCTATCCAGATAAATGCGGGCATCCATTAAAATGTCTTCAGGGGTCAGGGGTTGGGGTTCGGCCAATTCGATCGCCTTCGCCCATAGAGAAAGCCAGGTTTTTATCATCGGTTCGGTTACTTCCAAATGGAACTGGAGTCCATAAGACAGGGGGCCAAAACGAAAGGCCTGGTTCGGGAAAGCCCGGTTCCCGGCCAGGCAAACGGCCCCCGTTGGGAGATCAAAGGTTTTCCCGTGCCACTCAAAGACCAATAAGTAAGGCTCAAGCTTTGAAAACAGAGGATCTGTTTTGGCCAGAGGCGTTTGATTGACCCAACTCCAACCGATCTCTTTATGGGGACCGGGATAAACTCTGGCCCCTAAAGCCTGAGCCATAAGCCCGGCGCCGAGATTTATCCCCAAGACCGGGGAACCGATTTTAAGGGCCTGGCGAATAAAGGGAATTTCTTTTTTGAATAAAAAAAATCCCTTGCTGACAGGAAAATCCATTGGGCCGCCCAGGATCATGATCATCCCGAATTCTTTCAGGGACAAGGTCAACCGAGATCCCGAAAACAGAGGCAGAATTTCTAATTTCCACCTCTGTTCCTGCAGGATCTCCTCAAATAGTCCCGGAGGTTCGTCCGGGGCCTGCTTCAATAGTAGAGCGGTTTTTGGCATAGGTCTCCCACTTCAACCAATCACGTCAATAATAAAGATAGCAGAAACTATGCCAAGAGGAATTAAAAGTATTTATTTATTTAATTTCAGTTGGTTAATATAAATATGCGAATATTGACCGGTATTAAATATATTACAAAAAAGAATTTTATTTATTTATTATTTCATTTTTGTAATTCTTTATTTTTAGGCTGTATTTAAGACAACGGCAGGAAACCGCTCATAAATCATAAGAGATAAATATTCAGAGCGAACGGGGTTAGAAGCTACATTTTTACCAGAGTGGCCCAGGGGACGATGATTTCCAAAGGAGAGGCCTCTCCATGGATATATCGGGAGGTCCGGTATTTATCCGACTTTTCGAAATGTTGGTTTTCAATAAAACCATGGTCGGAAAAGAGGATCAAGGAGGTCCGGGGGGGAAGCTCCCGGAGCCGGGGCGCCAACTCTAATTGAAGATATTGCCGGACATTTCGAAACAGGTGTTCGAGCGTCCCTTTTTCCGTATGCACCCGCTCATCGATTCCGCCTATCTTCCAGACCGTCGGCTCCGCCCCAAAGCCCGTATCCCCGGTCTTTTGAGCGGCCTGGTTAAAAAATTCCAGTTGCCGGGTAGTGGAAGAAGGAAAATGGGCCCAAAGGGCACCCTCCTGGAGGATCCGGAACTGATTGGCCAGGGGACCGAAAAATTCCTCTTTGAGATATTCCCACAAGTCCCAGCGCATCCCGTCCAGGAAAAGAAAAATCCGGTCCCCTCCTTCCGGGAGATTTCTCTGGCAGAAATTCCGGGAAAGAAGGTCTTCCACCATTTTCGGCCTTTTGCCGGCCTCGCTTTCCCAGAGAGGAAGAGCCTGCCGGTAAAACTCGGCAAATTGTTTAAAGAACTGGAGGGATCCCTTTTCATTTTCCGCCAATCGTTCCCTTACCGGGGAAGGGATGTTGACATCCATCCGTTCCAATCTGACCGGGAATGTTGCTAAAAGATAGGCTAAGGGACTCAGGTGCTGAAGATAGAAAGATTCCCATTTCTGAAAATCCTGGGGCGGATTCGACTCCCTGCGTTTCAAGATCAGGGCCTTCTGACGGATGGTATCATAATCCTTTAAGGCCTCTGCCATCCGGGCCTGTTTGGCATTGAAGTTGGATGATCCGGCCGGTAGAGGCGGCTGGTCTTCGGAAGAAAACCGTCCGATGGTCTTCTCTTCCTCGGGCAGGGCCAGAATTCTTTCAAAGGCTTCCCGGAGGATGGAGACGAAGAGCGTCTCTTTACCGAAGACGTCGGCGGCCCTTTCTTCATCCAGTAGTCTCCAGGCCCTGGCCGGAAATTCTTCCTCCTTTTCCACTTCCTCGACGATTTCTTCAAAAAGGGCCGGTTCTTTCTGCCTCAGCAGCCTGGCCGCCAGGGAAAGCTGCGCAATCAGGAGGCCATCTCTTTCTTCTTCTCCATTTCTCAAAGAGGGAAAAAGAGGAATGATCTTTTGAGGAGAAAGGCCGTAGCCTTCGATCCAGAGGGAAAGAAGGACAGCCTGTTTGAAAACGGTCCGGCCCGTCTCCTTCATCAGAGGCAGCAGGTGCGGAAATTCCGCCTCCACAAAGGCCGGAAATTTTTCCTGCCCCTGCGGCTCACCGCCGGCCTCTCCCCGGCCCAGGAAGTGGATGAAGGTTGAAGGCAAAATCTCCCCCTCTTTCAGCCACTCCCGTATAATCTTGTAAAGCTGCGGCAGGGTATATTTCCGGCGGATGAGTGCCTGATAAAGCTGGTCGAGATCGCGGTTGATGACCACCACCCTGCCTCGAAAGGCTTCATTGATGCCCTGAACGGCCAAAGGGGTCAGTGCCTGATCAAGCTCCGACAGGAGGTCGTCCGTCTTGGAGCTGGAAACGTTGAGGACCCGGCGGATGGCCGAGGCCTTCTCCGTCTCCCCTACTTCTTCCAGCCCCTTCAGGAAGGGAAGGAGTTTCTCCTGGTAAGTGGGAGAACCCAGGGCCTCCAGGGTCTCCCGGATGCCGAGATCAACAGACTCTTCGATCTGGCGGGCCGGAACAAACCGGGTTTCCGTATTCAACTGAAACCCGCATCGACAAACAGGACTGCGCTGAAGGGACTCGATGGACGGGGTCTCACACCGGGAAAGCAGCACCCCGGAGAGGCGGTTGTTTATGGAACTGAGGTCGTGCTGGACGGAGATCATCTCCAACTGGTCCAGCCGGCTCAGAAGCTGGTAGCGCCTCGAATGGCTCAGTTTTTCATAGGGTTTGAACTGGTCCCCGGAGCGGGCCTTTTGGTGGGCCTCCACATAAGTCTGGATGTATCGTTCCCGGAAATCCTGAAAAAGATCCAGAAGACTCTGGATGGTTTTGGGGTCGATGGAAAGCCTTCCCCCTTCGAAGTAATTAAGGAGATCCTTTTGGTCTTCCAACAATCCCGGACTGGCCGGAAGATCGGGGATGGAAAGGCGCGTATCGCTGAGATACTGGAAGACAAACAGGATCTTGTCCGCTTCTTCGAAAAAGGCCCGGATCTCTTCCAGACGGGCCAGTTTATCGGAAAGGAAGGGTTCCCTGTTGGCAGCCGACAGAAACCTTTCCAGCCCTTCTTTTGCCCCGAAGCTGACCTTGACCTCTTCCCATTGGGCCAATACATCCTGGACATCCTGGCGATAGGTCTCCCAGGAGAGATTCTTGAAGGCCTGGAAGGAAGAGGCCCACTCGATTCGAGTGAGCAGATTGCGAAGGGACTCCTCTTCCTGGACCTTCAGGGCTCTGATCTCATTCCAGAGGGCCTCCTGGGCCGGAAGGGTTAAGGTGCCCTTTCGCCATGTCTCAGGGATAAGGGGATGGCCGGCAATGGTCCGGCGGAGTCCTTCGTCGAGGATCTTTCCCCGGTCGATAGCGGTTATCCCCTGAAGCCCGGTTCGGGAAATATCCTCCAGTCCTTTCTTTCTTTGCCCCTGCAAGGCCAGGATATGGCCGGAAAAGAGCAGGGCCAAAAGAAGGACTTCGTATTGATGTCTCAGGAGACCATAATCGCCCTTTCGGAAAGACCAATAGAGGGTTTCCAACGGAAGGGGCCCCTGGTTTAAAAAGGCCAGACAGGTTTCAGCTAATTCGTTGTTCCGGGGATCCACATGAAGAAGGTATTGGTTCCCTTTCTTTTTGGTCAAGCCCATGGGCTTGAGAAGATTGTCCAGGATGACCCGGAGACCGAATTGGGTCCGTTCATTGATATGGGATGATCCGGTGGCGAAAAAATCATTTAACAGGTTCGGTATGGTGGTCGGTGCCAGGGCTTCGATATAGGGATGGATCCTGTGGTGTTTGGGAAACCTCCGGGAAAGGAGAGGGGGGACGAACTCCTCAAGAAACTTCTCCTGGGAAAGGTAGCCGTAAGGGAAGAGCTCCACCTGCCGGTCATCCCAAATGAGCAGTCCGTTAAAATAGGAGGTGTTGAAAATGTCGCCCAGCTTTTTCCTGCCCTGCGCCAGAAAATCCTCCAGAAGGCCCTTCATTTGCTGTCCGGTTTCCGAAAATTCCTTTTGATAGCTTTCCAATAAGAGAAGGGCGGAAAGAATTCCCTTCATCCATTCTTCTTCCTCGGCGATGACAGCCGGAAGCCAGAAGAGGAAGGTATTGCCCGGGTAAGAGCGCCTGAGTTTGGGCAGGAGATTTTCCCGGAGATGCTGATACTGCTGGTCCAAACGATAGGTCGGGGCTACAAAGATAAAAAAATCTTCTTCGCTATGCTTCCATTCTCCGGACCGGGTTTCTATTTCATCCAAGCCGATATCGTCCAGGGGGCGGAGATAAATGGTTCCCTGACGACGGGTATATTCCCAGAGGATGGAAACCCGCTGCTGTCTCTGTTCGGCCCAGCCGGCGAAAGGAAGGTGCAGAGACTCGGCCAGGGGCAGGAGACGATCAAAAAGACGACGGTCTCCGGGAAAGATCTCCGAAGCCCCTTGTCGCACCCTTTGCCGCATGATACTGGCGAGATCCGGTTGGAGCTTTATGGAGAAATGGTCCTCCAGGGGATCCTTTCCGGGGGTAACGGCCAAATAAGGGCTTTCCTGGATCAGACGATGGAGGATCTCATGCAGATATTGGTAATTGATCTCCGATTCCAGTTCGGTCACCCGGTAAAGGATCATATCGGCCAGGTGCCTGGTCGAATAGCGGACCTTCTTCGGGGAAATGGCCAGAAGGATAAGGAGTTTCACGGCTTCCAGGGCCACCTTTTCCTTTTCCGGGTCGGCAAACAGTTGAGGGATCTCATCCTGATAATAATCAAAGACCTTGTCCACGAAGGGCTGGGTCTCGGCCGTTTCCCGGATGCGGTGCACAAAATGATCGAAGATGGTCGATGGGCCGAGGAGCTCCTGGGCCGGCTTTTCCAAAAAGGAAGGGATGCCCCTTTCCAAATCCCCCTGGAGCCGAAAGTGGATGAAATCCACCATGCCCCGGTGTTCGGAGAAAAGGGGTTTTAAGCTGTCGAGCAGGGTAACGGTGGCCGGATGGACCGGATAGAGTTTTAAAAACCGCGTTTCATCCACTGGAAAATGAGGAAAGTAGCGCCTCAGGGCCTGGAAAATCTTGCAAATTTCATCTTCGGCCCCTTCCCGTTGGCGGATCAGGCGGTGAGAAATAAGCTCTTCGAGGTGGGTGCGGCCAAGACTGATTCTCACCGGATAACGGTCCTTGATCTTGTTGAAAGTATCCTGATTGATCTCCCCGGTTTCCTCGATCCATTCTTGAAGGGAGGCAATGATCCAGAGAGGAAAGGAGAAGGCCTCCTCCCCTATATATTGAAGAAAGCGGATATCTTCCTGATAGGCATGGGCGTCGGTCTTGGAGCGGAGGAACTCGGAAAGTTCATCCACCAAAAGGACCAGTTTGGAAAAACCTTCCCTTTCCATGGTCCTTCGAATCTCCTGAAAGGTCTCATGCCTGGATCCTGCCGGTTCAAAAGGCCGCCCGGTTTGCAGGGCTAATTCCCTGGAGATGGACTGAAGAAAGACGTCTTCCAGAAATTCGGTCCCACGATGCTGGATCAGGGAGATCTCAACAACCAAAAATTTGGAGAAGGGAAGATTTTTTTGAAATTTCTCCAGAGAGGGGCTTTGGAAGTGCAGGATATCCCAGTATCCGGGATAGCGGAGAAGGAGGCTGAGCATGCTCAGGAAATGCGATTTTCCCGATCCGAAATGTCCTTTCAGAAAAGCCCCCCGGCCTTCCTTGCCGGAAAGGGAAGACAGGATCATCTCCAGGTTTTTCTGCACCTCGGCCGTAACCACAAAGGAAAGGAGGATCATCTGTCTGAGTTTGGGGTCCTGAAGATCCTTCAATTGAATGACCGTCTTGATTTCAGGAATCTCAACCAGGTCTCCGACCTTGATCACTTTCCGGCCTCCTCCCCTATTCCTGTTTTTTTCCTGGCCTTCCCGATGATACCCAGAAGGGCTTTCTCCTCGGGGTGATGCTGGGCGACATCTTCTAAAAGATCGAGCCAGCCCTTCGGATCATGAAGGGCCTCAAAGCTTTTTTCCAGGGCCTTTCGCACATAGTAATCCCTGGGGTCCATTCGAAAGGCCTGGGAAAGGCGGGAAACGGCCGGCCCATATTCTCCCAGACGATAATGACAAAATCCCTCATGTTTTAAAAAATAGGGACTCCGGGGTTCCAGGCTGGAAGCCTTGTGATATTCGGCTGCCGCCTCCCGGACCTGGCCGGCCCCTTTAAGTTTTTGCGCCAGAAGACCGTGGACCTGGGCATCATCTTTTTTGGATTCCATCCCGATAACTGCCTGAAGCTCTTTCAGGACCTGGGCTTCGGGCCGGCTTCGGCTCCGCAAACGAAGGATCTCTTTCTCTACAAAGGTATCCCGGGGAGAAATAGTTTGGATTTTTTCAAAGACCTCCAGGGCCTCATCAAACCGTTTCAGGCGATTCAAGACAAGGGCCTTTTCTTTAAGAAAAGAAAGGTTTTCCGGGTGCACCACCAGAACCTTTTCCAGTTCTTCCAGGGCTTCGGCCAGATTTCCCAGGTCTTTCAAGGCCCGGGCGGCTTTGAGAACCAGATAAGGCCTTGGATCCCGGTTGTAGGCCTGCCGGTAGCATTCCAGGGCCTTTTGCGGGGAATGGCCTTTCAGATAGAGATCGCCGAGAACGGATAAGGCCTGGGGGTGCCGGGGGTCCTGGGCCAGAACTTCTTCGGCCAGGATCCTGCCTTCCATAAAACGTCCCTGCCTGAGGTAGAGATCAGCCAGGCTGGTCTTGAGAAAAGGATCATGGGGGGCCTTCTCCAAGCCATGGCGGATTTCTTCGGCGGCCTCATCGTAGCGGCCCTTCTCTTTAAGCAGCCGGATGCGATTGATCCCTGTAGTGTAAACGCCTTGTTCTTCCATTAGCCGATTTTCCGGGAAAAGATGAAAAATTTTAATAAAATCGAGATGATTATGCAAGAGAATAAATCGGCTTGCCCCCCTTCACTTTCATACAACTATTAAAGAGGCTTTACTTTTTGAATGTCAGGATTGGGGGTCTTTCTTCAGGGCTGTCCACCATAAACTCAGAGATTCTTTGCCGGGCCAAATTTTGAAAAGTCCTCAGAGGCAGGCCGACATAAGAGCTCCAAATAAGTCTGGGCGATGCCCTGCCTCAGATAAAGTTAATGAAACTGGCCGGTTTTTCCTAGAAGATCACCTTTTGGACAGCCCTGAAAAAAGACCCCCAATCCTGACCAATCGGAGATATTAATAGACATGTTGCCTGAAAGTGAAGGGGGGCAAAAATAAATCAGGAGAGAGGAGGCGGTTGATCCGAGCATTTAGACTCGAAACTGGAACCGGACAGATCTGGCTGACTCAACTCATTTTTTGAATATATTTTTTAAAGGAATGGACAGTCCTGTTAGGACGCCTACTTGGATGGTATCTTCTCTGGAATAAATCTCCGGTCGCCCATATTTCCCATTGGAATCCAAAATGAAGGCTATCAGGGTTTCATCGGTGGGGTTGATGATCCAATACTCTTTGACACCCATCCTTTCATAGAGATAGAATTTTTCTTTAATATCTTTCCGGACCGTTGAGGGAGAAGTTATTTCGACAATAAGGTCCGGGGAGCCGATACAGCCCTTATCGTCCAGTTTGGCCCGGTCACAGACCACCACCAGATCGGGCTGGACGACAGTGGTTATTTCCTGAGGTTCCTCTTCGCCCTCTGGTAGGCGGACGTCAAAGGGAGCACTATAGACCTCACAATCCTTGTCCTCCAGAAAAGAATAAAATTTTGTAAGTACGGCGGCCAGTATTTTTTGGTGGGCACGGGACGGGGCCGGGGTCATGTTATACGGAACCCCGTCGATCAACTCCCACCGTTCGTCTTCCGGCCAATTCAAATAATCGCCGTAATTGAAGCTATTGTTTTTGGGTTTTAATTGGGGGCTCATAAGCACCGCCTTTATTAAGGGGTTCCCCTTCTTG
Organism: uncultured Thermodesulfobacteriota bacterium; assembly: GCA_964627515.1. Lineage (GTDB taxonomy): Bacteria > Desulfobacterota > RBG-13-43-22 > RBG-13-43-22 > RBG-13-43-22 > RBG-13-43-22. The sequence continues at coordinate 30,959 of CAZVHO010000013.1, read as the reverse complement.
TATCCTTTTTAATTTGATAAGAATTTCTTTTTCCATTGGAAAATAAGTATAAGGAAAGGGAAAGATTTGGTCAAGGGGAAAAATGGGGACAACGGATGGATTTTATGCTATAGGAATCCATAATCGTAACGCATTAATAGTCAAGGGGGTAATCGGATCTTGAGAACATCACCAACCATCCAGTCAGGGAGCAGGGGAAAAACTCAAAAAAAGTCCGTCCGTCCTGAAAAGAAACCGATCCAGAGCAAAGTTTCCAGGACCCACAAGCCGGAGCATTTGGAGCTTGAGGAATGGCAGCGCCTCCTTCGGAAGGAATACGGTCAGAAACAGACCTTTAAACTCAAAAACCTGGGCGACCATCCCTTATTTTCGGATTTTTCGGTCACCAATCCGGAGACGGATAAGACCTATAAGGTGGCTATCCGCGGAGCAGACACGGGGATGAATCATTGTTCCTGTCCGGACTTCAGCATCAATAATCTGGGGACTTGTAAGCATATCGAGTTCACCCTGGCCCATCTCATGAAAAAACGAGGGGCCGAAAAGGCCTTTCAAAAGGGTTACACCCCTTCCTATTCCGAAATTTTTCTGCATTACGGCCTGAATCGTGAGGTCCGCTTCAGGGCCGGAAAGGACCTTCCCCCTGAGTTGCTCACCTGGACAAAAAGACTGTTTGACGCCACAGGGAGACTCAAGGATGAATACCTTCTGGAGTTTCCCAAATACTTAAACCGTCTGCCCTCGAAAAACGGCCATGAAGTACGCTGCCATGACGATGTCATGGCCTATATTGCCGAACACCAGGACCGGGAACACCGGCTGCAGATTATCCTGGAGCAATTCCGTCAAGGAATCAACAGCCCCATTTTTAAAGATATCATCAAAACCCGGTTATACCCCTATCAACGGGAAGGGGCCTTGTTTGCGATTAAGGCCGGCCGCTGTCTGATCGGCGATGACATGGGCCTGGGGAAAACCATTCAGGCCATCACCGCCACTGAACTCATGGCCAAATTGTTCCAAATCAATAAGGTCTTGATCGTTTCCCCGACCACCCTGAAATACCAGTGGAAAGGGGAGATCGAAAAATTTTCCTCCCGGCCGGTGGAGATCATCGAAGGCTTCAATCTTCATCGGGAGCAACAATACCGGAATCCCTCATTTTATAAAATAACCAATTATGAACTGGTCTTCCGGGATCTGGAAAAGATCAAGGCCTGGACCCCGGACCTGATCATTCTCGATGAGGCCCAGCGGATCAAGAACTGGAAAACCCGGACGGCCCAAACCGTAAAACAACTCGAATCCCCCTTTGCCCTGGTCCTGACCGGCACCCCCATTGAAAATAAAATAGAAGAACTGCACTCCATCGTGGAATTTATCAGTCGCCGGCCATTAGGGCCATTGTACCGTTTTCTCCATAACCACCGGATCGTAGATGAAGGGGGCAAGGTTATCGGCTACAAGGATCTGCAGGCCGTCCGGGAAACCTTGGGCACCATCATGATCCGCCGGAAAAAAGGAGAGGTCCTGGAGCAGCTTCCTGAACGGATCGACAAAAATTTATTTGTTCCCCTGACCAAAGAGCAAGGGACCATTCATGACGACAACTATGAGATCGTGGTTAGACTGGTGGCCAAATGGCGGCGCTATAAATTCCTTTGCGAGGCCGATCAACGCCGGTTGATGATCGCCCTAACCAGAATGCGCATGGCGGCTGATAATACCTACCTGGTGGATAAAAAAACCGTCCATGGACCTAAAATCGAAGAATTGGAGATCATCCTGGAAGAGGTCCTTGGGGAAGACGGCGAAAAGGTGGTCATCTTCAGCCAGTGGCTGCGCATGACCGAACTGGTGGAGCGAATCCTTAAGCGAAACCAGATCGGCTATGTCCACTTAAACGGCACTGTCCCGGCTAAACAGAGAAAAAATTTGCTGGTTAACTTTAAGGAAGACCCGGCCTGCCGGATCTTTCTGTCTACCGATGCCGGGGGAGTGGGCTTGAACCTCCAGAGCGGATCCACGGTGATCAACATGGATATCCCCTGGAATCCGGCCGTCCTGGAACAACGCATCGGACGGGTCCACCGGCTGGGCCAGCGCAAACCGGTTCGGGTCATCAATTTTGTCTCCTCGGCCTCCATCGAAGAAAGAATCCTGGATCTTCTTAAGTTCAAAAGATCTCTCTTTGCCGGCGCCCTGGATCAGGATGGGGAAAACGTGGTCATGATCGGCGAATCCCAACTCAAACGGTTTATGCAATCCGTGGAAACCCTGGCGGAAAACCTGGAAAAGGCCGGGCCTTCCATCGCCAGGCAACAGGAAACGGAAAAAGAATCGGATCAACAAGCCATCCTTTCGGAGGGCCATGATTCGGGAGAAAGCCGGCCGGTGCCTGTTGGGGAAGATAGGACCGGTACCGGGCTGGACCTTTTGAAACCTTTGTTAATGAGTGGCGCGGAATTTTTAATGAATCTGAGCAAAAGCCTCGGCCGGCCGGCCTCCGGAGAAACACCGGAAGCCTCAAAACCAAGAGGCCCAAGGATCAGCCAGGATCCGGAAACAGGAGAATCATTCCTCAAAATCCCCCTTCCCGAAGCAGAAACAATTCAGAAAATCTTTTCGGCCTTACAGGGGGTAATGATGGGCTTTCAGGGCGATAGCCTCCCGAAATCCGCCAAGGAGTCCCATTGAAGTCACAAGATTTTCTTATCCACTTTCTTGTCTGGCCCCTTTTCTTTTTCCTGTTTATTTCGCCGGCCTTTGCCCAATTAAAATTTCCCCCTTTTTTCCTCATGGGGGACGGGAAGATCCATATCCAAAACGTACAGACCAAAAAGGAAGCCAAGGTGGACCTGCTTCTTCCCGACGGCTCCTTTGATGAATCGGCCCTGGACCGGATCGACGCGGTCTTCGGCTATACCGGGAACCGGAAAGGGGAGCACATCTCGCGCAGGTTGATTTTCATGCTGGATTATTTTTCTGACCTGGCGGCACCCGGGAAAAAGATATTCCTGACCTCCGGCTACCGGAGCCCTGAGTATAATGCCTCCCTGAAAAAGGGGGGCGGGATAGTGGCCAAAACCAGCACCCACATGGACGGGCTGGCCCTGGATTTTCATATCGAAGGGATTAAAAGCAAGGAACTCTGGGAGATAATCCGCCAGAAAAATTGTTGCGGAGTCGGCCATTACGGTGGGAAGGAGATCCATCTGGATGCCGGCCGGTCCAGATTCTGGGAGGCGGCCACTTCCAAGGTCGACACCAGGGAAAGCGATTATAACCGCCGCATGTATCTTTCGACCGAATTCGACCGTTACGCGGCCGGTCAAACCGTGAGACTTTCTCTGTCTTCGGTGAGCGATTTCGGGTTCGGAATTGGGAAGAAGGCCATACTGGTGACTGACCCAGATGGGAATAATCCCCTGATGGAGATCGACATCCGGACCCAGGAGACTTCGGACTGCCTTCTAATCAAAGACCGGACGGCCTCTCATCTGATCAACCTCACCCTCCCCGCCAATATTAAGGAAGGCCGCTACCGGATCCGCCTGGATTTCTGCCAGCGGCCTTTTGATCAGATGCCTTTAAAAATTATATCGAATGAAATCGAGATCCTATCTGAAGCTTTGTCCAGCCGCCGATAAGAAAGCCGGATGGATTCCAAAGATGTCCTGTCATTAAAAATCGTCGCTTTTTCTTTAAAAAATACAGGAATCACCCTATTTACCCCCTCAAATATTACTGGTAAGTTAAAATTTAATGATCTTGCAAAAAGCGACCCCCCTCTCCCTTAATGGGAGTGGAGTGGGGTGAGTGCGGGAAAGGGTAAAAAAGCTAAGACTTTGAAAAAAGAGTGCTGTTCACCACAAAGCCGCGAAGTACGCAGAGAGAATCATTATTGTACAATCCCGTATTTCCCCTTTGCGTTCTTGGCGACTCTGCGGTGAAAATAGTTTTTCAAAAAGCTAAACTGATACAAAAAAGGAGGATTTTAAATGGCCGGGGGGACGATCTGGAAAGGATCTATCCATTTCGGGGATACGGATGTGCCTGTGAAATTGCATACCGCCGTCAAGGAAGAGCGGATTCAGTTTCACCTTCTTCACAAGCCGGATCGTGTGAAATTGCGCCAACAGATGATCTGTGCCTATGAAAAAATACCGGTGCCGATAGAGGCACAGGCCAAAGGTTTCGAATGGGAGGAAGGGAAATATATCCTCATCGATCCGTCGGAACTGGAACAAACCGTTCCGGAAAGCAGCCGGATGATCGAAGTCCACGAATTTGTTAAAACCGAACAAATCGATCCCATCTTCTTCGATCGCGCCTACTACCTGGAGCCGGATAGGTATCTAAAAGAATATAACGCCCTTATCGGGGCTTTGATGGAGCTGCAGTTGGCAGGGATCTGCACCTGGACCATGAGAAAGCGGTCCTATCTGGGGGCCTTGCAGGCCGGCGGGAAGCTCCTCCGTCTCAATACGCTGCGCTATGCCGACGAAGTGATTTCGGCCAGATCTCTTGACCTCCAGAAATTTTCTTTATCTGAAAAGGAACTGAAAATCGGGATGGATCTGATCAATCAGTTGACCGCTCCTTTTCAGCCACAAAAATTTGAAGACGAACACCAGATAAAGCTGCAAAATTTAATCGATAAAAAAGCCCGGGGAGAAAAAATTGTGCTCCTGCGTCCCCGGCGGTTGAAACCCACGGCATCAGACAAATTGCTTGAGGCCCTTGAAGCAAGTCTGAAAAAGGCGGCCTGAATTGAAAGCCATCGATCCTATCCGTTTTCCGGCGAAACCCTCTTCAAACAAGAGGTCTGAAATTGCTGTTCATGGAATATGGAGCGGGACGATCAGCTTCAGCCTGGTGGCGATTCCGGTGCAGTTGGTTAAGGCCGTGGAGCCCGGTCGTGTTTCCTTTCGCCTGCTCCACAATAAGGATTTCTCTCCCCTGGCCAGAAGAATGTTTTGTCCGAAAGAAGAAAAGGCTGTCCCCCCGGATGAGATTATCAGAGGATTCGAAATCGCACCCGATCGATACATCCTGATAACGGATGAGGAATTGGAATCCGTTTCGCCCGAGCGGAGCCGGACGATCGAGATCGTCGAGTTTATCGATATGCAGGAAGTGGATTCGATCTATTTTGATCACCCCTATTACCTCATCCCCGCGAAAGGGGGCGAAAAATCTTATCGGCTGCTGGCGGAGGTAATGGCCTGGACCAACAAGGCCGGACTCGCTAAATTTGTGCTGGCTGACCGCGAGTATCTCGTTGCGGTCAAAAGCACGGCGGGGGCGCTGGCCCTGATTACATTGCATTACAGCCAGGAGATACTTTCCGATGAAGCCCTCTCTCCAAAGGAAGGCACGATCGAAGCCGAAGAGAAAAACCGCCTGAAAAAGGGCATTAAGAAGATGATGGCCGACTTTAACCCGGACAAATATGCGGACGAGCGCCGGAAAAAGATCATGGCTCTCATTAAGAAAAAGTCGAAAGAAAAAGCTTTGGTAGAGCCCCCCGTCAACCTGGAAGAAGAGGGAGAAGGTCCGGCCGATCTGGTTGACGCGCTGCAGGAGATCATGCGCAAAATAAAGGAAAAGCGGTGAGCCGAAAGATCGTCGAGATCGCCGGCAAAAGTCTCTCTCTATCGAACCTTGAAAAGGACCTCTATCCCTCCTATGGTTTCACCAAGGCCCACATCCTGGAATATTACCACCGAATCGCCAAATTCATCCTGCCCCATTTGAAAGACCGGGCCTTGACCTTAAAGCGCTATCCCGAAGGCGTGGAAAAGGATTACTTTTTCGAAAAGCGTTGTCCTTCTCATCACCCGGACTGGGTGAAAACAGCGGAGGTCGGCCGGGCTGGTAAAGAGACCATGACAGTCTGCCTGGTTAACGATCTGGAAACCCTGGTCTGGGTGGAGAACCTGGCCTCTGTTGAACTCCATGTGCCTCTGGCCAGGGCCGGTTCCCCGGAAACACCCGATTCCATGGTCTTTGATCTGGATCCCGGCGAGCAGGCCGACCTCCGGGAATGTGCCCGGGTGGCGCTGATAATCCGGGACCTGCTTTCCGGACTGCAGATGACCAGCTATGTAAAAACCTCGGGCAAAAAGGGACTCCATGTCTATGTCCCCCTGAACCACAAAGAGACGACCTTTGAGGACACCAAGAAATTTTCAAAGGCCGTTGCCGAGGTCCTGCAGAAAAATTATCCCGACCTGGTGACCGCTAAAATGGCCAAGGAATACCGGAAAGCAAAGGTTTTTATCAACTGGTCTCAAAACGATTCTTCAAAGACGATGATCTGCGTTTATTCCCTGCGGGCCAGGGAAAAACCGTTTGTTTCCTTTCCCCTTTTATGGGAGGAGGTAGAGCTTTTAACCGGAACGGAAGACCCGGAAAACGTACAGGTCCTGCCTTCGGAGGCCGTGCGCCGAGCCGAAAAGAAGGGGGACCTTTTTCAGGAGGTGCTCCTGAAGAAACAGAGGCTTCCACATCTTTAGCGAAGAAATAAAGTTTCAAGATGCAAGTTGCAAGTTGCAGTTAAAAAAAACTTTAAAATAGCTATTGACGATAGGCTATTGCCTTGTGAAGTATTTTCATGCTTCGTGGTGACCCAATGGGTCATGTGGGTTTAGTTCGAAAATACGAATTTCGAATCATGAAGTGATTGGTCTTAAGCTTCCTTCGATATTCAGTATTCGTTATTCGATATTCGGTTTTTCATGATTCGTCGGTGCCCCAGGCGGGGCATGAGGGTTTAATATGGGCTTAAAAGAATACGAATCCAAGCGGGTCTTCGAGAAAACACCCGAGCCCAGGCCGGGTCTTCGGCCCGGAGGGGACCAGCTCATTTTTGTCGTTCATAAGCACGCAGCCCGGGCACTGCATTATGATCTGAGACTTGAGCTGGACGGGGTGCTTAAGAGTTGGGCCGTCCCGAAGGGGCCATCGATGGACCCTTCCGTGAAAAGGCTGGCCGTCATGGTGGAAGATCATCCCTTTGATTACAAGGATTTTGAAGGGATTATCCCGGAGGGCCAATATGGAGCAGGGAGCGTTATTATATGGGACAAGGGCTTTTATCTTCACCCTGCGGCAAACAATCGAGAAGAAAGCGAACACCTTCTTCATGACGGACTCCGAAAAGGGAATATGAAGTTTATCGTCGCCGGGGAAAAGCTCAATGGTGAATTCGCCCTGGTGAAAACCGGTAGGGACGACAAGTCCTGGCTGCTTATAAAGAAAAAAGACCGTCATGCCGTCAAAGAAGATATTCTCAAGGAAAACCGTTCCGTAGTGTCCCATAGGACTCTGGAGGATATTCTCAAAGCCGGGCAGGGCAATCCTTCAGGAAAAACCAAGATAAACCAAATCCGTCTTCGGGAAGCGATGGAAGGGGAAGACCTGAAGGACGTCCCGGCCAAACCCATGCCCCACGGCATAAGCCCCATGCTGGCCACCCCGGTCAAAGAACCTTTTGACCATCCGGACTGGATCTTTGAGGTGAAATGGGACGGCTACCGGGCCGTTTCCGAAATCCGGGACAAGGACGTTTCGCTTTATTCCCGAAACCGGATCTCGTTAACCAAAAAGTTTTCCCCAATTACGGACTCGCTCAAAAAATTCGGATTTGAGGCCGTTTTGGACGGTGAAATCGTCGTGGTGGATGATCGGGGACATCCTGATTTTCAACTGCTGCAGGATTACCCAAAATCCGGAAACAGTCATTTGCTCTACTATGTCTTTGATCTCCTGTACTTCCAGGGGCATGATCTGACTGACCAGCCCCTGGTCAGGCGAAAAGATCTCCTGAAAAAATTCCTCCCCCCGGCTGCAAACATAAAATTCAGCGATCACATCTGGAAAGAGGGCATTTTGTTTTTTAAGGTCGTCAAAGAAAAGGGCATCGAGGGGATCATGGCCAAACATGCCCAAAGCCCCTATCAGATAGGCAGAAGGAGCCGACACTGGCTGAAAGTGAAGACGCAACTCACCCAGGAGGGCGTGATCGCAGGATTCACAGAGCCGGGAGGGGGCCGGAAATATTTCGGCACTCTGGTCTTGGGCGTTTATGAAGGGGACGAGTTGATTTTCATCGGTCATTCGGGCGGCGGGTTCGGGGATGAGGATCTAAAGGCAATCTACAAAAGACTGGCTCCCCTGATTCAAAAAGAATGCCCTTTTAAAGCGAAGCCGAAGACCAATAGGCCGGTCACCTGGGTCAGGCCGGAGTTGGTTTGCGAAGTGGGTTTTCACGGCTGGACCGATGAAGGCCTCATGAGACAGCCGGTTTTTTTACGGCTTCGTGAAGATAAAGCCGCCCGCGAAGTAATGCGCCAGGAACCCAATGGCAGGCCGGCGTTGTGAAAAGAGGAGCGCACAACATGAAAATCTATTGCGGTACCAGCGGGTATGGATACAAAGAATGGAAGGGGAAATTTTATCCTGAAAAGATTTCGCCCAAAGAACTCTTAGGCTTTTATTCCAAACGTTTCGAAGCGGTGGAGATCAATAACACCTTTTATCACATGCCCAGAAAGGATATTCTGCTGTCATGGGCCGAACAGGTCCCTGACCATTTTATTTTCGCCATCAAAGCCCCTCAGGTCATCACCCATCTGAAGCAGTTGAGAAATGTGGCCGAAGAGACCGAGTACCTCTTCAGTGCCCTCACGGTTCTAAAGAAAAAACTGGGGCCGGTCCTTTTTCAGTTTCCTAAAAGTTTTAAGTCGAACCGTCCTGCGTTGGAAGATTTTCTCGCTCTGATCCCCGGGAATATAGCCTGCGCCTTTGAGTTCCGCAACCCGTCCTGGCTTGATGCGGAAATTTTGGACCTCCTGCGTCAAAGGGGCTACAGCCTGTGCCTGGCGGACAGTGATGAGAATCCGGCCAACGAGATCCTCAACACGGCGCCCTGGGGGTATCTGCGCCTGCGCCGTTCCGATTATACGGATGCCGATCTGACCCAATGGATCGAAAGGATCCTTTCGCAGAAATGGGAAAAGGCTTTTGTATTTTTTAAACACGAAGAGGCCAAGGGGCCCGAAATGGCCATACGTTTTCAGGAGCTTATCGATTCAAGACAAAAAAGGTAAAATTTAATTTATTTTTCACCGGGAAAAATCAACATCCACAAACCCAGGACAATAAAAAGAACCGCCGCCCCGGTTTTAATCATCTGGGGCGGAACCAGCTTGTGAACCACGGAGCCGAAGACAACGCCCAATAATGAGGTCAGGACCAAGGCCCCGGCCGATCCGATAAATACGGCCCAGCGCGATGAACTTTCGGCTGCAAAAGTAAAGGTGGCCAACTGGGTCTTATCCCCCAATTCAGCCAAAAAAATCATTCCGAAGGTAGTAAAAACAGTCTTAAAATCCATAACCCTATTTCCTCCAAGGCTTTAATTCCCCATCAAAAAAATGAAGGGTGATTATGCCACAAGGTGTTCTTTTATTCAAGGTCAAAGAGGGTACGAATTGGTGCAATATTGAATAATACTCTATTTCCATTGCAAAAATACAGACTTCACCCTATTCACCGGTTTAAAAAGTACTGGTAAGCTTAAAGCATTTTGGTGATGCGGTTGGGTACAAGGAAGCTTGCAGTCCATGGGCGTTAGCGACCGCGTCGACAGAACCAACCCGTTCACCAGACCGCAACCCGGCGGCGTTCCGGGTAACCCAACCAAAAAGGAGGTTTGCGATGGCAGCAGTGAAAAACCAAAAAGGCAGGATGGATATGCAGGCGATGATGAAAATCTACACGAAAGTGGGAACTCCGGGAGGGCCCCATAAACGGCTGGCGAGTCTGGCGGGAAGTTGGATTACCAAGACCACGGCCTGGATGGAACCCGATAAGCCCCCCATGGAATCCAAAGGCACCTGCAAACAAAAAATGATCCTCGACGGACGATTCCTGCAGCAGGAGTATACCGGCGATATGATGGGGACCACCTTCAAAGGCATCAACCTCATCGGGTACGACAACCATACCAGGAAGTATGTGTCGGTCTGGATCGATTCCATGAGCACCGCCATCTATTTTTTTGAAGGGACCGCCAGCCGGAATGGTAAGACCATTACCCAGGTGAGCAGCTACGACGACCCCGCCCGGGGCCCCATGACCTGGCGTAGTGTGTCCAGGATCGTGGATGACAATACCATGGCCTATGAAATGTACATCACCACCAAAGGGGGCCAGGAAGAGAAAATGATGGAGATGACCTTAACCCGGAAAAAATGATGAAAGCGGATTGCTGGGCAATCCCGGATTGAATTGCAGCATAGTTTCAGGTCTTGACATTTGACACTAATCGGCCGCGCCATATTTAGAGCGTCATCTTATGTTAAGTCTAATGTCAAGACCTGAAACAAAAACACTTCTAATCCTTTTCCCTTATCCGCAAGCCCTGCCTTTCAAATGAAAGAAAAACCTGAGCCCTTTCTTCATCCGGTTCGAGAATATTTTCGGGGCAAAAAAGGTGCCGGCCACCCGCTTGTTGATCTCCCCCAGGGTGGGATAAGGATGGACCGCCGAAGCCAGGGTGGAAAGCTTGATCCTGCCGTTTAAAACGGCCACCCATTCGCTCAGCAACTCCCCGGCCTGGGGGCCGAGAATCTGAACGCCCAGGGGTTTCTCCTGTTTGTCCAGGATCATCTTGATTTTCCCTGTCATTTCTCCTTCCGCCAGGCTTCTATCGTTGTCCATGAAGGCTTCGGCCCAGACCGTGTATTCCAGGCCGGCCGCTTTGGCGCTCTTTTCGTTCATTCCGATACTGGCCAGTTCCGGATCGGTATAGGTGCACCAGGGCATGAAGGTATAATCAGCCTTCCTCGGCAGGTGAAAAATAGCATTGCTAACTACAATCCCCCCCTCATAACCGGCCGCATGGGTGAACTGAAAGGCCCCGGTCACATCGCCCGCTCCATAGATGTGCTTCCGGGTGGTCCGCATCCGCTGGTCAATCTTAAGGCCTTTAGCGTCGAATGCAACGCCGGTCTTTTCAAGGTTGAGACCCTTCAGATTAGGATCCCGCCCCATGGCCACGAGAATCCGCTCCGCCCTCAAGGCCTTGGTCTTTCCCTCTTTATCCTTGACGAGCACCTCTTTCTCGCTCCCCAAATCCTTCACACCGAGAACAGCAACATTCAGATGAAAGATCACCCCTTCCGAAGTCAGGACCTGCATAATCTCATCGGCCATGTCCTGGTCTTCTTTGCTGAGGATCTGCCCGCTCCGCTGGACAACAACAACCTTTGTCCCCAGGCGACAGAAAGCCTGAGCCATCTCTATTGCGATCGGCCCGGCGCCCAGGACAATCAGGGATCCAGGGAGATGATCCAGAGAAAAAATCTCCTTGTTGGTGATATAAGGGGTTTTATCTAAGCCTTCGATGCGAGGCCTTTCCGGTGATGAACCGGTGGCAATCACCCAGGTTTTTGCAGAAAGGGTCTGACGGTTCAGGCGAATGCTGTGATCATCCACGAACACCGGCTCCCCGAATTCCACTTTGGCGCCCAGGCTGCAGAACCTTTCTTCTGAGTCGTGTTTCTGAATGTCTGCGATCACCGACTGGACTCTCTCTTTTACCCTGGTGAAGTCGACAGGCGGCAATTCCACGGCAGGAAGCCCGAAGGCCTGGGAATTTTTCATGGTATGATAGACCTGGGCGGTTCGGATCAACGTTTTGCTGGGCACACACCCAAAATGAAGACAGTCGCCTCCCAGTTCCTTCTCCTTCTCAACCAGGAGCGTTTTGGCACCCAACTGAGCAGCCCCTGAGGCCACTGTCAGACCCGCTGCCCCTCCTCCAATGATTCCAATGTCATAGTCATAAGTTGCCATGGAGTTCTCCTTTAACGGCCGTTGAGAGACCAGTCATAATCCAGATATTCAACCTTGATTTCCCTAAGATTCCTTATCAGCTTCTCCTTGAGGTCTCCCTTGGCATATTTGATGAAGAAACCAATGATGTCATCGTTGAAATCTTCGGAGTACCATTTGAAAATGCTGAAGATGAAAACCAATCCTCCAAGGTGCCGTGCATTTAATTTTTTCATTTTTATTCTCTTTTTATGAGAGACATTCCGAAATCCAGGCGCTTCTATCTTTTTTTTCTTCAAATATTTAATAACTTTGTTATATAATGCTATACATGTTTAATCTAATTTAAAATTTATGAACTTTTTTGTAAATAGGGTATATTCTGTATTTTTTAAAAAAATTATTGGTGAGAATTTTAAGGAAGGAACAACATTTGCTATGTTGTCTCACTGGAAGGGGATGATCTTAAATACGTCAGTTCGTTGAACGGAAAATGCCGGTCTGCGAATCCGGGGAACACATTCTCCCAACCGGCATGGGCATTTTGCTGGTTTGGTTGGTTTAATGATGAATCCACCCCTTGCGTCTGTTCGGAGAAACTAATATGGTTGAGACAAACTCCAATCAGCAGGACCGGGACAGAAGGAAATCTCCCCGTATCCCTATGGGAGTCTCCATTCTCATTCCCCATCTTAAACTTAAATTACTTTGTCATAATCTGTCCCCGAAAGGGTGTTTTTTCCAAGTGGCGGACCTGGGTTCCGTTGGGCAGATTTTTTCCATCCTGATAGACCTCCCGGAGATTGGCATGATTCAGATAGAAGTCCGGGTCGCCCATAAGGGAAATGATGGAAAAGGATCAGGGCTTCAATTTATCTCAATGGCTCCGAAGGACGAGATCAAATTGGCCTATTTTTTGGAAATTTTTGAGAGCTGATGGAATAGACCAATGGGACAAAACCTTAAAGGATTAGCCATGACTTTGTTTGGAGGATTGATCAGCCTCTGCCTGGTCGGCTTTTTACCGGCCCAGCAGACGGGCAATCCTTCCGATCTGGACAGCCGGGTATCGCGTTTTTTAGAGGAGAACAGAAACTCCTGGTCTGATTTGAACGTACCTTACGTCGATGGACAAATTCTTTATACCCTGGTGCTCAAGGGCCGTTTCAAAAATATCCTGGAAATCGGCACGTCAACCGGGCATTCGACCATCTGGCTGGCTTGGGCGGCCTCTAAAACCGGCGGCCGGGTCACCACTATTGAAATCGATCGAGGGCGGCATGAAAAGGCCCTGGTCAATTTCAAAAAAGCCGGGGTGTCCGCCTATATCGATGCCCGCCTGGCCGACGCCCACGAGCTTATTCCCCGGCTCCAAGGCCCCTATGACTTCGTTTTCTGTGATGCCGAAAAGGAAGGCTATCTTAAGTATTTCCTCGATCTGAAAGGCAAGTTAAGCCCCAACGGCTGTTTTACCGCCCACAACGTCTTGTGGAGCGGTGATCCGCACATCAAAAAATTCCTCGATTATGTCAAAGGCGATCCGGGCTTTCGGACCGTCATCGAACAGGGCGGCGGAGAGGGCATCTCCGTCAGTTGCAAATCCTCAAAATAGAATGAGTTCGTGGGCCCCGAAAATCCGATCAGGAAAAGGTTTTTTAGCCCTGACCTTTCTCAATCTTAGCCCAGGAATCCTTTAAGGGCACCGTACGGTTGAAGACCAATCTCCCGGCCTTCATCTCCACGGGATCGACACAAAAATACCCCTGCCTTTCGAACTGAAAGAGCGTCCCCGGAGCGGCCCCGGCCAGACCGGGTTCCAACTTGCTGGCGGCCAAGGTGACCAAAGAATTAGGATTCAAGACCCTGGTAAAATCTCCCTCCTCCACATCTTCAGGATCGGACTTCAGGAACAAGTGCTCGTATAGACGTACTTCGGCCTCAACCGCCCGGGCGGCCGACACCCAGTGTAAGGTGGCCTTGACTTTGCGACCGTCCGGTGAATCCCCCCCGCGGGTGGCCGGATCATAGGTGCAATGGAGTTCAATGACCTCTCCGGTCTGTTCATCCCTAACCACACCGACGCAGGTAATAAAATAGCCATACCGCAAACGAACCTCCCTGCCCGGAGCCAGACGGAAGAATTTTTTGGGCGGGTCTTCCCTGAAATCATCGGCTTCAATGTAAAGGACCTTGGAAAAAGGCACCATCCTGGTCCCCATACCGGGATCTTCCGGATTATTAACGGCATCGAGTTCTTCCACCTGATCCTCAGGATAATTGTCTATGACCACCTTGAGGGGTCGCAGTACCGCCATGACCCTTTGGGCCCGCTTATTCAGGTCCTCCCGCAGGCAGTGCTCCAGCAGGGCGATGTCCACCACGCTGTTGCTCTTGGCCACACCGATCCGTTCACAAAAATTTCGTAGCGATTCCGGGGTATAGCCCCGCCGGCGCAAACCGGAAATCGTCGGCATACGGGGGTCGTCCCAGCCGGAAACACGGTTTTCCTGGACCAGTCTGAGGAGCTTTCTTTTGCTCATGACCGTATAGGTCAGATTTAAACGGGCGAATTCGATCTGCCGCGGATGATGAATCTCCAGGGCATCCAAAAACCAGTCATAGAGCGGTCGATGGTCTTCAAACTCCAGGGTACAGATCGAATGCGTGATGCCTTCCAGAGAATCGCTCTGTCCGTGGGCGTAATCATAGCTGGGATAGATACACCATTGATCCCCGGTCCGATGATGGGCGGCCCTCAAAATTCGGTACATGACCGGGTCCCGCATATTGATATTGGGATGGGACATATCGATCTTGGCCCGCAAGGTCCGAGTCCCTTCATTAAATTCACCGGCCCGCATGCGGGTAAATAAATCCTGGTTTTCCTCTCTGGAGCGATTTCGAAAGGGACTTTCCTTGCCCGGTTCGGTCAACGTTCCCCGGTACTTGCGGACCTCATCGGGGCTCAGGTCACAAACATAGGCCAGGCCTTTTTCGATTAACTGCAGGGCAAATTCATAAAGGTGATCAAAATAATCCGAGGCATAGAATTCCCGATCATCCCAACTGAATCCCAACCAGCGTACATCCTCTTTAATCGAGTCCACATATTCCACTTCCTCTTTGGTGGGATTAGTGTCGTCAAAACGTAGATTGCAAAACCCCCCGAATTCTTTGGCCAACCCGAAATTGAGGCAGATGGACTTGGCATGGCCGATATGGAGGTAGCCGTTGGGTTCGGGTGGAAAACGGGTATGGACCCGGCCCTGATACTTATCGGTCTTCAAGTCCTCCAGAATGATCTCTTTGATAAAATGGGAAGGCAGAGGGGTACTATTCGACATATTAAAACTCCTTTGGGCTATATTCTTAAATTCGCTGGTTTTTCCATTTATTTTTTTTTATAATGGCAAAAAGTTATTCATTTCTCAACCAAAAAAATTAAAGGATCGCCGGAGCAAGGCGATTTTAAGGAGCGTTTATGGAGCAACTGATTTCTCAGGCAGCCACCTGGATCCTGAAATCCCAAAGACTTATCGTCTTTGTCGGAGCGGGCTTAAGTACCGAATCGGGTATCCCCGACTTTCGAAGCCCGGGGGGGATCTGGGACCGCTATAATCCGGAAGATTTCTATTTTCAGAATTTTGTTGCCAGTGAACAATCCCGCCAGAAATACTGGCAGATGGCCACGGAAATGTATGCAACGATCAGGGAGGCCCAACCCAACCCGGCCCATCTGGCCATTGCCGAATTAGAGAGACTGGGCCGGCTTGACCGGGTCATCACCCAGAACATCGACGGCCTCCATTTCAAGGCCGGCAACAGCCCGGAAAAGGTGATCGAACTCCATGGAACGGCCCTCTTTGTCTATTGCCTTTCCTGTAAAAAAAGGTATGACCGGGATGAAATCCAGGGGCGTTTACAAAAAGGCATTAAAGCCCCTTACTGCGATGACTGCGGCGGAATCTTGAAACCAGCCACCATCTCTTTCGGCCAATCCATGCCGGAAAAGGAAACTCAGGAGGCCTTTGAGAGGGCGGCCCTGGCCGATCTATTTATGGTCATCGGCTCTTCCCTGGCGGTCCAGCCGGCCGCTTCCCTGCCCCAGACAGCCAAAAGGAACAAGGCCCGTCTGGTGATCATTAATCGGGATTCAACCCCCTTGGACGGGATAGCCGACCTGGTCATCCATGGTCAGGCCGGACCGGTCATGGCTGGAATAGTAGCGTCAGTAAAAAAGATGCTGGATACTTGATACTTGATACTGGATGCTGGATACTGGATAAAAAAAATCAGCTGTCAAACTTTCACATCTGGGACTCCAAGCTCCAAGCTCCGAACTCCGAACTCTAAACCCTCGTCACTGGTCACTGGTCTCTTTGGGCGGCACAGTCCGAACCATAAATCGGGGCGGGGTGATGGATTCCCCCCGGCAAAGGAAACATCTGCTGGGAGGGGTCAGGCGGTCCCTCTTTTTAAAGACAAACCCGCATTTTCGGCAAACCGCCGGCTGAACCAGAAATTTTCCCTCCGGGATTTTGGACCGGGCGATATGGGCCAGGTGCTCATAGACCTCCTTTTCCCGGATCCCCACGGCCTGGGAAATCTCCTTGGCCGTAAGCTCCTGGTCCTTTAAAAGAAAGATAATGGATTGCCGTAATGTACCCACTTCCCTATCCCTTAAAATTGCTTGACAGGACCATTCGAATAGAATACTTTTATAACGATTAACTTATTGAATGTCAAGAATAAATTGTCCAGAACCGAATAGCCCGCTTACTGAAAAAACGCCGGAAAATAAGTTGAATGATCACCATTGAAAACCTGACTAAAAATTATGGGAAAGTCACGGCCCTCGATTCCTTGTCCCTTGAGATCCATAAGGGGGAAATCTTCGGTCTTTTGGGTCCTAATGGGGCCGGGAAGACCACCACCATCAAGATATTAAATACCCTGGTCAAACCGACTTCCGGCCGGGCACTGTTGGACGGGTTTGATGTGGTCCGAAATCCCCTGGCCATCAAGCAACGGATCGGGGTGGTCCCCCAGGAAAACAATCTTGACCGGGACCTGACGGCCTATGAGAATTTAAAAATCTATGGACTGCTCCATCACATCCCGGACCTTACGAAACAAATCGAGGAACACCTCCGGTCCCTGGATCTCTGGGAGAGACGTAATGATACGGTCCAGGCCTTTTCCGGAGGCATGCAAAGGCGGCTGCTCATTGCCCGGGCCGTGCTGGGAAACCCTCAAATCCTCTTTCTGGACGAACCGACCATTGGTTTGGACCCGCAAGTCCGCCGGGAGATCTGGAACAGGATCCGCCGGATCAGAACCCAGGGCGGGACCATCCTCCTGACCACCCATTATATCGAGGAAGCCGAGGCCTTGAGCGATCGGGTGGGAATCCTTTCCAAAGGAAAACTGATTGCCCTGGATACACCGGAAAACCTCAAAAAATTGGTCGGGGAATATGTGGTCGAGTATCTGAGTCAGGACGGCAGCAAGGTCTATCAGATGTGCCGGAACCGGGAAGATGCCCGATGCCGGCTGCACGAGGCCGAAAACGAAATGACCCTCCGAAAGGCCAACCTGGAAGATGTCTTTGTCAGGCTGACGGGGGAAAAGATTATGCAATGAAGCGGTTACTCGTTACTGGTTACTCGTTTTAACCAGCAACCAGTAACGATCTGCCACACTCGTAACTGAGGAAACGCTGGATAAACCTATCAATGATATTTTGCGTGATTCCATGAACTGGTATCCGATCTTCCTCAGGGAGATGCTGCAATTCAAAAAGAAGCTTTTCCGCCTGGGATATATCTTTACCTCCATGATGGTCCCTCTACTTTATCTGTTGGCCTTTGGATTGGGCCTGGGCCGTAGTATTCAACTTTCAGCAGGAAGTTATTTAAATTTTCTCCTGCCTGGTCTGGTGGCCATGAGTTCCATGAACAATTCCTATAACTGGGTGGCCAGCGGTCTGAATCTGAGCCGCCTCTATTTCAAGACCTTTCAGGTCCTGGTCCAGGCCCCGATTGCTCCCACCTCTATTATGGGCGGTTATGTCCTCTCCGGTATGGTTCGGGGCCTTTTCGCTTCTCTGATGATTATCCTGTTAGGACTCCTGGCCGATGCCGGTTTTCATCTTTCTTTTCTTTTCGTAATCACCCTCCTGCTGAATTGTTTTTTGTTTTCCAATTTAGGCGTCATCGTGGGGATGATCACCAAGAGCCATGAGGACACCTCCACTTATGCCAATTTTTTTATCCTGCCCATGGTCTTTTTCAGCGGCACTTTTTTCCCTATCGACCGGATGCCCAACCTGCTCAAGGGCGTCATCCTCTGTCTGCCCCTGACCCATACCAACATCCTGATCAGAAAATCGGCCCTCGATGGCCAGGGCTGGTTGTCCCTTTTGGTCCTGGCCGCCTATGCCGCCTCCTTTTTTGTCATTGGCTCCCGATTGATCAAAAATTACAGTGAATAATGACCGTCTTTGTGGAAGTGGGGTTTTTCATGCTTGAAACTTGCATCTTGCAACTTGAAACAGGCAACTTTCTCTTCACCGACCCCAGACCCCCGATCTCTGATCCCTGAAGGTTATTTTCATATCAGGCCAAACGGGCCTTTAATTTAAGATAAGGTCCGCCGTCCGTCACCTTGACCCATTCCTTATGGCCTTTGCCGCACATGCCCAGGCCGCTGATCTCAATGGAATTCCCCACCATGGAGATGGACTGAAGCAGATCCGGGACATAGCCGGTAATGATAACCGGCGTAAAGACCCGGCCGGTCAATTTCCCATTTTTTATTTCTTCGGCGTAATAGCCCTCCAGTTGGATACCCCAGCCTTTGGGATCTTCCATGCCGTTGGACGGATGATCCAGAAAGAATCCCTCCGCAATAGAGCCCACCATTTGTTCAAAGGATTGTTCCCCGGGCCCGAAACAGGTATTGGTCATCCGGGCGTAGACCTTTCTCTCAAAAGATTCCCGGCGGCCGTTGGCCGATCGCTCCAGGCCCAAACGGGTGGCCGAATTCAAATCCGTCAGTCCCCTTTTCAAAATCCCTTTTTCGATGATCCGGGTCTCCCTGGCCGGTTCCCCTTCATGATCAAAGAAAAAAGAGGCCGCCTGGCCGGGAAGGGCCGGAGAATCAAACATATTCACCAGGGGTGAAGCCACCGGCATACCCAGATAGTCCTCACCCCTGGCCCTCTTTTTTAAAAACATGTCCGTTTCCATCCCGTGGCCAAAGGCCTCATGGGCAAAGATGCCGGCGAATTCCGGGGAAAAGACACAATCATAGGTACCCGGTTGCAAACGGGGGGCCCCAAGCATTTTTCCGCAATCCTTGACCATCTGATCAAGTTTTTTTTCCGGGATAAAGGCCTTTTCAAATCCGCCCTGAAGGGCTTGACCGGTATGGAGATGGACCGATCGCTCCTCCCCCTTCATGACCACCATGGCCACCATCTGGGTCCGGCGCAGGTCCTGAAATAATACCTTATGACGGTTGACGAATAACTCCTGGTTCCGCACATGGGCATACTGGCCGGTGGCCTGGACGATACGCTTATCTTTTTGATGAAGCCGGTCTTTTAAGGCCGTACAAGCCCCGATCTTTTCCTTCAAAGGGATGGACTCAGGGTATTTTTCAACAGAAACAAAATAGTCCTTTTCCAATTTTGGACCGGGATCGATAAAAGGGCCGTCATAAAAAATCCCCTGATCTTTTCCCATTTCTTTAAGTTGGCGGGAAATTATTTCAAGACCTTCTTCGGATAGATCCGAAGTAGCGGCCTCTAAAAAATAGCGGCCGTTGAAGGCCGTCAAGACCACCCCCCGCACCGGATCCAGGAGTTCGGCCTGTTGCTGCCTCGTCTGAACCGCCAGGCGCTCACCGAAGCTCTCCGTGGCCAGGAGGGCCGCGTAGGGGAAAAGCCGTTCCAGGTCAAAAATTATATCCTGGGCAAACGATTTAAAAAGATTGGAACTGATCATGGGCTGTCCATCCAACATGTCTATATTTTTTTCTATACCTTTCAATTCACATGCCTTCTCCCGTCATGCCGGACTCGATCCGGCATCCAGATGGAGTCAGAAATATGGATGCCCGCCTGCGCGGGAATGACGAGTTTTTACGATTCCATTATTAGGACGTCATGTAAATCAGAAAGCAAAAGCCTTCTCTTTAACTTTTCAGCTTTCACCTTTGAGCCTTGAGCTTTGAACTTTCAGCCTTGAGCTTTCAGCTTCAGCCATTTTCTTCCCTATACCTCAATTTCGGCGTTTCGATCATCACCGTGGTTCCAGGGGGGACCGAATGGGTCAACCAGACATTCCCGCCGATGACCGAACCGGCCCCGATGACCGTCTCACCGCCCAA
>CAZVHO010000013.1:5455-10618 GCA_964627515.1 uncultured Thermodesulfobacteriota bacterium | reverse complement strand
ACCAGACATTCCCGCCGATGACCGAACCGGCCCCGATGACCGTCTCACCGCCCAAGATCGTCGCCCCGGAATAGATGGTTACCTTGGCTTCAATGGTGGGATGCCGTTTGCTCTTCCTCAACAGCTCCCCCTGTTCCTCCATGGGCAGACTCAAAGCCCCTAAGGTGACCCCCTGGTAGATCCGGACCCGGTCCCCGATAATACAGGTTTCCCCGATAACCACACCGGTCCCATGATCGATAAAAAAGTCCCGCCCGATCCTGGCTCCGGGATGGATATCAATTCCGGTGACGCTGTGGGCATATTCCGTCATCATCCTGGGCAATAAGGGGATCTCCTGGACCCACAATTCGTGGGCCAGACGATAGATGGAGATAGCCAGGATACTCGGGTAGCCGAAAATAATCTCATCATAACTTTTGGCCGCCGGGTCTCCCTGATAGGCGGCCCGCACATCATCCCCTAAAACCTTCCTTAATTCGGGGAGTTTTTTTAAAAAAACCAGGGCCTCCTTTTGCCCCCTTTCAACGCATAAGGTGCAGACCTGCTGATAGCGGCGGCATTCGTGCCGGATGCTTAAAGATATCTGTCTGGAAAGGAGTTCAAAAAGGGCACTGATTTCAATCCCTATTTGATAAGAAAGGGTGATCTCATCCATTTCCCGGGGCCCAAAATAGCCAGGAAAGAGGACCTTTCTTAAACTGTCAATGATTTCAAGGGCAGCCTCCCGGGAAGGCAGCCCAGCCAAGTTGAGATGGTGAAACGTTTTTTGATCCTGACAGCTTTCGACCAGTTCGGAAACAAGGGTCGGGAGTTCCTGGCGGTATAATAAAGGATGGCTACACTCCCCTTCAACATCCGGTTGATGGGAAGGACCTTCCATAACACAGGGTCGTTCGGCTTTCTTCATAAAGTCCGCTCCATTAAAAATTTTGAGAATTATACCATAGGATCCGGTCTTGAACCAGAGTTTGTTTAGCCTTTCCCCCTGCGCTTTCAGCAAAATGCAGGGTGGGTGGAGTGATAGCGTAACCCACCGGTTAATAAGGTCTTTGTCTCTACTTTGTTTTAAATATTGGTGGGTTACTCTTTGCTGCACCCACCCTGCAGGAATTTAGCCACCAGATCGACAAAACTTTGTCGAGGTTGAGTTACTAAACCTTCATGACCCATTGGGTCACCACGAAGCATGAAAATACCACCGTCGTAGGGACGGGTTTTAAACCCGCCCCTACAGCGCCCCAATAGAGGCCAGGGGTGGTTAAAAATCTATTTTCGTATTAAGGCCTGAAGCGGATAAAGGCTTGCCCCAGTTGGGGAGATATGGTAGGATGCCCGACAATTGATTCGGTTACGGCAGATTGAGGAAGGGGAAAACCATGGCTTCAGTAAATAAGGTCATTTTGATAGGAAACCTGGGGGCTGATCCGGAACTGCGCTATACCGCCACCGGAACGGCCGTCGCCAACTTCAGGTTGGCCACTAAGGAGGCTTGGACGGGTAAGGACGGAAATAAGGAAGAACGTACCGAGTGGCATCGGGTTGTGGCCTGGGGGAGGTTGGGAGAAATTTGCGGCGAGTATCTGGCCAAAGGCAAACCGGTTTATATCGAAGGGAAGTTACAAACTCGAAGCTGGGAGGACCGGGACGGAAACAAACGGTACACCACTGAAATCCTGGCCCAAACGATGCAGATGTTAGGGTCGGCCGGAGAACGGGTTCCTTCGGAAAAGGAATTCGGCGGAAAGGATGTGGGGGGCGGCGAACCTCAAGGCGGAGGACCTTTTCCTGAAGAGGATATCCCTTTTTAGTCCTGAGACAGCTCTTCCACCAGCCTTAAAAATTCCTCGGAACTCCGATAGTGCTGGAGATGCCTCTGATACTCCAACCAGGATTTCCAGACCCCCAGCCAGGCATGGTTATAGTAATATTCCTGCCCTCCTGCCGGAGTCAGGCCGGCAGACAGTTGTTGATAGAGGGTGTATTCTTCCCAGCAGCCCTGGCAGAGTCTTAACGGTAAAACCTCAGAGATGACCTGGGGTTTCGGAACCTCTAATTGAGAGCCGCATTTGGCACATTTGAGCTGACAGGCCGTGCATTGCATGGCCATCCGGAAAGAATCCAGTCTTTTTTTCTTTTCCCTGGAAAGGACCTCTTCTTTTTGCTTCCGCAAACGTCCTTCAAGAGGAATGATATCGGCCATTTTAATCTTCTCCCATTCCTTTATTTAAATTAAATATTTTTTGAATCCAATCAATTTTCTCATCCTTAAGATTCTCATGTCCCGGTTGTTTTAAAAAAGAGATAGGATCATGAAGGACCTTGTTGATGATGGCGGAGGTCATAATCTCCATGGACTTCCGTTGTTCAGGGGTTAAACCCTGCAGGATGACCCCGCCTTTTTTCCATTCCCCCTGCTGGATGTCTTCCATTTTTTTCCGCAGGGCGATAATAGTCGGGGCCACCTCCAGCCTGTTCAACCAGGAACGAAATTTAATGGACTCTTCTTGAACGATCCGTTCGGCCTGCAGGGCCTCCTGTTTTCTTTCGGCCATATTTTGAGCTACGATCCCCTGGAGATCATCGATGTCATACAGATAGACATTATCCAACCCGTTGATCTTGGGATCGATATCTCTGGGAACCGCAATATCGATAAAGAAAAGGGGCCTTTGTTTCCTTTGTTTCATGATGGCCTTGACCTGCGGGTAATGGATAATGGTCTCGGCCGCCCCAGTGGAACTGATAACGATATCGGTCTCTATCAAGGCCGAAGGAACTTCCTCCAGGGAGATGGCCTGCCCCTGCCATCTGCCTGCCAGATCCAAAGCCCTCTCCAGGGTCCGGTTAGCGACGATAATTTTCCGGACCCGGTTGTTCAAGAGGTGTTCGGCGGCCAGCTCGGCCATTTCCCCGGCCCCGATCAATAACGCTTTTTTCCCAGCCAGATCCTGAAAGATTTTCTTGGCCAGTTCGACCGCGGCAAAACTGATGGAAACCGCATGACTGGCAATCCCGGTTTCAGTCCGGATCCGTTTGGCCACCGAAAAGGTCTTATGCAGCAGGCGGTTGAGTATGACCCCGGTGTGATGCTGGCCGCTCGCCTCTCGATAGGCTTCTTTGATCTGGCCCAGGATCTGGGGTTCTCCGATAACCATGGAGTCCAGACTGGAGGCTACCCGAAAGAGATGTTGTACGGCCTCACCGGCCCGATAAATATAGCTGCCCGGCAAACCATCGGAAACGGATTGAAGAATGCCGCCGGACCAATAGTGCATCAGCTCCCGGATGGTCTGGTCCGGTTCTTCCGAAGTAAAAAGGATTTCAACCCGGTTGCAGGTGGTCAACAACAGGATTTCCTTAAGACCGGTTATCCCTTTAAAAGAAGAAAGAACCTCCTTTTGGTTCAAAAATCTGGTTGACCGTTCCCGCAATTCCACCGGGGCGGTTTTATGATTAAGACCGACAACAACAATTTCCAAGTTTAAACCCTTCAAAAAAATAATTCATGGGGCGTTTTATTTCTTTATGGATTCCGGGACCTCTATGGCCGGGGCCTTAAAGGCCGAAAAGCTGTGATAACCATTCACTAAAAAATTCACACCCAGGAAGGAAAAAGTCAAAACAAGAAAGCCGACAATTGAAATCAAGGCCGAACGTCTTCCCCGCCATCCGGCCACCAGACGGCCGTGCAACAAAGCGGCATAAAGCAACCAGGTAATCAGGGACCAGACCTCTTTAGGATCCCACCGCCAGAAATGACCCAGGGTGTATTGGGCGAATATTGATCCGCTGAGCATGCCCAGGGTCAAAAGAGGAAATCCCAAAATCAGGCAGTTATAATTCAAGGCGTCCAGGGTCTCCAGGGAAGGAAGACGATAATAAAAAGGGCCGAAACGTTTGGATTTGATCTGCCGTTCCTGGATGAGGTACATGATACCGGCCAGGAAGGCGATGGCAAAGGCCCCATTGCCGATAAAGATGGTTACCACATGAACCATTAACCAGATATTGTGCAATAAAGGATTGGCCGGTCCGGTTGGGTGAGGGAAAAAAGAAGAACTGATCATCATCACCGCAGCCAAAGGGGAAAGGAAAGATCCCAGGACCAGAATATTGAACCGGATCTGGAATAAGAGGAATACCCCGATGATCGCCCAGGCGAAAAACGATAAAGACTCTCCCAGGGTGTGGACCGGGAAATAGCCGGTTTGGCCGTACCAGAGCCCGAGGCTCAGGGTGTGGGAAAAAAATCCCAAAAGGATGAGCCCAAAAGAAATCCGGGCCATGGATTTAATTTGAAAAACAATAAATAGAATGTATCCCAGGGTCCCCAAGAGATAGATGCTTAAGGCGCATTTAAAAAAGAAAAGGGCCATAGGTCCTCACGGGTGGCGGTGGAACAATTGGTTCATGGTTTCGGTTAATACGGAACGGGGCAAGGGTGGATCGATCAGACGATCCAATAAATCATAAAAGGGCACAAAATCCCCCTCCTCCACCCAGGATATCCAGGGAGCGTTAATGAGGGCCTCGAAGATTTTTTGGTTTTCCTCCTGGGGCTTTTTACGCGCCAGGACCAGAGTCCGTATTTGCCCTAACAGTTCAAGATACCGTCCGTAGATCTCGGGAAATCTATCTTCTAAATCCCGGCGAATTTTCTTGGCCAGGGCCGGGCTTTTCCCGGCTGTGGAAATAGCAATGGTTAAATCCCCCCTTGAAACCAGTGACGGAAGGATAAAGTTACAGGCCTCCGGGTCGTCGGCAATGTTGCATAACAACCGGTGTTCCAGGGCCTCCCGGCTTATTTTTTTATTGAGATCCGGATCATCGGTCGCCCCGATAACCAGAAACATATCCTCCAGATATTTGGCATCATAAGATGGGGCCAGCAGATTGATCCGGTCCTGTTCAACCTCGTCCTTAAGATAAGGAGACAGTTCCCGGCTGATCAGATAAACCCTGGCCCCACAGGATTGCAAGGTCTTCACCTTTCGTTCCCCGACCTGCCCTCCCCCGATCACCAGACAAGGCCTATTTTTTAAATCCAGAAATGCAGGATAATAGCGCATCCATCTCCTTTAACACGGTGCCCTTTTGCCCACTCGGCCGTTTTTAATATTATCACGATTTACCTTCTTGTCAACTTTTACCCTGAATAAC
>CAZVHO010000013.1:0-5355 GCA_964627515.1 uncultured Thermodesulfobacteriota bacterium | reverse complement strand
GCCGTTTTTAATATTATCACGATTTACCTTCTTGTCAACTTTTACCCTGAATAACCAATACTTGATAACTAAAGCCTAATGGTGTAATATAAAAATATGAACACTGAATTACTGATTAATACCCGTTCCTATGAGACCCGGGTGGCCCTTATCGAAAACAACATCCTGGCCGAACTCCATGTCGAGAGACCTAATCGGTATAGTCTGGCCGGTAATATTTACAAGGGAAGGGTGGTCCGGGTCCTGCCCGGAATGCAGGCCGCCTTTGTCGACATCGGGCTGGAACGGGCGGCTTTTTTATATATTACGGATGTTACCGATAATTTTGAAGAGTTCGAGGCCATGATGAAGGACGAGGAGGAGGAGGACCTTGAGGTTGGCCAGGGGGAACTGGACGGCGAACTCGAAGAAAAGACGATGCCCCATCAGCTCTATTTTAATATTGAAGACTTGCTCAATGAAGGTCAGGAACTCCTGGTCCAGGTTGTCCGGGAACCTCTTGGTTCAAAGGGGGCACGGATAACCACCCACATCTCCCTGCCTGGCCGCCATTTGGTCCTCATGCCCACCATGGATCATGTGGGTGTTTCCCGCCGTATCGAAGATGAAAACGAGCGTAAAAAACTCCGGGAGTTTTTAACCAGTATCAAACCCGATGGATTCGGCCTTATTGCCAGAACCGCCAGCGAGGGGGTGCCCAAAGACAAGATCAAGACCGAGATGGATTTTTTGATTAAACTCTTTACCAATATCCAACAAAAAATGCCTCGGGCCCCTATTCCCAGTCTGATCCACCGGGATTTGAATATCACCTTAAGGGCCGTCCGGGATCTATTTACTAAAGAAGTGGATCGTTTAGTAATCGATTCCCGGCCGGAATATGAGCAGATTCTTCAATTTATCGAAACCTTTATGCCCAAACTGAAACATCTGGTCCATTTATATGAAGAAAAAGAACCCCTTTTTGACGGTTATGGGATCGAAGTCGAGGTAGGCCGGGCCTTAGGCAAAAAGGTCTGGTTGAAATCCGGTGGATATATCGTTATTGAGGCCACCGAAGCCTTAACCTCCATTGATGTCAATACCGGCAGATATGTGGGCAAGAGAAACCTGGAAGAAACCATTCTAAAGACCAATCTGGAGGCCGTCAAAGAGATTGCCTACCAGTTACGGCTGCGCAATATCGGCGGGCTGGTGGTTATTGATTTTATCGACATGGAGAAAAAAGGCGACCGGGAAAAGGTATTTAATGCCCTCAAAGAAGCCCTGAAGCGGGATAAAAACAAGACCAACGTCCTTAAGATGTCGGAACTCGGTCTAATTGAAATGACTCGGAAACGGACCCGGGAAAACCTGACCCGCATGTTCCGGGAACCTTGTTTTTATTGTGAAGGGGAAGGTTGGCTTAAATCAAAAAATTCCATTTGTTATCAGATCTTTCGCCAGATCGAACGGGAAGCCTGGGAAATCCACAGCGACACCCTGACCTTACAGGTTCATCCCGAAATCGCCGGTCTGCTGCTGGATGAAGAGCATCCGGCCATGGAGGAAGTGGAACAAAGGATCGGCAAAAGGATTTCCGTGGAATCTAAAGAAGCCATGCATTTGGAACAATTTAAAATTTCCTATGACAACTAAATTTTTTCTTGACATGGAAACATCTTTTAGGATAAATTTTAAATTTATGCTGGGCGGGTAGCTCAGCGGGAGAGCATCGGCCTTACAAGCCGAGGGTCACAGGTTCAAATCCTGTTCCGCCTACCATCTGTTATTTAATCGGGGTCGTAGTTAAGTCGGTTATAACGCCGGCCTGTCACGCCGGAGGCCGCGGGTTCGAGTCCCGTCGACCCCGCCAGAAAATTCAGGGAGTTAGCCGTAAAGGTTGACTCCCTTTTTTTCTTCGGAAATCCGGCCGGCTTATAAAAAAATCCGATAATCGACATTAAGGACCTTCGCCAGCAACTTGGCATTTTTCTTTCCAATGGGCCTTGTGTGGTTTTCCATCATGGAGATATGTCGCTGCGGGATCCCGGTCAGTTCGGATAACCGGATCTGGGTCAGGCCTTCTTTGACCCGGGCCCCCCTCAAAGAGACCCCCGGCAATTCATTGTCCTGGATTCCCGGGAAGGCCTCCCGCCATGGCATGGAATCCGGCACGCTTTTAAATCCCAACTCTTTCAATGCCTCAATGGCCCTGGCCCGGTTGGCAATGGGGCCGATGAACCGAATGTCAACGGTCTCAGTATGGTGCTTTCTCGTGTGTTCCGGCATAAACAACCTCAATCAATTTTATTTCTTTATCCAGGACCTCCCAAACGGCCACATATGTTGGGTGTCCCTTTTTTAAATGGCAATGGTGACGGCCGCGGGATAAGCTTCCATAGTTCGCCCAATTGCCCCTCACCGGCCCCCTAAACTCCATTTCCCTGATCAAGGCAACCAAGGCCTCGATCACCAAAGAGGGAAGCCTCTCGATCTGTTTACGGACCTTCTTTTGTACTTTAACTTCCCAAGGCATGTTTTATTAATATATCGGTTAATGGTATAAATCAAGAAAAGAAATCACGTAGAAATAAGAGGAGGAGGAAGCCATAAACTCCCCCTCTTATTTAATCCCTTTGCAAACCAAAGAAAAAGGTTGCGCATAGGTTGCAAATTGAGGTAAAATACAAGCAATTTCACAAATAGCATATTAAATAAAATCAATAGGTTAAATATCAAACAATCGACTGTCACGCCGGAGGCCGCGGGTTCGAGTCCCGTCGACCCCGCCAGAAAATTCAGGGAGTCAGCCGTAAAGGTTGACTCCCTTTTTATTGACAAAAAGGTTAAAAGCCATGGGTTTAAAAGAGAGACGACAGCGGGAAAAATTGGAACGAAAAAAGCAGATCCTGGATGCCGCCAGGACCTTGCTCCTGGAGAAAGGCCTGCCGGCCACCACGGTTAATCAAATCGCCAGGCGGGCTGAATTGGGAGTAGCCACCATCTATTCCTATTACCAGAATAAGGAGGAACTATACGTTGCCCTGCAGGAAGAAGGACTGAACCTGCTCTATTCCGGGATAATGGAGGCCGCCCAAAAAGGCAAAAATCCCGGTGATAGAATAAAAAAGATGGCTTTAGCCTATTATCGTTTCAGTGAACTCCATAAGGATTATTTCGACGTCATCAATTACTTTCTCTCGGCCCCCAGGGTAATTTTTTCTTCGGAGCACAAAATTCAGGTGGATCACCTGGGCAATAAGATCCTGAGCCTGCTCGAAGAAGTCATTACAGACGGTATCCGGAATGGAATTTTTAGAAAAGTGAATCCGAGAAGGTCTTCCATTATGCTCTGGGGGACCCAGCACGGATTGATCCAATTCAAGAAAATGGAAACAACCCTCTTGCAAGGGGAAAACCATAAGGTCTTGTATAATTTTGCCGTGGAGCAGTTTATCCAAAGCCTGACACGAAAACAGGTTTAAGGTGCAAGGTGCAAGGTATGAGGTAAAACCTATATCTAAACCCTTGAACCTTGAACCTTGAAATGCCCCCTGCCGTTATTTATCGATGGCGGAATTAAGGGTGGCTCACACTCTGTCAAGTAAATCGAATAAACGGGATGAATGAAAGGATGGAGGACCCCATGGGAAAAGTAAAAATGACCACAGAAGAAGCCTTTATTAAAGTGTTACAGATGCACGGCATCGAAAACGTCTTCGGTATCATCGGTTCGGCGATGATGCCGATTTCGGATTTGTTTCCCAAAGCCGGTATCACCTTCTGGGATTGCGGACATGAAGGGAACGCCGGGATGATGGCCGACGGCTTCACCCGGGCCTCCGGCAGGATGTGTATGATGGCCGGACAGAACGGCCCCGGTATCACCAACTTTGTTACCCCCGTGAAAACCGCCTACTGGAACCATACCCCGCTGTTGCTGGTAACCGCCCAGGCGGCCAACATGACCATGGGACAGGGCGGTTTCCAAGAGGTCCCGCAGATGGCCCTTTTTAAGGACCTGGTGGCCTATCAGGAAGAAGTGCTGCACCCGTCCCGTGTTGCCGAGGTCCTCAACCGGGTCATCATGAAGGCCAAGCGTGCCTCCGCTCCGGCCCAGATTAATATACCCCGGGACTTCTGGACCCAGGTGATCGAGATCGAACTTCCCGCCGTGGTCGATTTCGAGGGTTTGGCCGGCGGCGCGGAAGCGATCGCTCGCGCAGCCGCGCTTCTGTCCAAGGCCGAATTCCCGGTCATCCTGAATGGCGGGGGTGTGGTGATCGGGGGGGCTATCAAAGATTCCGTGGCCCTGGCCGAGCGCCTGGACGCTCCGGTTTGCTGCGGCTATCAGCACAATGATGCTTTCCCCGGCAGTCATCCGCTGTTCGCCGGTCCTCTGGGTTATAACGGGTCAAAAGCCGGAATGGAGCTGATCGCCAAAGCCGACGTCGTCCTGGCCCTGGGTACCCGTCTGAATCCCTTCTCCACTCTACCGGGCTACGGCATCGACTACTGGCCAACCGGTGCGGCTCTCATTCAGGTTGATATCAATCCCGACCGTATCGGTCTCACCAAGCCCGTCACAGTGGGCATCGTCGGCGACGCCAAAAAGGTCGCCAATTCCATTCTGAGTCACCTTTCGGCAACCGCCGGGGATGCTGGCCGGGAAGAACGCAAAAAAACCATAGCTAAACTAAAAGCCGACTGGGCCCAGGAGCTGGCGACCATGAATCATGAAGAAGACGATCTCGGTACCACCTGGAACGAACGAGCCAGAAACCGTGAGCCGGAAAAGATGACGGCCCGGATGGCCTGGCGGGCGATCATTGCGGCTCTGCCCAAGGAAGCCATCATTTCCTCCGACATCGGGAATAACTGCGCCATCGGGAACGCCTATCCGACTTTCGAGGAAGGCCGTAAATATCTGGCCCCGGGAATGTTTGGCCCTTGCGGCTATGGGTTCCCGGCCATTTTGGGGGCTAAGATCGCGCGGCCCGACCTGCCGGTAGTCGGTTTTGCCGGTGACGGGGCTTTTGGAATCTCCATGAACGAAATGACGGCCTGTGGCCGGGACGAATGGCCGGCCATTACCATGATCATCTTCCGTAATTATCAGTGGGGGGCAGAGAAACGGAACACGACGCTTTGGTACCACGACAATTTTGTGGGGACCGAATTGGATCGCCATGTTTCTTACGCAGGCATTGCCCGTGCCTGCGGGCACGAGGGCCTTGTGGCAGTCACCATGGATGATTTAACCCAAAAGCTGAACGGGGCCATCAAAGCCCAGATGGAAGAAAAGAAGACGACTTTTATTGAGGTGATGACCAACCAGGAACTGGGTGAACCGTTCCGCCGCGATGCCATGAA
>CAZVHO010000012.1:0-61277 GCA_964627515.1 uncultured Thermodesulfobacteriota bacterium | reverse complement strand
AGATTGGCCGCTATCAGCAAGGGGTCCCAAACCGGACTGTATGGGGGCGCATAGGCCAGGTCCAACCGGGAGATCTCTTCCAGGGTCATTCCCTGATAGAGGGCCACGGCCAGGGTATTGATCTTGCGGGCCTCTCCGTCCCGGCCCACCCAATTTCCTCCAAGGATCCGGCCGGTCGACTGATCGGCCACGATTTTTAAAAGGGAAGTTTTTGCCCCGGGATAGAAGCTGACCCGGGAAGAACCTTCGACCACCTGACTGACCACCGAAAAACCGATTTTCTTGGCCTGGCCTTCATTGATTCCGGCCATGCCGATTTCCAGGCCGAAGACCTTGACACAGGCTGCCCCGATGATTCCATGAAATTCCGCCTGGCCACCCACGGCATTTTCTCCCGCCACCCTGCCCTCCTTATTGGCTATGTCCCCCAGAGGGGCCAGGGCCGGTTGACCGGTCACCCGGTGCAGTTTCTCACAACAATCCCCGGCGGTAAAAATATCAGGATCATTGGTCTCCATGCGGCTGTTGGCCTCGATCCCCCCGGATGGGCCAATACCGATCCCGGCCTCGCGGGCCATTTCCGAATTGGGCATAACGCCCACTCCGACAAAAAAAAGATCGGCAGGGAAGGTCCCCTGATCAGTCACTAAATGATGGGCCCGCTGCCCATCGCCTTCGAAGGACCTTGGTTGGACCAGACCGATGTAGCGGACGTCATGATCTTCCAGTTCCTTGACGATGATCGGTCCCACCTCCGGTTCCAATCCGCCGTAGGGGAATCGGCCCCGATAGAGGAGGGTTGTTTCGATCCCCCTTTCCCGTAAGGCCTCGGCCATTTCCAGGGAGATATAGCCGGCACCGATAATCACCGCCCGGCGTGGCCTTACCTCATCCAGAAAATTTCGGATACGAATCCCATCGGACATTTCTTTCAAAGTGAAAATATTTTGGGCCCTTTCCCCCGGGATTCCCAACCGTCGGGAACGGGCCCCGGTGGCCAGGATCAGACGGTCGTAAGGCAGTAAAGATTCCTCTCCCCTTTCCAGGGCGGCAACCCGGACCTCTTTCCGGGCCCGGTCAATGGCCAGAACCTGGTGCTTGAGTTTTATTTCTATTTGCTGTTTGGTCCGAAATTCTTCCGGAGACCTGGCAATCAATTCCTTATGATCATGGATTACATCCCCGATGTAATAGGGAAGTTCTCAGGCCCCATAGGAGACAAACTCCCCTTTCTCCAACAGGGTAATGACGGCATCAGGATCCTTTCTCCGGGCCGTGCTGGCCGCCGTCGGCCCGGCCGCCGCCCCCCCTATAATGACCAGATTGAGTCTATCGGCCACCGCCTACCACCTCCCTTTAAAAACGGTTTAAGGTACACGGTATAAGGTGTAAGGTTTTTCTTCTAACCCTGAACCTTGCACCTTGCACCTTTTCTTTATTATTTCTTAACATACCCTGCCGGGATCTCAAAGGTCTCAGCAGGAACCAGTTCCGTGGCCAGGGACTTCACCTCAAAAGTAGTGGAAAAAAAGGGGGCCCCTTTCCCTTCCTGGCCGGGTCCTTTATCTTCCGGTTTTTTCTGGACCAACTTTCCCATCAAACCGCCCAATAGACCACCGATCCCTTCCGACCGTTCAGAGGATTTTGAGCCCGAGGCCTTTTCTTCTTGAAGTCCTCCCGGCCCCTTCTCCCCTTCCAGGTTCCAATTGACCTGGGTCCGGATGGGATATCCCTGGATCTTCGACATTTCATTTTTGACCCTGACCAATCCCTTCTGCATGTCTTCCTGGGAAACCTTCATCAAACCCCCCAAAACGGCCAAACCCATTTTTTTGGCTTCATCCGGGGAGAGATCCAGCCCCATTTTTTTGGCCAGGGCTTGATTAAAAACCATTTCCTCCTCTCGGATTTCCTCCTCTATAATAAATCTGAAAGGGGAACCAGTCGCACCTTGTCCCTTAAATCAGGCATTTTTTCTTTTATGGCCTGAAGCGTCTGCGGGTATGGATGGCCACAGGCTACAGCCAAACCCCGTTCCTGGGCTAAACGGATCAATTCTTCCAACTGCTGTCCGATAGCCATCTTTTCCGAAACATGATCTAAAAAAATATCCCGCCGAATGGCCTTGACGCCCACCAGGGAAGCCACTGAAAGGACGGCAGATTGCGGCGTGGTCCGACTATCTAAAAAAAAGAGTTTCCTCCCCTTGATCGTCTTTAACACCACGGCCATCTTATCCTGGTCTTCGGTAAAACGGGACCCCATATGATTATTAACCCCGGTTATCTGCGGAAAAGCATCCAGATCTTTTTCCAGGATTTTTTGAATTTCCCCATCGGTCATACTGGTCAATAAGGCTCCCGGGCCGGGATCGGTTTCCGGATAGGCCTTGGGTTCCATCGGCAGGTGGAGCAAGGTTTCTTTGCCCTTCTGGAAGGCATGGTTGGCCATTTCCTTGGCAAAGGGGGCTTGGGGCAAAAAGGACAGGGTTAATGGGATATCCAAATCGATAAAGTCTACGGCCATTTGTTTCTGGTAACCCAGATCATCAATAACAATGGCCACCTTCGGCAAATCCCTCCCGGGTGAAGGAGGAGGTCCTCCGGAGGGTTCGGTTTTAGGGGTGGGACTGATTTCTTTATAAACTCTTTCTTCAAAAAGGGGGAGGGATGCGGTCGGAGGGCTTTTCTCCTGTTTTTTTAAGGAATGCCAAACGTACCCAGCCCCAAAGGCCAAGGCCAGACCAACTATCCAAACAACTAACTGAAGGCCTCTCCCTCTTTTAGGTTTGGCTGGATGTGAGGATTTTCGCCCGGGCACCAGAGACCGTTAAGGGGCCGAGTTCTTAAAAATCTGTGAAAACACCCCCCAGCTTTTCAACAATTGAAGGGCACTGGTTAATTGAGGATCCTCCCCATTATCTCCGAGGGCCTTTTTTACATCCAACTGCGGAGGTTCAGGAGCGGATTCTTTCCCTTTCCCTTCTTCCTGCATATGTCTTTCCAAATCTTTTTCACGAAGGAATTTGGGCTCCTTTTCCAAGGGTTCCCCTTTTTTCAAAGGTTTTCCCTTGATCAGGATATCGGGGATGATACCTTTGGCCTGGATGGAACGGCCGCTGGGGGTATAATAACGGGCCGTGGTTAATTTTATCCCTGAATTGTCATCCAAAGGGATAATGGTTTGCACCGAACCCTTACCGAAAGTGGGAGCCCCTAAAACAATGGCCCTTTTCTGATCCTGCAGGGCCCCGGCCACGATTTCCGAAGCACTGGCACTTCCTTCATTGACTAAAACCACCAAAGGGAAATTACGCTTGACCTTGTTGGGATGGGCATAAAATTTTAAATTCTGTTCTTTGAGTCTTCCCTGAGTATAGACGATCAGACCCGATTCCAGAAATTCATCGGCCACTTTCACCGCCTCATTCAGCAACCCGCCCGGATCGTTTCGGAGGTCCAGAACCAGCCCTTTCAAGCCCCCTTTGGTGGATTCTAATTTTTTCAGGGCCACCTGGAAATCTTCGTCGGTTTTTTCCTGGAAGGTGCTGATCCGGACATAACCGTATCCTTCCTCGAGCATCTTGGACTTGACGCTTTTGATAGGGATGACTTCCCGGACGATCGAATATTTATTGGGTTCCTTGGCCCCCTCATGGAGGATCGTCAGGTTGACCTTGGTCCCTTTGGCCCCCCGGATCATTCGAACGGCATCATTCAAGTTCATATTCTTGGTGCTCTTTTCCTCGATTTGCAGGATTTTGTCCCCAGGGAGCAAACCGGCCTTGTCGGCCGGGGTCCCTTCAATCGGGGAAACCACCGTCAAGATCCCATCCTTTAAAGTGATTTCAATTCCAATCCCACTGAAAATACCTGATGTTTCAATTTCCAGATCTTTGAATTCCTCGGGGGAGAGAAAAGTGGAGTGGGGATCCAGGGTGTTCATCATCCCCCGGATGGCCCCATAAATCAGTTCCTTGGAATCTTTTTCTTCTACGTACTTCTTTTGGATTTCATTCAATGCCTCGCTGAAGAGTTTGATCTTTGGAAAGGTCTTTTCTACATCGGCGGCATTAATACCCTCTTTGGGATTATCCGTCAAAATGAAAAAGGTCATGACTAAAAGGATCCACCCCAAATAACGCGCCTTACTGCTTCCTCTCATAATTCCCCCGGACGTTTTTTTAAATTACCGATTAAAATTAATTTCCCAGGCCACAGATTTTTTTGGTTTTCCTTATTTTGAGCTTCCGTTATTAATGGTGGGTTCCGTTGCACTGCACCCACCCTACAAGGCTAAAACTTTATGCTCCTCCGGAGCGCCCCGAAACATGAAAATAGATTAAAGGTCCAAGGTTTTCACACTTGAAACTTACATCTTGCATCTTGAAACTTTATTTTCGAACTATCTTACCACGTTCCCATGGCCTTTAACAAGCTGGAATGGGCCAGGTTGTAAGTATATAGGGCCTGATAGGTGTTATTCTTGGCCTGAGTCAACAAGGTTTGGGCATCCAAGACTTCCAGGGAAGTCGTCACCTGCTCCCGGTATCGAACCTGATTGATCCTGAAATTTTCCTCAGCTTGCTGGATGGCCTTCTCCGCCAACTCGATATTCTTTTCCGATTCCCTTAAAGAAAGATAGGCTTCCTTCACCTCCAGGCGGATAAGGTCCTTGATCTGGATCAAGGCCTCTTTGACCTGTTCCCTTTGTTTAATCCGTTCCTGGACTAAATAGTGGGTCCGTCCCCATTCCCAGAAATTCCATTTCATGGTGGCCGAAACATCCCAGTTATCGGATTCAACAAAGGGACTTCCGGCCACGAAGGGACTGTCCCCCTGTTTTTTAAATCGGCCCTGTAAACCAACTTGGGGGAAATATTCACTTTCAGCCAGCTCTATATTTTTTCGGGCCATCTCGATCTGGGTTTCAATCTCCTTAATTTCAGGTCTTTTTTTAAGGGCTTCGGTCTGGCAGACCTCCAGAGAATTCTGGAAGGGATGATACTTTAATACGTCCTGGACCTCCGTCTCTTTTTCAATGGGAATCCGTAATAAGGTGTTAAAATTGGACTGGGCTAATAAAAGGCTGTGTTCGGCCCGTATCAAATTCTGTCGGGCATCGGCCAATTGGACCTCGGACTTCAGCAAATCATTCAAGGGGATCAAACCGGCGTCATAAAAATTTTGAGCTACCCGCACGTGATCGGTAATTTGCATGACCGTCTGCTCGGCCACCAATCGAATTTTCAGGGCCTTTAAGATGTTCCAATAAGCTCCTTTGACTTTATAAGCCAGAGCAACCCTTTCTTGTTCAAACTTTATTCTCGAGACATCCAAACCTAACCCGGCCAGTTCATAGGCCCGGGTCAAGGCCATCCCGGTAAAGACCGGTTGTTCCAGGGTAACATAGAAGGCATAATTGTTTTGAGATCCGATGGTTAAACGGGATTCCGGGACCAAGCCGTCATTTTGGGCCGGAATCGTAATGGTTTGGGCCTGGTTGAGATAAGTATAGCCATATTGCGTGCCCAACTTGGGCAGGAATCCGGTCCGGGCCTGCTTTTTCTTAAATCCCGCCCCCAGGATGGCTTCCTGGGCCGCCCGTAACTGCGGGCTTTCTTTAAAGGCTCGCTCAATACTTTCATCCAGGCCGAAAACCCCGGAGATGGGTTCCGCCCAGATCGGCATGGCCCAGACGAGAACAACCATCCCCATCGCCCCCACCCTGGACAGACATTTCCCTGCTGAAGTCTTCAACTTTCTCATATTTTATGCTCTTGATCCCATAAATTACCATTATAAGCCGTTCATTATTAAGTCAAGATATTTCTGTATTTTTTTCCATCTTAAATTCCAATATGATCAGAATACGGAAAAGGCATATTCCTTTAAAAAGGTGCCATCCAGAAAGAGCCGGGCTTTCCAGGGTCCGATGAACTTCCCTTCCGTAGGCAGGATGTCCAGCAAACCTTTCTTGAAAGATAACCAGGCCCAGGAGTTATAGTTCGGGGCGTTGAGAGGGACATCAATCTTGAAGCGGGTGGTCTCCTGAATCCCTTTATCCGGCCTGACCCAAAGCACCTTGACCTCATGGGCCCCTGTCAGACCTTTCCAGACGGTATATAGATAGATCTTATCGGATTTAGAAAATGACGAAGCAGGAATCAGCCGCGTCAGGTCTTTGGTCAGAATGGAATGGAAGGCCGGTCCCGGGGTCTGGGCCAAAGCCAGGGTCGAACACCAGATCCCGATAATCAGGAATGCCCAGCGGATCCATGGTCTATTACGGCTTCTCTTTGTTTTCGCGTTCAAAAATCTCTTTAATATAATAAATGGGTTTCCCTTGGGATTCATGATAGGTCCGGACCTGAAGTTCGCCTAAAAGACCCATGCTGATAAATTGAATACCTATAAAAATCAAAAGGATAGCCAAAAGGAGGATAGGTCGGTTGGCCAGGGGAATAGCGAAAAAAAGCCGCTGAATGGTTAGATAGGCCGCCAGACCCAAACCGACCAGCCCGGATAAAAACCCCCAAAGACCAAAAACATGAATCGGACGGGTGGAATAGGTCAACAAAAACTTGACCGTTATCAAATCCAGGACGACGCGAATAGTCCGGGAGATGCCATACTTGGAGCGGCCGAATTTCCGGGGTCGGTGGTTGACCGGTATTTCGGCAATGGTTACCCCGATCCAACTGGCAATAGCCGGGATAAAGCGGTGCATCTCTCCATACAAGCGGATGTTTTTGGCTACGTCCTTCTTAAATGCCTTCAAGGTACATCCGTAATCGTGGAGGTTCACCCCGGTGACCCAGGAGATGATTTTGTTGGCAATCATGGAGGGAAGCCGTCTGGAAATGAAAGGATCCTGACGCTTTTCCCGCCAGCCGCTGACCAGGTCATAGCCTTCCTTTATTTTTTTTACCAGGGCCGGGATGTCTCCTGGATCATTTTGCAGATCTCCGTCCATGGTTATAATGATGTCTCCTTCAGCCAGGTCAAATCCGGCTGAAAGGGCAGCGGTTTGGCCGAAATTCTTCCTTAGACGGACCACTTTCAGAAAATTCCATTGAGAAACCGCTTCCTTCAGAATATTAAAGGTCTCATCCAGACTTCCGTCATCAACGCATAAAATCTCATAGGAATATTCAGAAGGCTCCAGGACCTCTTTTAATTCCTTTAAGAGGATGGGGATATTTTTTGCCTCATTAAAAACAGGTATTATAACGCTTAGGTCCAATTCAACCTCTTCCGGTATTTGATAGTGTGTGTAAGATTAGGAGTATCAGCCTGAAAAATCAAGAATTATTTTAATAAAGGGGGGGTTCAGCTCAAAAAACCTGTTCCCCACCTCTTTTACCTTGACCTAAGCTTCATCTTATTTTAAACTCCGGCTATCAATAAAAGGACTTCTCCTAAAATGGCTACGGCTTATCTCAAAACACAAGAAGGCGTCAGGTCATTACAACTAACCAGAATCGCCGATCTTCCAAGTGAGACAATTTGGTTGGACCTGCTTCAACCCTCGCCCGAAGACGAACGACTTGTTGAAAGCTTTTTAGGGATTGAAGTCCCCTCAGAGCAGGAAATCGAGGAGATTGAGGACAGTAGTCGTTTCTATCAAAAAAGCACGGGTATATATCTAACCGTGTCCCTGCTGACCCGTCTTAACGGCGGGCAACCTTCCAGCACCGACGTCAGATTCATATTGACCCCTGATAGACTCATATCGGTTCGCTACATAGAATCTAAGCCATTCCGGATTTTTTCCAATCGTATCTTGCATGACAGGGAGGCAAGTGAATCAAGTGACATTATCATGGAAAGAATGCTGGAACTGGTCGTCGATGACTTGGCCGACATTCTTGAAGAAACGGCTCTGAGTCTTGACAGATTGGCTCACAAAGTTTTTTTCTCATCCGTTCCCAATGAAAAAACCGAGAGTGACGTCGAAAGCACGGATCTCAAAGAAATGATCACGGAAATAGGACGTTACGGAGAATTCATATCCGAGGCGAGACTCAGCGTTTTCAATATGAATCGACTATTGATTTTCTTGTCTCACACCGGTGCCAAATGGTGGAAACCTGATGCGAGAGTCCGGCTTCAGACGTTACTGCGGGATATTCGATCTTTAACCGAGCATGCTACCTTTCTTGCCAACCGAGTCAATTTTATTTTAGATGCGACTCTGGGAATGATTAATATCGAGCAAAACAAGATTATCAAGATTTTTTCGGTTGCCGCCGTTGTTTTTCTGCCACCGACCCTCATTGCCAGTGTGTACGGTATGAATTTTAAACACCTGCCTGAACTGCAATGGACATTCGGATACCCCTTGTCTATTTGTCTGATGATAATGGCTGCAGTCCTGCCTTACTGGTACTTCAAGCGGAGGGGATGGCTCTGATCGGCGAAATTCCAGCCCTTTCATCGCCACCAGTATCGACGTAGTGGGCGCCACGATTTTTTCCCTTATTACCTATTTGATGATCATTTAGAGGTCCTCGCAAAAACTTTTTAAATACCTGCCCATGTAAAAACTCGTCATTCCCGCGCAGGCGGGAATCCAGGCCATACCTAACCTATTTAAAATACTGGATTTCCGTTTCCACGGAAATGACGGGAATGGAGCTTCGTTGACTTTTTACGAATCCATCAACTTTTTTTCTCTTGATGATCTTTTATCTTCAATGAAAAAAAGAAAAGGGGAAGGAACAAAAGACTTTCGACTAAAAATACCCGGACGATTTGGCTCCATATGACGGGGTTCAAAAAATTCCTTTCCACATGAGGCAGAACCCACCAGGGGGAAATATAATAGGTCTCAGAAAAAGGCCATAACAAAGGAAACCCGAAAGGGGGGTTGGGATCTTCGGTAAAAAAATCCAGCACCAGATGAGAAAAGATCAATAAAAAAACAAGGCGGCTTATTTTATACGCCGATTGCTTCCTGTTAATGAAGAGAGTCAGCGCCCCTGCCATCAAAGATAACCCGGCGGCCATCCCCAGGCTATGAAAAAATCCATGATGAAAGCGGCTGGGATTCCCCCAAAAAATCCCCGGCAGAAAATCCAGGTCAGGGGCCAGGGCCCCCAATATAACCAATCCATAGATTAAACAGACCTTCATTCGGGAGGCGACCGGCCGGGGGTAAAAAAGGCTGAATAAACTCAAACCGACCAGGGTATGTCCATAAGGAGAGGCCATAGATAAGACCTTAAAGCTGGATACTGGAGAATAGTTACTGGTTACTCGATACTGGTTACTGGATAAAACCTAACCAAAGCTATTTGAAATTTGGTATTTAAACTGGTTCCCCATTATTGATGACTATATAAGAACTCATCATTCCCGATTTCGTCCCGTAGGGTACTCCACCCCGGAGGGCGCAGGCGGGAATCCAGGCTACTCATAACTTATTAATCCCGCCTTTGGCCTTCGGCGGGACTGGATTCCCGTTTCCACGGGAATGACGAAAATGGGCTCTTCTGGACTTTTCACGAATCCATCAATATTGATGGACATCCTCATTTTTTTGAAATTTTTCATCCCTTGAACCTTTAAAATAAAAAAATGC
Source organism: uncultured Thermodesulfobacteriota bacterium (assembly GCA_964627515.1). Lineage (GTDB taxonomy): Bacteria > Desulfobacterota > RBG-13-43-22 > RBG-13-43-22 > RBG-13-43-22 > RBG-13-43-22. The sequence continues at coordinate 51,692 of CAZVHO010000012.1, read as the reverse complement.
CCCGGGCAGGCTGGCCAGGATGTTCCCCAGATTGGAAGCGAACCCCAGGGTAAAGGCCATGGTGGTGGAAATCCCGAAAAAAGAAAACAGGGCAACGAATAACCCTTCCTGAATCCCGAAGCCGCTCAGAGAAACGGGTATCCTGGCAAAAAATTGGGCCAGGGGAATAATGAGGATCAGATAATAAAAGGGGACCTTAAGCCCCAGGGCCAGGACCAAAGCAAAAATGGTCAATATGGGCAACAACTGCTCACCGAATGACCAGAGAAAGAATTTTACCAACGCCCTCGGGTGATGGCGGTAGAGGACAAAAGAAGAAGAAACTTGTTGGATCTTGCCGGCCCCGGGCAACCGGGCCAGGAGGTTTTTTAATATCGGGGGGCCCTCTCCACGCATCAGGAGGACCAGGGAAAGAATGCCCGCCGAAAGAAAAAAGAGCAGGAGTAATAAAAGGAACCTGGGAAAATTCGGGACCAGGAAAAAGAACAGGGGAATAACCATAATGGCCATTAAAGCCGAAGAAAGAAATCCCAGAAACCTTTCCATGATGATGGACGAGATCACATCAATCCCTGTTTTCGTATTTTTGGAAAGTTCATAAGCGCGAACGGCATCCCCCCCCAGGGAGGTGGGTAATATATTCCCCAAAAAGGTCCCTTTGAAATAGACCATAATGAGTTTAGTGAAGGAGCAGGGGATTTCCTTGACCTTAAGTAGAATTTTCCATTTGTAGGCCATAATCAGGCGATCGAAAAAATTCAACACAAAATATCCGATCAGGTAAGGCCAGGCCAAATTCTTCAAAAGGAGGGCCAATTCTCTCTGATTGACAAAGCGGAGAAGAAATAAAAGGAGGAGGAGACTGACCAGGAGCTTCCAGAAATAGGATTTCAGGTTGGATTTCATAAAAAGTCAGTGAAGGTCCATGTGGGTCCGTGGCTAAAATAAAATTCTGTATTAGTTTAGCTTTTTTAAAAACTGTTTTCACCGCAGAGCCGCAAAGAACGCAAAGGCCGATCGGTCCGCTCGACTTTGTCGAGCTTTTGCAGAGGCTCCCGGCCGGGAGCCGATCTGCCGATCTTAATAAGAGACTCCCTTTGGGAGTCGAAAGGGATAAATTTTCCTTTCTGTTGAGAGGACAGAAAGGAAAAAGCTTTCGCTACCCGTCGGGTAATTATTTGGCCGGAGGCCAAGGCTGTTTTGTACAATCCCGCCTCTCACGGGATTGTACAATAATGGTTCTCTCTGCGTTCTTTGCGTCTCTGCGGTGAACAAAAAAAAATTTTCAAACACCTAATGTATTACAAAATTTCAAATATGCTGGGTTAGCTTTGAGCAAAAAACTTTTGGTGCCAAAGCCCGAGATTCAACAAGGCCCAGAGGATATGGTTATGATTATGGGTCCTGGCCATATGTTCCTGGATGAGCCTTTGGATATAAGAGCCGTTCATATATTCCCGGATGACCGGCGATTCATTTAAAACGGCAATCAGGGGCTCTTTAAGACCTTCCCGCAACCAGTTTTTAACCGGCAGGCTGTAGCCCTGCTTCCCCCGCCAGACGATTTGATCGGGGAGCAGACCTTCCAGGGCTTTTCTAAAAATAGCCTTGGTCTGAAAGCCTTTCAATTTCCAGTCTCCGGGCAGACCGGCAGTAAACTCCACGAAGCGATGATCCAGGAAAGGAACCCGTATCTCCAGGGCATGGGCCATACTCATCTTGTCCACCTTCATCAGGACCGAATCCGGCATGGTGAATCGCAGATCCAGATAGATCTCTTCATCGATCCGTTGTTTAAACACATGGCCGGACCGGAGCCCCCGGAGAGGAGCAAAGGGGTCCATTTGAACCCGTTTTTTGAAAAGGTCCGTATATAAAAGCCTGTCCTGGTCCGAAGATGAAAAGTATTGCCAGCGTAGATGCCCCCCATCCAAAGGCAGGTGAGAGCCTTCCACAAACCGTTTTAATATGTTAACGGCCCCTTTTTTCTGAGGCTGGTCAGGAAGCCTTTCCACCAGGGGGTAAACCACCTTTTCCCGAAAAAGGCGGGGTAACAGGCGGTAATAGGCATCGGCCTTGCTGGCCTTAAACCGGTCATAGCCGGCAAAGATCTCATCGCCCCCTTCTCCGGAGAGGCAGACGGTCACATATTTTCTGGCCTCCCGGCAGACCAGGTAGAGCGGTATGGCCGAAAGATCGGTCATGGGTTCATCGAGATGCCAGACCGCCTCTTCCAGGTCTTTCAAGGTAACCTCCGGGATCATCAAAACCGTATGATCGGTTTCAAAACGTTCGGCTACCAGTTGGGCATAAGGCAGTTCGCTGAAAGAAGGATCCGGATAACCGATGGAAAAGGTCCTCAAGGGATTGACACCCAGCTCCCGCATGAGGGCCACCAGGGTGCTGGAATCCAGTCCGCCGGACAAAAAGACCCCGAGAGGGACATCGCTGATCAGATGCATCCGCACCGTCTCCTTAAGGAGAGCCCGCATTTCTTCCACCGCCTCTTCCTGGGTGCGGGCAGTGGGATTAAAAGAAAGATCCCAATAGGCCTTCTCTTCAATCCCTTTGGGGGAATAAAAAAGGTAATGGCCCGGCCGGAGTTTAAAAATCCCTTCAAACATAGTCAAAGGGCTGGGGACGAACTCGAAGCCTAAATAATAATAAAGACCCTGTAAATTTACCCCCCGCTCCACCTCCGGGATCCGGAGCAGGGCCTTGATCTCCGAAGCAAAGGCAAACCTTCCATTCCGGTAGGTGTAATACACCGGTTTGATCCCCAATCGATCCCGGGCCACCAGCAGGCTTTGATTTTTCCGGTCCCAGAGGGCAAAACCGAACATGCCCTGCAACTCGGATAGACAATCCTTACCCCACTCCTCATAAGCATGGAGAATGACCTCCGAATCGGAATGGCCTTTAAACCGGTGTCCTTTTTTCTCTAAGGAGGCCCTTAATTCCAAAAAATTATAGATCTCCCCGTTAAAAACCAACTGCAGTGTCCCATCTTCATTGGACATAGGTTGATGCCCCTGCTCGGAGAGATCAATAATGGACAAACGACGAAAGCCTAAGGTAACCCCTTCTTCGGTAAAAATCCCCTCCTGGTCCGGCCCCCGATGTTCCAGGATTCGGCACAGTTTTTCCCCAAGGGAGCGATCGGACCAGTTAAAACCTACAATACCGCACATACATTAGTCCCTTTTGTATAAAAATAACGTTCGGCGTTAAGCGTTCGGCGTTAGGCGAAACCCATTGAATCTTACCAATTTTCATGTTTAGTGGGGCCTGCCAAGCGGGCATGAGGGTTTAGTACGAAAATGCAAATATGGAATTTTTTTTAATGGCCTTCCTGTAAGGACAAACGGAAAATCCGGTCGTAGGTCTTGATATTGGCGTTCCAGGAAAAGACGTCTTCCACCCTTTTCTGATTTTTTAACCCGATGGCCTTGGCCTGTTTCAGGTCTAACAGGGTAGCGACTATTTTATCAGCCAGATCAAGGGGATCTCCGGATCGGGCGAAGATGCCGTTTTCCCCCAAAAACTTCCGATTATTGGGACCTTCAAAACAGACAATCGGCAAGGCCGCCCCCATATAGTTGATGATCTTTCCACTGGCCTCCCCGGCTTCGTCCAATTTCGGGTCCACCGCCAGATCCGCTAAATAGAGATAGGAGGGCAATTGGAAATAATCCACCTGCCCGACGAAGAGCACCTTATCTCCGACCCCCAGGGATTCCACAAAGGCCTTGGATTCCTCAACCGGGTAGCCGACAATGACAAAGAAGCAATCCGGGTTTTTCTTAAGGACCTGGGGTATGGCCTGCCAGAGGTAATCGATTCCTTTGGATTTTAGTAAGGCCCCGGTATAAAGGACGATCGGCTTTTGCGGATCAAGGCCCAGTTTTTTCCTTAAATCCGGATCGACTGTTTTGGGATCAAAAAAATCGCCATGGACCCCGTCAATAACCGTATCTACCCGATCCGGAGAAAGATGCATCTGTTGGACCATGAAGTCCGATACCGAGACATTGCTGCCCACGGTATATTCCGGCATCCTTGAAATCCATCGCTCCAGGGCGGCAAAGGTTTTTTGCAGTAAAGAGCCTTCCTTAAAAAACGAATAGGTGATTAATTCCCGGGTCAAACTCCCCTGGGCATCGAAGACCAGGGGGACCTTCCGGAAACTGAATTTACGCACGAAATGGCCTATAATGGCCCCTTCATGAAGGTGTCCGTGGATGATATCCGGTTTTTCCCGCCAGAAAACCCGCAGGCTTTTAAAAAACAGGAGGGCATCGATATAAAATTTGTGCCAGGAAGAGCCGGCCTCCAACTTATGGTACCAGGGGATTTTTATGGTCCGCTCGGTCTTGATCCCGGGGATGTCCCTCCCGATAGGATAGGTGCATAAAATAATATCATATCCCAGATTCTGGAGGGCTCGGATCTCCCCCAATATCCGCATATGGCAGCCCCGATCGGCGAAAAACGGCGTGGGGGCGATCATCAAAATTTTTAATGGGCCTTTTTGAATAGCTTCCATAGTCGATTACTCTATTAATCTGAGAATTTATCTCTAAGTTTTTAATAACTCGGACTTATGCGCTTCCAAAGAAGTGATACTCGATCCTTGATGCTGGATAAAAGCAAAGACCGATACTTGATAAAATCCATCATCCATCATCCAGTATCCAGTATCCAGTATCATTTCAATGAATTAACGATATCCTATTATATTTTCCTTAACGAAAGTCTTTAAATATTCCCTGGGCACACCGGAAAAGGTCTTTCTCCGGGGACGATCGCACGGCCGGCAGGGTGAAAGAAGAGCATATTGATGATCCCTTATCTTTGCCCGCAAGGCCTGCATCAAAGGACCATTCCAGATTTCCTGGAGGGTTTGTTGATTAAGATCCCCTATAATCATCTGACCAAAAAAATCCTGGGGACATGGGCCCACCCTTCCATCCCAATAGATAATAAAGGCATACCAGGGGAAAGTACAAGTAAAAAGATCCCTGGGATGATCCAAGGAAGCTTCCGAAGAAATGGGGACCGCTCCCCCCCAGTTGTGGGGCTGACGAAAAACAACCCGGTTTAATCCTAAGGATTTTAAAGAGGAAATAAATGCTTTCAGCTCAGGTCCCGGAGGACTTTCATTAACGCCCATCATCTGTAACACGGTCAGGGGCTTACTTTTATGGCTTTCCTCTTTCAAGGCCAGGAATTGTTTGATATTTCCGAGGGTGTTTTCAAATTTTGCCGGATAACGATTTTTTTCATAAACAGCGGCCTGATAGCCGTCAAAAGAAAAAGACAGGACCTCCAATCCGGTCGTTAAGATCCGTTTGCTCAGGGGACCCATAAGGATAGTGGCGTTGGTGTGGATCCTGCAGGGGATTCCCCGGCCCTGAGCATAATCAATCATCTCGATCAAATGGGGATGAAGCAGGGGCTCACCCCGATGAAAGAGGTTCAGATCATAGACTTCCCGGGGAATTTGGTCAATAATTTTTTTGAACAACTCCAGGGGAATATAACCCTTCTCCCCTTTGGGCAGTGATTGATTGGGACAAAGAGGGCACTTCAGGTTGCAGTGATCGGTCAATTCGATCCAAATTCTCGAGGGGGGATAGGTCAGGGTGGTTTCCCCTTTTCGGAAGGCTTGCCAAATCCGGTACAGCCGCTTCAATCCTTTATAGGTAGCCATGATCCAGGTACCATTGATAGGTACGGGTAAGCCCCTCGCTCAAACCGATTTTGGGGTTATACCCCAACTCCCTTCTGGCCTTCTCAATGGTAAATGCCCTGTTCTGTCGATACCAGTCCGCCCGTCGGCGAAAGATCGGCGGGGTAATCCCTAAAGGTTTACAGACCACCTCACAGAGAAAAGAGGCCAGGAAGAGGGGCCAGAAAGGAAAGTGGGGGATCTTAACCTCCCGCCCCATGACCCCGGCTACGGCTTTGACCAGATCCTCAATGGCGATGAAGTCTTCATCGGCAATCAGATAGGCCTGTCCCAGGACCCCCTCTTTTTCCATGGCCAGCTCAAAGGCATCACTTAAGTTGTCGATATAGAGGGGGTGGTAGGTAATCCGGCCTGTCCCGAACATGGGGAAAATACCGGTCTTGACCCGCCGGTAGATCATTAAAAACCGTTCCGGATCCCCTGGGCCATAGATGGCCGTAGGGCGAAGGATCACCGAAGGCAGACCCTTTTGAACATACTCCTGGACCACTTTTTCCCCTTCCCATTTGGTATACTGATAATAATCCTTCGGGGCGATAGGGGCGCTTTCGTCAGCCGGAGGGTTCTTGATATGCCCATGGACCCCTTCGGTGCTGCAGTAGATGAACCGTTTTACTCCCTGCCTTAAAGAGGCCTCCAGGAGGTTTCTGGTCCCCTCGACATTGACTTCCCAATAGACCTTATGGGGCAGATCCACCCCCCGGAAGGCCGCCGCCACGTGAAAGACCACTTCGTTTCCGGCCACCGATCGATCCATCATGGTCTTATCCGTCACACTACCCAGGGATATTCGGGCACCTGATTGTTCCAGTTCATCCCAGAATAGCCCCTTGGAATTATCCACCACCGAGACCTCATGACCCCTCTCAAGGAGTCTTCGAACTAAATGACTGCCGGTAAAACCGGTTCCCCCGGTTACCAGACATCGGGTTTTTTGCACACAACCTCCTGAAAAGAAAAAATTAAGAAATTCCTAAACCACGAACTTATATAAAGATAACCAAACCATAATAGCAAAAAATATCTTGAAATTCAAACAGATAATTCCAGCTTGGCGGTCAAATGGATGCGGGGCTGAATCACCGAAAGTTCTCTTTGCCCTCGGTCAGGGGGGTATTGAAAAACCAGAAAATTCTTATCAGCCGGTATCGATAACCAGGATTTCCTCCTTGGACAAGCGCTGAGAACGCCGATGGTGGCCGATTAAATGCAACAGTTCATTCAGGACGGCGTTTTCGCGTTCATTATTCTGCAAATCCGGATCATGGGACAGGTCGCGCAGGGCCACTTCCAGGGCTTCGATCGAAGTCCCCGAGGGAATAGTCAAAAGGTAACGGGCCGGAGCAATTTCGATCAGTTTTGCCCAGGGTACCTTCCTCAAGGTCTTGCTTGGGCCAACGACAATCAGGGACTTGCCAGGGGCCATCTCAACAAGTTCCACCGGTTTGAATTTTCCCCGGCCGGTTCCTGCCACCGCTTCCGTAGCTTTGACCACGGCACGAGTCCGATCCGGGTCAATCCCGGCCAGTTGATCCAAAATGCGCTCCGGCAATATCATGGTAACAGGACGCCTCGGCTCACGAAATTTCGGTGGTCGCCCGCCGCCTGTTTTTAATTTTGGTTCCATACCGTTACCATATAAAAATTCCCAATTCTTTTCAACATTAAAAATAAGGCCTCATTTAATACAAAAATACCGTTCGTCGTTCGTCGTTCGGCGAAAACAATTTTCATGATTCGTAGTGCCCCCCAGGCATGAGGGTTTAGTTCGAAAATAGATTTTTGGCACGGATTTCACGGATTACACGGTTAGAGCCATGGGGTATCCCTCGATCCCGTTAAGTCTGGATTGAGGGATGAAATAAAATGGTTAATCCGTGTAATCGCTGTGTCAGGCTTTGTGCCTGACCCGTGCATAGGTAAGCCTTTGACTGTTCCATTTTCATGTTTCGTGGTGACCAGCGGGGCATAAGGGCTTCACTGAAAACCTTCGGACAACCCCGCTTATAAACCGTTTTATAGCAGGGGTTTACTCCGGACACCTAAAATCATGTAAGCTGTTAAAATTTATCTTGCGCCAGCCTGTTATTATGTTGTAAAAATATAATGATTAGTAATTTTTATGTTATAAATCAGAGGGTCATTCAAACCTAACGAGAAGACATAATAAATGATGGACTCGTAAAAACTCGTCATTCCCGATTCCGTCCCATAGGGTGCTACACCCCCGCCTCCAGCCCGTAGGGCTTACATGCCGGCGGGGAGGGCGCAGGCGGGAATCCAGGATCGTATTCACATCTCGCGGGAAAATCAATGTCAGCCACCTATGCAAAATTCAATAAATATGAAAATGCCTAAGTGGGCAGTTCCTTTAGGTGTTGGGCTTTTGTTGTTTCTGCTCCATCTGGCTTTTTTCTGGAATCTGTATTTTCCCGACTCCCTCAACCCCTATTCTTTAGCCGGCGATTTTTACCGTTTTCATTACCCCAATACCTTTTACACCGTTTCCGAGTGGTGGGCCGGCCGCTTCCCTTTATGGAGTCCCTATTTGGGCTGCGGCACCCCTTTCCTGGCCGATATGGAAAACGCCTTGTTTTATCCTTTTACCGCTCTCCTGGTATTTTTTGCCCCTCAGGGTCACCTGCCATATCTGATATTGGAAAGACAGCTACTCCTCCACTATTTCCTGGCCGGCCTCTTTATGTATCTCTTTCTGCGGGCACAGCTTCTAACCCGGACCGGTTCCCTGCTCGGGGCCGTTTATTTTATGTTTTCCGGATTCCTGATCGCCCACATCAACCATCTTGGGATGGTCGAAGGGGCCATCTGGCTCCCCTTATTTCTTCTGTTTTATCAAAAAGCGCTCCTTACCGGTCGCTTCATTTACCTCTGCCTTACCGGAATTACGCTGGCCTTGATTTTCTTCAGCGGTCATCCGCAGGTAACCTTTATGGTTTCTATCATGGGGGGCGCCTATACCCTGTATCACTTCCTTATGGTGGAGACGGAACATCGAAAAGCCTGGAAAAAGGTGGCCGAAATCTCCTTTGGGATTGCAGGCCTGGCTGCTGGACTCACCGCCATCCAATGGGTCCCCACCTATGAACTGGCTCATTTCATAGGCCGAACTAAAGTATCCTTAAACTATCTTACAGAATATTCCTTGCCACCGTCGACGCAACTGCTGAGCCTACTGGACCCAGGCTGGGCAATCGTCAAAGGAGCGGATGAATTTTATGGGTATATGGGGATCCTGCCGATTTTTATGTTCATCCTTTCCGTCCACCTGCGGCCTTGGAGGAAAATCCTTTTTTACCAATTGCTGGCCCTCGGGTCCCTCTTATTGGTCATTGCGAATGGCCTGCCTCCTTTTTTTTGTCGGATTTATGCTCATATCCCGGGCTTTAATGTTTTCAGGATCTCTTCCCGTTTTCTTCTACTTTTTAATTTTAGCCTGGCAATATTGGTGGGCTTTGGCCTGGATTGGATCAGGGAGAGAAGTAAGTCGCCGGTCAAGGTTAAAATACATCCGTTTGTCTGGTTGCTTTGGGTGGGACTGGTCTCAAGCCTGGTTTTGTTGAATGGATCGGTGCATTGGACTATCCTTTCTGGTGGTTTAAAATCAGTCCTGGGAAGCCGGTCCTTTATCCTGGCCCTGATTGCAATGGCGGCCCTGGCCCTGGTCGGGGCAACACTTAAACAATGGCTGAAGCCCTCCATATTTCTGTGGCTCATTTTTATTCTGGCCCTAACCGAACTTTTCTATTCCAACCGACACCTCGGCTGGAAGCAAGGCTTCCCGGAGAATTATTACCGGCCTAACGAGAGAGTTCTTTTTTTAAAAAAAGTGAACTCTCCGGATTATCGATTAAGAAATGAGGGAGAACTTTATTGCCGGGGATTTATCGATGAGGCCACTATGGGCACCCGCTTTCGTATCTACACCACGGATATCGGGAGCTCCCTTAATCTCCTGGGGATAAATGCAGAAAAGCGCCCATCCCTGCGTATGGTTTTCGATGAAAGTGAGAACAACCCCCAGTTGTTGGATTTGCTAAATATTAGATACATAGCCACCGCAACCGATTTGACCCTGGGTCCAAATGGCAAATATTCCAACTTCATATTGGGGCCGGGGGAAGACAAGATTATCTCTTTAGAGGGTCTTTATGATCATCCGGTTACCCGGATCAGCCTGGTTTCTTTTATGAGTTCCGGGTTGGAAATACCCCAGGATGAAACCGTGGCGGAATTGACTCTCATGGATCAATCCGGAAAACAGCACACATTTCCCATCAGGGCGGGAATAGAAACATCGGAATGGTCCTGGGAAAAAGAGGAAAACCGAACCAAGAGACGGCATGATCAGGCAACCATAGAGAGTTCCTGGGTCATGCCTCAGGAAGGATACCAGGGGCACAGTTTTCGCGGTTCTTTTAGATTGACTTCCCCGATCCTCCCAAAGTCCGTCATTATTTCCCGGGTCAACCATCAGGGTAAATTTGAAGTTAAGAATATATTTCTGGACGGGACCGACCTTTTTTCCTTGGGTAAGCGGTTTACCAAAGTTTATAACCATGTTTATGAGAACCGCTTCGTATTACCCAAGGCTTTTTTGGTCCGGAAAGGTCTTCCGGCCCATAAAGACCGGATAGAAAATGCATTGCTGGCCCTTGATCCTCTGGATGAAGTTATTGTCGGTCCCGGTGCCCCCCTATTCCAACCGCCAAATGAGAGCCCATTGGAAAAAAGTTTTAACCGGGTCCAGGTGACTGCTTATAGTGCCAACCGGATCACCTTAAACGTCTTATCCCAAACCAGGGCCTATCTGGTTTTAAGCGAGGTCTATTATCCTGGCTGGAAGGCCTATGTCGATGGCCTTGAAAAAGACATTTTCCCGGCCAATTATGCCTTCAGGGGTATCCCCATCGATCCCGGAGAGCATAACGTGGAATTCAGGTATCAACCTATCTCCATAAAGATAGGGGGGATCATCTCCCTGCTGACCGTATTGTTTATTCTTCTGATATCGGTTGGCCGGCGTTGGAAAAATACCTAAATTAGGACGCAGATTTTCGCCGATACCCGCAGATATTATGACATGAGTGCAGCCTCTTTCCTTACCTATCTTATGAAAGGAGACTGACGATTTCCTCTAAAACGGCAGGTAGATTAGGTTGGGTAAAGCTCAGCGCTGGTGCCGGGACGCGATTCTGTTTTGGATTGGGTTGGATGTGTTTGTGATGTGGATGGGAGCTTTGCAAGACAGGATCATTCGGATGAGGTTGAGAATCATACCAGTATAATTTCACGTCGTCTCGCCAAATTTCGTAGCCATACCAGTCTATGATCGCAGGAAGACGGTCGTAAAGAATACGTTCCCGGACAACAATTCGAACCCCGTTTTCGAAAAAAACTTCCCCCGCCACTTTTGCTAAAGTTGCACCCACTCGTATGAATGTCACCGTCGAGCGACTGATGATAGGGAACCGTTCTGTGAGGGTATACAGGAACAGTTCATAATCTTCAGGTGTTCGGAGGGGAGTACTCATCAGGCGGCCACATGAATAAGACCTGCTAAACTCAAAGTTCGTTGTTGCAACCGTTGGACTTCGTCTCGGTATTGAGCTTGGCGAGTGAGCCACGTTCGATAGATGCTGGCCCATTCCCCGAAATCAAGTGTCCAGGTATCGTCTTCCGGTTCTTCTCCGCTTATGTAAGCCGCGTAAAAGGTTTCCGACCGAATTCCATATTTGCGCTCGAATTGAAGCAGTTCTTCTTCGAGGGCATGAATATCGGTTAATAGAATTTGGATATTCATTGTGAGACTCCGGCATAATCATTTTATCGATAATTTGATAACATTCTGTTTTTATAACATAATAAAAAAAAATAGAAAAATCAAGAAGAAAGAGAAAAGTTAGGACGCAGATTTTCGTCAATACCCGTATCGGGAGTTCCCTCTATCTCCTGGGGATAAATGCAGAAAAGCGCCCATCCCTGAGTATGGTTTTCGATGAAAGTGAGAACAACCCCCAGTTGCTGGATTTGCTAAATATTAGATACATAGCCACCGCAACCGATTTGACCCTGGGTCCAAATGGCAAATATTCCAACTTCATATTGGGGCCGGGGGAAGACAAGATTATCTCTTTAGAGGGTCTTTATGATCATCCGGTTACCTATCTCCATAAAGATAGGGGGGATCATCTCCCTGCTGACCGTATCGATTATTCTCCTCGTATCAGTTGGCCGACTTCGGAAAAAAGGCAAAAATTAAAATAAATACTTGATCCCCAGGCCCAAGACCCAGGAATCCAGGATAAAGGTTCCCTGGTCCTGGCTGATCGGATCCAAACCGTTAGTATAAGCCAGGGTATATTTGAATTTTACCTGGGCCCAGTGATAGCGCCAGTCCAGATTCAGGGCTAAATTTTTTAACAGGAAATAATCCACCCCAAAGCCAAACAACATCCCGATGGTGTGGTCATCAACGGCAAAGATGCGCCGGTAGCCATTATTCGGATAATCTTCGGGCCTGTTCCCTTGAGTGGTCCAGTTGGTATAGGCCTCTTGGCTTGGGAATCCGAAATAATACCAGTCGTTTCTTTTCCAGGAGGTTTTGGTATAACTGAACCCTCCCGATACATAGGGGACCAAGGATTTATGAAAATGGGGCCAGCGGAACTGTGCGGTCAACATAATGGGTTGCCACTCTAAGGCCCCGTCGACCCAACGTCTGTCAAACTCGGCGACATCATTAAATGCCCTGTTCAGGGTGATGGCCTTGAACTGATCATAGCCCAATTCAACGGCCCAATAATTGGAAAAATGGTACTGAAGAAAGGGCTTATAGGGGGCCAGGTCCTGTTCTTCATCCAACAATTTTATATTTCTAAAAATGTCCCCCTGGTTCTGTTGCATCCGGAAATAGGTCGAACGAAGCCCTATAGCAATTCCCAATGATTTTTCTTCACCTTTAGGGGGATCTCCAAGTGACGGTTTCGATGGAAGTTCTTCACCTTGACTAAAAGAGGGCAAAAGGAGAATGAATAATCCGATCATTACATTGAGCATCCCAAGACGTTTCATAATGTTTCTCCTGACTGTTGGAAATTTGGAATGTACTATAGTGTTTTTGGGGCAATCAATTCAACTAAAAAATTTGCTTTCGATTCTGATCGGATGTTTTCCTGAACCTCAGAGGCGCCACGAAAGGATAAATCTTGACAATTATCAGACCAGATTCTAATATCCCTAACCATGAAAAGGAGACAAAACCTGTTAAAATGTATCTGTTTGGTAATACTTTCCTTTTTTATAATTGAGTACCTGGAACCTTCCACTACAGGGGTGAGAGGGGTCTATTGCCCCTCCCCACAAAAAGCACCCCGACCTAACGATCTTTCTCCCGACATGGATGAAAGTGATCCCTGGTCACCCCATGCCATGGACTTGACCCCATCTCCCGGAATAGATATTACCATCCTCAATTCGGCTTTTCGGCTAAAAAGCGTTTCACCCACTCTCCATCCCTACAAAGATCCAATTTATCACCCTCCCATTAACCGGCTTTAAGCAAATTCTTTCTTCCGAAGATCCCGGAAGTTTTTTCCGGACCTTGTCATTTAATCGCTATTGCTTTCTGCATGAGCCATGGGGATGAATTGAAAAACGATTGCTGCCGCCTTTTCCTTTTCATCCCAGGGGCTCCTGGTTTGGGGAGGAAGAAAATATATGCCTTTATCCGATTATCTAAAGAGAACCTACCTCTATTATTTTGATACCGATAAAGTACTGAACAGCTATAAAACCCGTAATGGGGAGTGTAAACAATGCGGGAAATGTTGTGAATTTTTTGGGATAAAATGTCCTTTGTTGAACAAACAGAACAGGTGTGCCATTTACAGATTCAGACCCATCCTGTTATGTAAAATCCCGCCATTGGATTTATTCCCTGCCGAAATCGAAAAGCATAAGGCATTAAATTGCGGCTACCACTGGGATGGGAAGGATGTGCCATAAAATTCCATAACCCTCAGGGCAGGGCCGTTATCTCAATCCGGTCCACCAGGAGATCTTCCTTCTCCAAGAACAGGACCCGGGATTCGATTTCACAGCGAAAAGGGACCTTGAAATCCACCACAACAGGTGTATAGTTATCGGTCTTGAGATCCCGGACCCGGAGCTTACGGCTTCCCAATATACGCCTTCCGGCATCGGTGCACAAATCGAGGACGGCTATCTCCGAATCCCCGGAGTTAACCGGCAGGGATTTTAATCTTAAAAAGAACCTGGCCCGGTACGCACCAGGTTCGAAGGTCCTGAAAGGGCCGTAACAAAGAAAATTGGAAGGTTTAAAAACAGCCTTCCCGAAAAGGGCCTCCTTACCGGAGGCCAGGGAATCTGAAACGATTATCCCGGTGGGGCGGAATAATTCTTCAGCCTCTATAACGCCCGGCCCGTTTTTTTGATCGGCGAAACCAATGACAGCCAGGTTATAATAGAGCGGGGCTTCCCCGGAAAAGTAAATCCGGAAGCCGATCCTGCTGCTTTCCGGGATCTCAAATTCCAGGGGGATATCCATCCAGGTCCGGAAGGGCTGCATATCTCTCCCTAACAAACTCCTCCGGGCAATAATTTTGGTACCCTGTTCAATAATTTCTATCCGGCCTATCTCTTTTTGGGGATCCACCGGGTCAGCCTTGATCCGGAACCTGGCCCGGAATTTCCCGGACGGATAAAACCGGCTTGGCCCGATAATCAGATATCCGGGGCGGTCTTGCCCGGGTATGGCCGAAACGACATTTCCCCCACGCATCCCGGGTCGAAGCACGGGCTTACCTTGAATTAACGACTCTTCTTCAAATAAAAAATTGTAACCCGAAGCGAAAAGGTCAAATTGGTATCGGCCTGTTTTCCGGGTCAGGTTGTTGCTGTACACGACCGATTGAACCGGTGAGGTAATAGCCGAGCTATTGAAATATCCGTCGGCCTTTTCAGCCAATTTAAAAAGATAAACGTCTTCATCATGGTCAATGAGTTTCAGCCAGGGGGAAGCCGCCAGACGCTTCAAGGCCAGTCTCCTTGGAAAAGGGCTTACCTTTTCCGAATAGAGATGGGGGTTATCGTGGAAGGTGAGGAGTCCCACTTTCAGCCTTTGCATTTCCCGGAACCGGGCCTGGGTCAATTCTCCGTGATTCAAAGGATAAAGGGGCCAAAAAACCTGATTGATATAATCCCGGGCCACCACCGGCGCATAACCATTGATCATCGGTCTTTGGGTGCGGGTGACCGTATACTCATAAACCGAGGACTGGTGGGAATCGCCCGGCCAGATGGGCAACTCCAGAACCACCCGGTCTTTGGGCAAATACCTTTTTATCTCCTCGTATATCCGGTTGTCCCCTTGCATCAACGAAAGTCCGACGGAGTGACCGGTATGATATTCTACGGATACCAGCAGGATAATCAACAGGGTAAGCCCTGTTCCCAAACGACCCCAACCCTTTGCAACCAGCCAGTTTCTTAACCCAGTCAGGCCCAGGGCTGCCAGCAGACCCAGAAAAATAAAGCCGATCATCACGAACCGGGCCGGTACCCGAGGGTAGTTGAAAAAAGGAAGGTATTCATAAAAAAACTGATAAAGGGGGAAATAGGGCATGGTCGGACCGAGGGTCAGGATAAGGGCCAAAAAGGCCAACAGTCCGGCCAGGGCCGCCGGCCCTGGATTCTTGACCCTGCTTTTAAAAAGGGGAATCAATCCGAAAATCGCCAAAATAAGTAACCCCAGACCTAAAAAAACGTACTTTTCATTAAAAGGATAAGGCTGGGAAAAAAAATTACCCACCCTGGGGGAAAAAAGGAGGACTTCGGCAATAGTCCGCCCCTTACCGGCTATGGAAGGCAAAAAAACGGTCATCCTCATATGGATCAAGTAGGCCGAGGCTATTGCCAAACCCACCCCGACTCCAGTGATCACAGGAATAATTCCGGTGCGGTCAAAGGATAAAAAGGCCTCTTTATGCTTTAGACATTGGGACAGGAGATAGGCTGAGAAGAGCCCGATCCCTATCAGGGGTAAAAGCGTGCCCAGGCGGGGGATATCGAATTGGAATTTTAAGACATAAAGCCATAGAGGCAGAAAAAGAAAAAAAGCCTTCCCGACCCGGTGACGGGCCTCGGCAAAAGAAAGGGTAGTCCATCTGGAAACCAGGGTCGATAAATATAGCCAGAGGAGCAGGACCCCGATGCTCCCAAAGATCAAGAGTTGTATCCAGTTAAAATGCCAGAGGGGAAAACCGGATTTTTTCACGAACTGCAACCAGAGAAAAGATCCAATCGTTAGACCGCCGGCAAAAACCCCCAACAACCCCGGCCAAAGGGGTTTGATTTCCTTTTCCGGTCTTTGCGTTGAAGAAACGGTTTGAAAAAGCAGGATGCGATTCGGCAGATAGACCCCGATGGTCAGGGCGGCCAGGAAACTGGCGTGGGGTTCCATCAAAGAGAGAAGGATTAGACAGAACCCGGCTGCCCCTCCATAGACCCAACGGCCTGTTTTTAATGTTTTTTCCATGAAATAGAGACACAGGGGCAATAAAAATATCACATACCCAAAAAGTTGGCCGCCGGCAATATGACTGACCCGATAAGGGACCACTGCAAAAACAAGCCCGGCAAGTATGGAGGCCCAGGAGTCCCTGGTCCAGCTCCAGGCCAAAAGGAACATGGCCAGCCCGCTGAGCAGAAAGGACAAAAGGATTAAGCCGTTATAGGCCCCTACCGGCCCCAGGGGCAGCAGAAGGATATAGAGGATGGAAAAGGGGAAATTGGCATAAACGGAACTCATCGGACCGGCTGGACCGTTGAATTCATAAGGATTGGTAAAAAGGTTTGAAAGTCCCCAAAGATTGTCCGAAAAAAGCCAGAACCAGTAATAAGTTTGGAGATGATCCCCAGGCATAAGAGGAACCCGTGCAAACTCCGGTGCCGGGGAAAGCATGAAAGGGATAGCCGAAAAAAAATGGATGGCCATGGGCCAGGTAAATAAAATACCGGCCATCAGGCACAGGGCCAGGCACAGGGCTATGGAACATATAGGGGGATTTTTTCTGAGATCACAATCTCCTCGATTTTGAACCTTGCCCATCTTCAGGTCGATTCCAGCCTCATTCTTACGACCCTGGCCGGGTTGCCGACAGCTATGGCAAAAGGGGGCAGGTCTTTGGCGACTACCGAGCCGGCTCCGACGATGACGTCGTTCCCCAGAGTCACCCCATCCAGGATCACGGTGTTGGCCCCGATCCAGGAATTTTTCCCGATCCGAATCCCGCCTTTGCAATCAACCCCCTGCTGCCCTATGGGGATATCGGTCCGCTCAAAATGATAATTGCCGCCGGCGGCCAGATAAACATTGGGCCCTATGACCGTATTATCTTCTATATGCACCGGGCTGGTATCCACGGCATGAAGGATACAATGGGCGCCAATACCCACCCGGTCCCCGATAACAATATCCGCATTTTTACACCCGAGGATAGTCTGCCGCCCGAACATACAGGACTTTCCGATAAAAATCCCCTGGTTGCTGTCACCCTTGGCATCCAGAACACAACCGTCGTCAAAGATAGATAGATCCTGAATGCGGATCTTTTGCGGGTACCGGAGAACCATGTCCCGGCCCCAGACAATCCCCTTTCCACATTGAGAGATCATCCGGGGATACAGAGTCTTCCTGATCCAAAGGCCCAGGGCCCCGGGGATACCGGCCGTAAAATTGATAAAAAGTTCATATTTAAGAAGGTCCCAGAGGGATGTCCCGCCCACCACATATTCCTGATATAAGGCAGCAGCCCCCTTTTCCGCATAAGCCTCCTGAACTTTTTTATATTTTTTCCCGGTCTCTGGCATGGTGCCCAAATTAGCTTGTCCCTTTAATTTTTTTTTGATAAAGGTATTATGAAATCAAAGAGATGTCAAGCCGAGAAGTCGAACACAATAAACCTTCATGCCCCGTGGGGCGCCACGAGGCATGAAAATAGAACAGTCAAGGACTTATTTAGGCACGGGTCAGGCACAAAGCCTGACACAGGGATTACACGGATTAACCATTTCATTTCTCAAGAAAAGGGGGTTCCCTTTTCTTGAGACCTGCTTCCGCCGAAGGCGGATGTTGATCATCCCTCAATCCAGACTTTACGGGATCGAGGGATACCCCATGGCTTTAACCGTGAAATCCGTGGAATCCGTGCCAAAAATTAATTTTCGAACTAAATGCCTAATCCCTATTATTTCATAAGCATCCTCGCCTTCGGTCTGATTGTCCGTCTATTACCGATCCGACTCCTCCCCTTTAATTCCGATCAGGCCATCGTAGGCTTGATGACCAGGCATATCCTCCAGGGAGAATTCCCCTGGCTCTATTACGGAGACTCCTATGGAGGGATTCTTGAGCCCCTGTTGGCCGCCTCGGCCGGCCTGCTCCTTGGGGTAAGCCGCTGGAGTCTTAGTTGGATTCCTCTTCTCTTCTCTCTCCTTTTTATCATCTCCATCTATCAACTTGGACGGGAACTTTATGTGCGGGAGATCGGTTTGATCAGTATGCTCCTTTCAGCCATCCCCCCTTTTGCCATCCATATCGAAACCAGTCTGGCCATCGGCGGTTATATTGAAGGCCTTTGTTTGGGCAACCTGATCCTTTTGATTACTTATCGTTTAACGGCCCCCAACCTCCGGCCATCCCTTCCTTTTGCCCGGCTTTTCGGCCTGGGGGTCCTCTGGGGTATTGCCTGGTGGACCTACCCCATCTGTCTCATCTATCTGATCACCAGCTTCTGTTTTCTCACCTTTCAAAAAAGGGCCTTTGTTCTGAAGGGCCGGGCCTTGATAGCCATAGCCGGGTTTTTCCTCGGCTCCCTGCCCTTCTGGATATGGAATCTGAAACATTCTCTCTCTTTTTTCACCTTTGTCCAATCCGAGGGGAAAGGCAGTCTTTGGACCAACGCCTTGGCCTTGTTCAATCAGCTTCCGCAACTGTTCGGGTTCAATCCTGCCCTTCCGGCCACCTGGCCGGCTTGGTTTTTTGCCTTCCTTTTCCTGGCCAGTCTGGTTTTCCTTTTGGTCAGTCATCGGTGGCAAAAGATCCGGTTCCCGGCCGGCCGGGGGGGTCTGCTTCTGTTCTATTTTATTTTTTTTGTTTTGCTCTACAGCGGCTCTGGATTTGGCGAAAGAACGGTTGCCCTGCGTTATCTGGTGCCTTTTTATTCCCTTTTCCCGATCACCCTCGGTCTTTTTTTCTATTGGCTAAAAACCAAAAATCGCTTCCTGGGTATTTCTTTGATGGTTTCTTTTCTCCTTTTTTTCAGTTTTGAAAATTTGTCCTCCTTTACCTACCTGGGCAAAGGGGCTATTAAAAACCGGAAGCAGTCAGAGGTTGAAACCGCCCTTTTCCAATATTTAAAAGAGAAAAAAATCCGTACGGTCTATACCCCGGAATATTGGAGCGCGGCCCGTTTGACCTTTGAAGCCCAGGAGGCATTAATTTTTTCATTACCCTTTAACGATCGCTATCCCCTTTACACCTTATTGGCCGACGCCGACTCCAACCCGGCCTTTGTATTGGAAGGAGAATATGTTAAGAGTTTTGAAGAGATGTTCCGGGTTATGGGGGGTACCTGTAAAAAAGAAATCATTGCCAGGTACCCTGGGATAAAAGGCTATTCCGTCTATTATGACTTTAAACCGCCGGAAGCCCCATCGCAGGAAATCCTTCCGAATGGATGGAAGGGAGAGAGTTCTATTAACTCAGGGGGAGCCCAATTGGCCTTTGACCGTAACATCTCCACCAGTTGGACTTCATCCTTGCCTCAAAAAAAAGGGATGTATTATCAACTTGATTTGGGCAGGCCTTATCCGCTCAATCGTATTGTACTTTTGGCCGGCAAGGGAAGAGAGCGGGATTTCCCCAAAAATTACCGGGTCGAGGTCTCGAAGGATCTTAAGACCTTTCAGGAAGTGGCTGTAATCCAAAACCAGTGGGCCTATCTTTTTTGGTCTCTGGACCGTCCTTTTTGGAAATTACGGGATGGCCGGATTGAAATTCGTTTCGAACCGAGAGAGGCCAGATATGTTAAAATAACCTTGATGGGCGAGAAGCCCGATAACTGGACCATGGGGGAAATCTTTATGTATCAGAAGGCCGACCGGCCTTCCCCGGAGAGTCCTCCTCCGGAAGAGCTTTTATCTTTTCTGTCCAAAGAAAAAATCGGGCGGATCTATACGGATATCGGCCTTTCGGCCCCTATCACCTGGTTGACCAAAGGGAAAATTAAAACGCTTCAGGATGATTATCTCATGACCAATACCCATGATTATGTAATCAAAGGATTTCACGATACCTATCCTTTTTTTAATGAGCTGAAAAAAAGGGTCGATTTTTCAAACGCCCCGGCTTTTGTGGTAGCCCGTGAAAACCATGAGGCCTTCATCCAGGCTGTTCAAAAAATGAAAGGCATCACCTTCCAGGTCAAAGTCCTTAAGGATTACTTTATCTATCACCATTTCAAGACCCCGGAGGTCTCGACTCTATCCGGGGCAAAAGGATCTACTGTCTCCCTCTATTGGACCGGCACCCATTTATTACAGGTGAACCCCCCTTCAGGAGCCCGGGATGCCGGATAAACAAAAAACGTCCCATTCCCTTTGGCGCACCCATTTACTGGTTTGCTTATTCCTCTTCTTATTGGCCCCTATCCATCTCCTGCCCAATTTCTCCCGGATCTCCACCCATCTACCGGGGGATGTGATGGATACGGCAGAATACCCGCTTAATGAATGGTGGACGGCCCATGCCCTAAGGAATCTCAGGGTCAATCCCTTTAACAATACCCATATGTTCCACCCCCTGGGATTGAACCTGGTCCAGCACACCTATACCTTTATGGACGGCCTCTTTTTTACCCTCCTGCGCCCTTTTATCTCCCTGATCGTTTTCCATAATCTCCTGATCTGGATGACCTTCTTTGCCAATGCCCTGGCGGCTTATCTGTTGATTTATTATGTAACCCGAACCCCCTGGCCGGCCTTTATCGGCGCTCTGGCCTTCGGTCATTGCCCCACCCTGCTCAGCTACTACAAAACGGCCGCTCTCTTGGAGGTTTACAACCTGATATTTTTCATATTCTTTTCTTATGTTCTGGTCCGGAAACAACGAGTGAGCTGGGCCCTCACCGCCGGCCTTTTCTGGGGATTAACCCTTTACAACTACCCCTATTATTTTGTTTTTGGCGGGTTGTGGCTCGTCTTGCTCATAGGCTATCAGATCTGCCCCTGGGAAATAAGGACCAAGACAGCCCCTGAATTGCGGATGTCTTTATGGGCAGATAGGCTGATCTGGGGTTCTCTGATTGGTTTGATATTGTTTTCTGTTTTTGCGCCTCGCCAGGCATGGGAATTTCTGGCCGGGCGGCATTTGATCAATTGGACCACCCTTTCCAGCCTGGGTCTTATATTTGCCATGATCTGGTGGCTCTTTAAATTCCAGGCTTTAAGGAAAACCTCTTCTCCTTCGCCCTCCGTCTCGGCCCTGATCCTGAACTCCATCCCGGTCCGTTGGAATCCACTGCCTTTACGGGAGGCAAGTCTGTTGCTGGGTCTCACCGGAGTGGCCTTAGGCGTGGCCGCCCTGGTGGGTTTCCCTTATTTCCAGGCCTATTTTCAAGATGCGGCTACCCGGCAAGCGGTGAGCAGTAATACCATTGATTTTGTCCTCTACAGTGTGGATCTGGCCGGTTTTTTCGCCCCTTTTAATGCCTGGCTGGCAGGCCTCTACAAAATCATGGCCCCGGATTGGACCAGCGGAAGACCGATAGTCGGAACTCCGGCCTTCCTGGGTTATGGCTTTACGGTCATCCTTTTATGGGGGGCCGGAAAATTTTTCAAGAGGCCGGAGCTGCGTCTCTGGCTCATGGCCTGGGGGGTTTTTGGGATCATCAGCCTTGGGCCTTATCTGAAAGTTCATGGCCTGATCTTGGATTCCCTTCCCCTGCCGGCCTACTTAGTCCGCTTTCTGCCAGTTATGGAAAGTGCCCGGACCCTTTCCCGCTACCTGGCCCCGGTAATGCTCTTTTTATGCCTGCTGGTAGCTTTGATCGTAAAACCATTTTATTTGAGACTGTCTCCCTGGAGTAGAAAAATATTCCTGGCCGGTCTGTTTTTGATGGTCGGTTTCGAGTACGGTTTCCTTCCCAATCCTTTGCCGTTGCGGTTTTCCGATTACCGGGTTCCGGAGGTTTATCAGGTCCTGGCCCAAAAGGCCCAGGGGCGTAGCGGTGTCCTTCTGGATCTGCCCCTGTTTACCCATAGCGGTTCCAGGTCGGCCGGACATGGCGAGACCAGACGGTTTTATTACCAGACGGTTCATCAACAAAAAATGATCGGAGGGGTATCGTCCAAACTGGATGAGAAAGTCTTCGTCTATTTCCAAAACCAGCCGGCCGTTTCCAGGCTTTGGTCACTGCAACCGGTTGCGGAAGATGAATTGGCGGCCCTGGTCCAGGCCTTTCGTATCGACTGGATCGTTTTAGATAAGCGCTATTATCCCGAAAAAATCCTCAAAGACTATCGCTCCGTTTTGGATTCGCCCCCTCATTGGAAAATTTTTTATGAAGACCCGAGATACCTGGGATTCGCCAGGGATGACCGAGGACCCAATAGCCTCTAATCTTTTTTGGGCATCGACAATTTTAATTCCTGGATAGACCACCAATAAACCGGATCTTGCCCTTCCTGAACCAATCTAAGATATCTCAGATAAACGGGAGAAAAGCAGTAATCCGTCTTTTCTCCAGTCGGTTTTAAAATTAAAAGGGTTTCTCCGGTCCAATAAAGATCAGAACTCGCCGTATGCTTTAATTCTTTCCAGGAATTGCCATCGAGGGAATAAAACAGTTTGAGTGAACGGGGGTAATCATTGATGGATTTCCCCAAAAAAAGGGTACAGCCGTTGACCAACCGGGCTGTTTTCAAATCAATTTGATAATAAAGGCCCGGCTCCTGGTTCTTTCCGCTGGTCCATCGGGTAGCCGGGTCCCCATCAATGGCCTTTTGGGTTTCGTGGGGATTGGCATTGGAAAAAACCTCCCAACTGCCCTTATGATCAGGCCCCTGACTCTCCGTTTTTGAAAAACCATAAAACACCATAAAAGGTCCTGATGTCTTTTGGTGATAGAAGTGATTGGATTCCGACAATACTTTTTTTAATTGGCCGTTATTTTTTGTTGCAACGACCAGGCCAACATTTCGATCAAGATGGACTGGGGCAAACTGCTCGGGAGGAGGGACCTGTTCTCCGTTATCGCCGGTAAAAAAATTGGAGAGGATGGTGCCTATCTGCCGGTTGCTTTTAACCCGAATCACAGCGGAAAGCCAATGGTCGGCGTAAACAAATTTTATCTTTTGATCCCCTAAAAAAGCCAATAGAAGGTCGATTTCCTGTTCCTGCAAAGATGGGGCGATCGTATTTCTTTTTTCTTCATCAGGACCGAATAAAAATAATTCGTTGATGGACCAAGGATTGGCATCACTGCCTTGCAATAAGGCGATTTTCACAAAGCGACACGGCCGGACCGGGAAGACAGTCTCGACTCTTCCGTGGCGGACTTTGGTCATGGGGCCGGGCCCGGACCAGAACAGCGGACCTTTATATTGGGGAACATCAGATACGATCTGCCAGTCTTTCCCTTCTAAAGAAAGTGCCACCTGATAACCAACCGGAACCTCACGATAACTGGCAGGAATATAGGAAATTTTCCCGACGGTTTCCACCCTTCCCAGATCTAACAGGATATAGGTCCCTGGTTTCTGCGGCCCCTGGGTGTCCCAGCCTGTGGAGACAGCACCGTCAAAGGCCTTTTTGACCTCTTCGGGGTAGAGGTCCGAAGTTCCCTTCCAAAGATCCCTGGAGATCCTCCGATACGCTTCTTCCGAGGGCTTAAAATGGGTATAAAGAACATAACCGTCCGGTGCCGTTACTTTTTGATAACGGCCCCCGAGAGCCGTCAGATTTTCTTCAAAGACTTTGTCTTCTCCTTCGGAAAGATAGGCCGGTTTGTTGTTACTGTCCACCCAGTCGGCATATTTGAGACTCCCTTCCTGGTAGGGATGGGCAGAGATAAGGGATTCTCTGCTTTTCAGGGTCAATGCGTAGTTCCCCCCCTCATAATAAAAACGCCGATAGCCATTATTCATCAGAAAATCCGTCAGGTGTTCTTTTATCTTTTCGTTTTGTCGATAACGGATCAGGTGTTCTGCATTAAAAACGGTCCAGCCGTCATGTCGTAGATTACCGGCTAAATGGGAAAAAAGTATTAACCCGATAAGCAAGACGGACAATCGATAATATTTCTTACTCAGGTCTACGGATAATACCGCCAAAAAGATAGGGAGACAGGTATAGAGAGGCAAAAGATATTTTTGATCGTTATCGCTGAGGCGGCTGCCATAATGGGTAAAGAAATTAAGGATGATAGTAACAAAAAAGAGTAAAAGAAAGATTTCCCCGCCTTTCGTTTCGGAAATGCGGAGGAAAAAAATCGACTGGATCGACTGCCGGAACTTATAAATATAATAGAGGATGGCGGCGATAACAATGGGGCCCATGATGATATAGCCGGCCAAATCAAAATAGTCATTCCTTAAAGGAGGCAAAAACCCCAGGAGAATGGGAAAGGCGTTTGTAAAAAAATCCCTCAGATAGAGGGGAATGCGGGCTGCAGCCCCGAGGTTGGTTATGCCGGTTATGGGAAATCGATGAAAAACATTGTAGGTCCAGAGGGGCATACTGCCGATCAGGAAAAAAAAGAGCAAAAATAAAAAATCTTTACGGAAAAGAAACTTTTTATCCTTCAAAAAAAGAAAAAGCCCCACGGGTAGGATATAGACTATCGACAGGTAATTGGTCCACCAGGCCAGACCGGATAACAATCCCAATAGGATAAAAAGGAGCCGCCGGGTCCTGGGGGTAACCACTCGATAAATTAAGCTATGGGCAATTAATAAAAGGAAGTTCCCAAACATCAGGACCAGGGGGTAGTGGGGCCTGGCCTCATGGCTCCAGCGCAGCAAGAACAATGGGGGAATCGATAACAGGGCTATGCTTATCAGGGCTGTTTCCTGATCGAAGAAGGTTTTGGACACACGGTATAAAAGAATCAGAAAGATAAGGGAAAGGATGACTGCCAGGAGTTCCAGGGCCAAGGGAGACGGACCCACAAATTGAAAAAGAGAACCCGCCAGGAAGGCCTCCAGAGATCCCATAAAGTTCTGGCCGTAAAAAAATACGGGAAAATCCCCGGCCATTACCCGGAGGCCCATGATGCCCACAATGGTTTCGTCCAACCAGAGATCAGGGGTAAAAAGGGTCAGACCTCTTGAAAGGATCGAAGTGCCGAGAATCAACAAAAAAATTTTTTCTCTTTTCCCCATGAAAGACTATCCAAGATAATTGAAATTTCTCTATGAGGAGGCAGCCCGCAGTGAGGTCATCGGCAGGAATAATTGAAGCGGTCGATTCGGAAATTGCGTGAAAGAATAACTATTTCCGGCACAAGAACGCCTCCCTGCGCCGCATGGCCTGTTTCAGCCGTTCCTTCGGCGTGGGAGGATTCTCCATGAGGTCGAAAACGGTTTTGGCGGCCTTGGCGGACAGGGTAATAATTCGCTCCTGCTCAAGCACTTCATTGGCCTTTTCAAGGGCCGCCTGGACGAGAAACTGATTTAGGGTGGCCCCGACGGACTGAGCGGCTTCTACGATCTTTTCATAGACCGGCTGAGGCATGCGAGCCGGAATCCTTTCTTCTGTTTTTGTTAGCGTCATATCATAACTCCTTCTGTGGATCATAATATTCATTTGGCGTCAAAATGGCAACTATTATCTGTTCTTCACGAGTAGCCGAGTAACTGTATCAGGATTCAGATCGAAAAAATTCGCTACCATTCGGTCCAATGACTTTGGGTCAAAAAGACAGGTTTTTAGGCTCGACTAACCAAATTCTTTTTGCTATGGTTCCTTGCGAGGAAGTTCCCGATTCAAATTTCAGGGACCTCGCCAAATCAAATTGGATGATCACCCGATGCCTATTCAACCCTCATGGAAATTTTCTAAAAGGTTCCTTGGAAAAAGGGACCTTGTCGTTCTCTTTTTAATCGCTGCAACCTTCCTGTCCGTCCTTTTCTTGTATTCCTTTAAATTTAACAAAAATATCACCGGTTTTATGGTCATCGGGGATTACTTTAAGGCCCCTCAAATATGGACCTCCCGGACCCTTGTCCATAAAGGCAGCGTCGGTTATGACGGACAATTCTATTATTACATGGCCCATGATCCCTTCATCCTGGGCCGATCTTATGATCATATCGACTTCCCGGCCTATCGTTATCAACGCCTTATCTATCCCCTGACGGTCTGGCTGTTGTCCCTGGGACAGCCGCCCTTGATCCCTTATATGATGGTAGCGGTGAATCTCCTTGGAATTTTATTGGGCACCTTTTTTGTCCTGCGGATTCTCGAGCATTACGGCCGCAGTCCCTGGTATTGCCTGTTCTATGCCACCTCCTGGGGGTTCCTGCTTTGCCTTTTGCGCAGCCTGCCCGAACCGTTGGCTATCACTTTTGTGGTCATGGCCGTCTTTTTTTACCTTAAAGGGCAAACCCTCGGGCAGGTCATCGCCCTTTCTTTGGCGGCCCTTACTCAGGAGACGACTTTATTGGTCAGTCTGGCCTTCCTCTTTTCATTTTTTTGGGAAAAAGAATGGAAACGTTTCATCTCCATGCTCTTTCCCCCCCTGGCTTATTCCGGATGGCAGCTTTATCTCCACAGCCATTTCCAGACCTTTTCCTTTGTCGGCGGTACCCAGAATTTCGGCCTTCCCTTTCGGGGAATTATGCAAAAAGTGATCTCCCTTAGCCAGGGTGGTCCTGCCGTTGAAAAATATGCCGAACTCCTGTTCATGGTCCTGGTTGTTATCCTGATCCTTACCGCCGTCTACGAAGTCTTTAAATATTACAGTCCCCTGACCGTTACCTTCCTGGGATACGCCCTCTTAACCTCCCTGTTAAACCAATTGATCTGGGTGGAGCCTTGGTCTTATGCCCGGGCCACCCTGGGGTTGCTGGTGTTTAACTTTTTGATCTTTACAAAAGAGGGAAACCGTCTTAATTTGTTCCCCATGTTTCTGGTGCCGGTTATTTTTCTTCTGTCATTAATATCGATGCGAATTTTCTTGTAGCATTATGGACAAAAAATATCTTAACTATATAATTATATTTATTTTTTATTTAACTGGCCTTACCGCCGGATGTTCCCCTTCCTCCAGCACTTCCGTTTCGGAAGAACCCAAAAAGATCGAACAATATCTGGTTGGCGCTTACTATTACCCCTGGTATCCTGGAAACTGGCGCGAGGGTTATCTGAATGCCCGTTTAAAACCGCCCCAAATGCCTGCCCTGGGACAATATGATTCCTCGGACCTCAAGGTTATCGAGCAACATATTGCCTGGTCCTCTCAGTTCGGCATTAATTTCTGGGCCATAAGCTGGTGGCCGGACCAACCCAAAACCGACCGGATCATCAAAGACAAGATTCTTAAGGCAAAAAATATCAACGATATTCAATTTTGCATCTTTTATGAAACCTCCGGACTCGGATTGGCTGATGACAAAATCAATTTTACCCCGGACAAGACCAAAAAATTGGTCTCAGACTTTAAATACCTGGCTAAGAATTATTTTCCCCACCCCGCCTATCTCAAAATCAAAGGGCGTCCGGCGGCTATTATCTATTTAACCCGGACCTTTATCGGCGATTATCCGGCGGCTATCGGCGAGCTTCGAAAGAGCCTTAAAGAAATGGGGTTCGATCCTTATCTGATAGGGGATGAGATTTTTTGGTACGTTATGCGTTCAGCCCCTCTGCCTCCTTCTCCGCAGCCCAACATGACCCGGATAAAGTTATTGGATGGCATAACGGCTTACAATATGTATGACTGGGCCAAGCCGAAACAGATGGGGTATGGAATCGCCAGCACCTTTCTTTCCGAGGTCCATGGCAAATACCGGGAATACCAGAAAGCAATCGGCAGGGAAGTGGATCTGATTCCCGCTATACTTCCGGGCTATAATGACCGGGGGGTCCGCCTTTCTGAAAGACACCCGGCTATCCCCCGCCAGTATCAGGCCGGTGGGGAAGAGGGCTCTTTTTTCAGGCAGGCCCTTAATCGGGCGGTTACCCCCTTTATCGATCCCGATATCGGGATGGTTTTGATCACTACCTTTAATGAATGGAATGAAGGAACCCAGATCGAACCAACCCTGGAAACGGATTTCACCACCCAGGATCAAAGCCCCGGCAAAAAAGACTATACTCAAGGGTATGCCTATAAAGGCTATGGAGAAAAATACCTGGCTGTTCTCCGGGATCATTTTGTGGCCGTCAGTGGGCATGTCCTGGAGGGGAAAGGAAAAAACCCTCTTCCCCAATGCAGTTTGAAGGCCTTCAAAGGGGAAAAACTCCTGGCGTCTGCTCTGACCGACAGCCGCGGTTATTTTAATCTTTCCCGTCTGAACCTGCCCCCGGATGTCTATGAAATCAAGGCCCATTCGGCGGGCTATCGGGAAATCAGTTCCAGAATCAGGGTAGAGAAAGATAAGGCATCTGTTCTGAACCTCGAACTCATTCCTCTTCCCCCTTTGGGCCGGGCACCATGAAGCATGAAAATAGACCAGTCAAAGGCTTATTTAGGCACGGGTCAGGCACCAAGCCTGACACACGGATTACACGGATTAACCATTTAATTTCACAAGAAAAGGGGCTTCCCTTTTCTTGTGACCAGCCTCCGCCGAAGGCGGATGTTGGTCATCCCTCAATCCAGACTTAACGGGATCGAGGGATATCCCATTGCTTTAACCGTGTAATCCGTCAAATCCGTGCCAAAAATCTATTTTCGAACAAAGTAGGAATGACAAGTGTCCCTATGTCCATTAAGAAATCAAGCTTGAAGTTATTATTACCCTTAATCCTAATCCTCGGGGCGACCCTTCGGCTCCTTTTCCTTTTTACCCCCCCTATGGATTCGGATCAGGCCATAACCGGGCTGATGGCCCGACATATCCTGGGTGGGGAGTTCCCTTTCTTTTTCTACGGGCAGGACTATGCTGGAAGCATCGAAGCCTATCTCGTCTCCATCATCTTCTTCTTCCTGGGTGCAAACCGCTTCACCCTGGATTTGACTATTGTTGTTGAATCCATTTTTTTCATAATCTTCATCTATTATTTAGCCAGACGCCTTTTTGATCAAAACACCGCCCTCCTTTCTGCCCTGTTTACGGCCTTTTCCTCCTATTATCTCATCTTTCATTCGATTCTGGCCCGGGCCGCCTATATCGAAATACCGATTATCGGGGTCTTGCTTTTTATCTTCAGCCACAAAATAATCTATGACGATGAACCATCAGGCCGGAATTATTTTTTTGTCGGATTTCTCAGCGGCCTGGGGGTATGGACCCATCTCCTGATTGTCTTTTATCTGCCGCCCATCTTCCTGCTGTTATTGATTAAAGACAAATGGTTCTGGGCAAGGAAAGCCATCCTTTTCTTTTTCCTGGGCCTGCTCCTTGGCGGCCTGCCGCTCTGGGTCCATAACACCGTCCATCCCCTGGTCACCTGGCATTATATTTTAGAAGGTGCAGGCAATAAACAAACGGCCTTAATGTCCTTAATAGATTTTTTTCTTTATCGGTTCCCGGAAGCCCTGGGGGTGATGGACAACGAACACCATTTGTTTTTTATCCCCTTCTTTTCTTTTTTCATGTATGTCACTTACCTTGCCTTGTTTTTATTCCAGTTTGTTTCCAGAAGAAAAAGCTTCCTGGCTTTGTGTAAACTGAAGATCCGGGGAAGCAACGGTTTCGACCTCCTGCTCCTGTTTCTATTGCTTTATCCTGTTATCTTCTCCCTGAGCGGCTTTGATGCGGCCCATACCAGCCGCTATCTCCAACCGGTATTTGCCTGCCTGCCCATCCTGCTGGCCGCCTTTACCAAGAGATTAAAATGCGCCTCCGTCGTTTTGGCATCCCTTTTCCTGGTCCTCCACCTGTTTTCCAATCTTTACGGTACGATTGCCGACCTGCCCCTGATTTCAAAAAGCCAGGTTACGCAATTCAGACAGGCCAGGGAAAATGACCGGGATTTATTTTCCTTTCTCAAGAAGAAAAAAATTACCTATGTCTATACACCGGACTACTGGCGTTCCGTGCAGCTCACCTTCGATGCCCGGGAAGAAATTATATTTGCCCAGTCGGAAGGCGATCGCTACCCCCATTATACCAGGTTGATTGATCGCAATCCCCAACCGGCCTTTCTATTCCGCGGAGACCATAAAGGATTTGAAACGTCTTTGATAAATATCGGGGGCACCTTTCAAAAAAGCCAGATCTCCGGATACACTATTTACTATGGCTTCTCGCCCCCTTCTTACCGGTTTATTGATCTTTTGCCTTCCAAATGGCGGGCAACTGCCGATTCTGATTCGAAAGCGGCCCAGTTTGTTTTCGATAGGAACCTGTCCACCCGCTGGTCTCCTGATAGCTCTCAAAATGCCGAACAGGTTCTTCGGGTCGATTTAGGAGAAATTGTGCCTCACCTGGGCCGCATAACCCTTTTGGCCGGAAATGGCGAAAATGCTCCCCGCGGTCTTCGGATGGAGATCTCTTCGGATGGTCGGAATTGGCAAATACTGCGTGAGACTTCCGGATTCTGGGGAGCCCTCTTCTGGTCCGGGCCCCACCCGTTTTATCGTCCGGAAGAAGGTCGGATCGATCTTGTATTCCCCCCCCAGGCAGGGCGGTTTTTGAGGTTTACCCAACAGGATAAGGATCCCCGTCATTCCTGGGCCGTGACCGAATGTTTTGTTTACCAGGCCCAACCCCGATTAGAACAGATAGCCTATGATGTAAAAAAATTGGTTTCTTATTTAAAACAGCAGGACATCCCTAACATCTATACCACCCCCTGGATTCAATCCCAGTTTCCCCCGGATTGGCCAGCCAAACAAATTGGCTTGAGCCCTCAGGAAGAAGGGGAAGGGGCGATTCATTCTCTTTCGAACCCGGTCTTTGTGGTGGCAAAGGACGAGGCCTTGCCGTTGGTCCATTTTTTAAAAAATAGTTTAAGACAGACTTATGACGAAAAAGATATCGGCGGCCTCCGGGTTTTTTCTTTTCATTCCCCCTCGGGCCGTTATCTGCCGCTTTCCAAAAAAAAATGGCGTTTTCAGACCAACTATAATCCCGGAAAGGCCCCATTGGCCGGTGATGGGAAGATAACCACCCGTTGGACCACCGATAAACCGCAAGTCCCTGGGACCTTCTTTGAAATCGATTTAGGGAAAAAGGAGATGGTCGCCCGAGTGCGCCTTTTAACAGGTAACTCCAGAAATGATTATCCCCGTGGCTTTGAAATACGTTATTCGACCGATGGCCGGACCTGGACTTCATTAAACGCGACAATGAGTCCCCATATCCTCCATTGGACCGGGGAAACCCTTTTGAAAGGAAGCGAAGACCTGGATGTTACCTTTCCCCCTGCGCCGATGCGCTACCTGAAAATTATTCAAACCGGTCGGGACGCGGTCTATTATTGGTCCATTCATGAGGTGGAGGTTTATGGCAAGAATTGATGGATAGGTTGTTGCTGGTTGCTCGTTGCTGGTTAAAACGAGTAACGAGTAACCAGTAACAAGTAACCAGTAACCAGTAACGAGTAACCAGTAACCAGTAACCAGTACCCGTTTTA
The DNA here is from genome assembly GCA_964627515.1 of uncultured Thermodesulfobacteriota bacterium. Classification (GTDB taxonomy): domain Bacteria; phylum Desulfobacterota; class RBG-13-43-22; order RBG-13-43-22; family RBG-13-43-22; genus RBG-13-43-22. The sequence goes on along the minus strand of CAZVHO010000012.1, from coordinate 20,094 downwards.
TTTTCACATTTCTTTAATCCATTTACCGGAGACCATTCATGGGAACAGAAACAACATCATCTCGACCAGAAGCCTTATTGACCCTCCAGCCCGCCTGGAGAAGTTACTTCGTCTTTTATACGGCCATCCTTATTTTCGGAATTGGGCCCAGTATCAATCCTGAAGTCGGTATCAGTAAGGCTTTTGGATTGATTGTTTCTATCTTCTTAATATTGTTTGTTATCTTCAGGCGGAAAACCACCTTTTACCGGATTACAAAAGAGGACGTCCATCGGGAAACAGGATTTGCCGGTCAGGTCATGCGAAAATCCCTGCCCATAGAGGGGATCACCGGTATTGAAGTTCGTAGAGGGGCTGTTCATCGCCTCCTGCGGATCGGCCATCTACAATTCCAATCCGGAAACCCAGGCCAGCCGGACCTCTGGTGGTACGGGATAGATGATCCATTCACGGTCAAAAAAAGGATCGAGCAGGCCCTCGGACGGTCCAGGGTTTAAGGTCCAAGGTTCACGGTAATTCCACTAAAACCAATCGCCTTAGAGTTTTTACCTTGAGCCTTATACCTTGAGCCTTGTACCTTTTCTTTATGATTTTGTTTCCAGAAGATCTTTCAAGGCCTTTTCCAAATGATCGGTAGGCACCAATCCATCAAACCGTTTATAGGCCTTTCCTTCTTTACTGATCACAAAAGTAGCCGGCACCCCTGTAATTTGATAGGAATCCGCCACTTCTTCTGTCCCGATCAGTACAGGGTAAGAGATCTTCATCTCCTTGGCAAAATTCTTGAGCATAAAGGGGACCACATCCTTATCCAAAGATATCCCCAGGACCACCAATCCTTTATTCTTGTTCTGCTGGTAAATCTTTACCAGTTCAGGAATTTCTATGCGGCAGGGAGGGCACCAGGTGGTAAAGAAGTTCAGCAGAATCACTTTGCCTCGAAAATCAGACAGGTTCACCTTTTTTGAGGATAAATCCTTTAAGCTGAATTCTTTTGCCGGACGAACTTTTTGGACCCCTTCAGGAGCACCGTATGACAAACCGGTAACAACCCCTACCAATATTCCGGCCAGAATCAGGGACAACCATTTCTTCTTCAATAACATTGTATTTCCTTACTCCTTCCAATTTTCTAATTTCTCAATCAACTGCACTAAGGCCTCGACCACGGTTTCTAAACACCGGCTTCCCTTCTCCGGGGTGGCCTTGGACGGATCTCCCCATACTCCCCCCGGCCAGAACCGCCTTTTATCTCTAACCAGGATCCCCTCAGGAAAAGAAGGGTATTCCCGGGTCCCGTTTCCTTTAACCCAGTCGGGCCGTAAGATCATCATCACCGAGGTCTCTAATTCACCGGCATGGGAGTCGTCCTTGGTCTCGATGATAGGCATCCAGCCCCTGAGTCCCAGCTCTAATATATTCAAGCTGGCCACCTTAATCCCGGAATGTTGTTCTAAAAGGAATTCTCCTGCCTCCAGCATGGCCGCCGTATGGGTCCCACCGGCATGGCCGCTGAGAAAAACAAAATTTCTTAATCCATGTTGATAAAAGGAACGGCCGATATCTTTAAGAAGACCCCTCAAGGTTTCACTGCTGATGCTGATGGTTCCCGGGTGTTGGCCGGTACTCCGGCAAATTCCGTAATGAACCGGAGGGGCCAAAAAGGCTCCGGTTTTTTCACAAGCCTGACGACTGACTTCATAGGCATGGACGGTATCCGTACTTAAAGGAAGATGGGGGCCGTGTTCTTCCACCGAACCAATAGGGATTACAACGGTCTGGCTTTTTTTGAGTTGTTCCTCAAACTCGATCATCGTTATGGCTTCAATCAACATGAAAAGCTCCTGATTATAGAACAGATGCCAGATACTGGATACTGGATGCTCGATACTGGATTCCGCCCAGGGGACATCACGAATCATGAAAATAGACCAATCAAAGGCTTATTTAGGCACGGGTCAGGCACAAAGCCTGACACCTGGATTACACGGATTAACCATTTCATTTCTCAAGAAAAGGATTCCCCTTTTCTTGAGACCAGCTTTCGCCGAAGGCGGGTGTTGGTCATCCCTCAATCCAGATTTAACGGGACCGAGGGATACCCCACGGCTTTAACCGTGTAATCCGTGAAATCCGTGCCAAAAATCTATCTTCGTTTTAAACATAACCATTCCCAAAACAGAATCAATATCCGCTATCCGGAATTTTGATGAATTTCTATCCAGTATCCAGTATCCGATATCCAGCATCCAGTATCCAGCATTAAGCATTAAGCATCAAGCATCTCTCTAACCTTCCCGATCAATTCTTCGTCCTTATAGGGTTTTTGGATCAGACCGCTTACCCCTTCCTTAAGGATCTCCCCCACCTCCCCATCCGTACTGTATCCGGAAGATAATAACACTTTGATATTCGGATTGATCTCCCTTAATTTCCGAAAGGTTTCCTTTCCCCCCAATCCGGGCATAACCACATCCAGGACCACCAGACCGATATCCTTCCGTTTTTGTCGATAAAGCGCGATGGCCTCCTCCCCTCTGGATGCTAATATTACTTTATAACCTACATCTTCCAGGATGTCAGCCCCTAATTGACGGATAATTTCTTCATCATCCACAATAAGGATGGTTTCTGTCCCTTTCGGACTGATAGTGGGCGGGGTAGGAAGGACATCCTCCTGAATCATGACATCCGCTATGGATGGCAATAAAATTTCAAAGGTGGTCCCCTGGTCAGGTGCACTTTTAACATCAATAACCCCGCCGTGATTTTGGATGATCCCGTAGACCATGGAAAGGCCCAACCCCGTCCCCCTTCCCGGTTCTTTAGTCGTAAAAAAGGGCTCGAAGATTTGTGATTGGATCTCCTGGGTCATACCGCTGCCGTTGTCCGAAATGGTAATCCTGATGTAACTCCCTTCTTTCCAGCCCCGTTGTTTTAAGGGAAGGTCATGAGATAGGGATTGGTTTTTGGTGACAATTTTCAGGATGCCGCCTGAAGACATGGCATCACGGGCATTCAAACAGATATTGATCAGTGACTGTTGAAGCTGGGCTTCGTCACCTTCGATCAAATTTAACCGGGGATCCAGATCCACCTCCAGGGTAATGCGTTTGTCTATGGTCCGGCCCAGAAACTGTATCAAATCCTGAATCAGGGCATTACAATTGATCGGCTTAACCTGATATTTCCCACGCCTGGCAAAGCCCAAGAGCTGTCTGGTTAATTCTGCGGCCTGCCCGGCCGTTCGTTCAATGGAGTTTACCGAATGATACAAGGGGTCTTCGGGTGACATCTTCTTTTTGGCAAAAGAGGCGTAGCCCAAAATTCCTCCCAAAAGGTTATTGAAATCATGGGCAATGCCGCCGGCCAGATTCCCGATAGATTCCATTTTCTGGGCCTGAAGAAGCTGTTCCTCGAGCTTTTTTTGTTCCGTAATGTCCCGGGCAATTCCCATAGTTCCCACGACTTGTCCCTGCTCGTCCAGCAAAGGGGCGGCGCTCCCGGAAAAAAACCGGATTTGTCCATCTTTCCGTTTAGATTGCCAGCAAATATTCTCAACACTCTTTTTAAAATTTCGGGCTTCCTTAAAAACCTGCGTTAAAAATGAATGTTCTTCGGCAGGGGCAAAATGTATAAAAAATTTGCCCAGCACCTCGGACTCATCATGTCCCAAGATCTTTTTCCACCTTGGTCCTATGTAAGTTATGGAACCGTTCAGGTCGAGGGCAAATATGATGTCGGGAATGCTTTCCACCAGGGAGCGGTATTTCCTTTCCGAGGCCCTTAACAACTTCTCTGACAGATGCAACTTTTGGATCGCCTGTTGATATTCAACGTCCAATCCCATATCTTTAGAGGATTTTTGGGGTATTTGCGGTGCCCCGGGCTTTCCTTTTTTGGTACTGGATGACCTCGGCATGGTTAATGTGCTCCTTACTTAACACGAAAATAACGTTCGGGATCGGAATCTGAACGCTTTTTGTCTCTCGCCCGCTACGCTCGAGAGCGCAGAGAGATCAGAGAGGAATCTTACTGGTCTGAATCCCTGAGAGGGGGATTCAGACCTGCTGGCTCAGCCTCCGGCAGAGGGCGAGAGATCAAGTCCCTGTAGGGTGGGTGTAGTGAAACGGAACCCACCAATAAACCTTGAACCGTGTACCTTTCCCATCGCCCATAGCCCATCGCCTATAGCCTTTTTCTACCCGACTGACGTTATTTTCCCTTATCTGATGGCAAGAGTCAATTTTTTCTGTAACCCCAACCAGGGCGAATAGGGGCTTAGCCGGCAATCCGGGTAGATAGCTCAGTAAAATGGAAATGGGATGGCGTGGAGGTGTTGGGCCAGGAAACCCTGACCTTAATATCCGCCAGGGAAGAAGCGACCCCTTTTTGGACGATCGTTTCCCGTTCAAAAATGGTTCCCACGGTACCAATTCTTAATCCGGTTTCAACCCCTCCTTGTAATTCCGAAAAAGGCAGGGTCTTTATCGATTCCATTTTTTCCTGGGCCAGTTGAAGGGCCGCGGTCCTGTTCTGGCTATTTTTATTAACCTTCATGGTAGCGATCGACAGACTGCAAAGGGCCAGAAACCCGAAACTTAATATACCCAGGGCCATAATCAGTTCCAGCAAAGAAAACCCTTTTATATTTTTCTGTTTCATGGTGTCATATCCTTTCCTCGATTTTTCACGTCTTTAACAAAGGAGGGGCAGGGGGATTTCCCTTTATCGCGGGTTCCCAGGGGGGAAATGACGCCCTATTCATATCGAACCAGAAAGAATTTTCTTTTTTTTCTAAAGCAAGGGCTGTTCGGTTTCCCAGACGATCTGTTTTCCGATGCCAGTACCTTCTCCATCCCGTCTGGCTCTCCTGAAACAACAGGTTTTCAAGGATGGGAATCAATCCCTCTATATTATTTCGGGACCATAGCACTTTGACTCCTTTTTCAATCAGATGATGGAGTTTCTGAAAATCCCATTTATCCGGAGCGAGCAAAACAACCGGTATTCTTTTTATCCAGGTCACCTCCAGAAGATCCAGGACACGAATTCCCGGAAAGGCCAGGATAACCAAATCATAAGACCAGGAAACCATCAAATCTATGGCCTGAGGATAAGTAATGGCCTTTTCAAATTGACAATCCCTGCAAGTCTGCCGGATTTTTTCCTCTAAAACATCGAGGATCTCCGGAGTTGCATCCACAGCCAGAATTCTCTTGTCTTCAAAAATATCCTTTTTCATGATCGTTAACTCCTTTTTCTAAAGGTTAAAAAAGGTTTGTCTTTCTCTTCCGCAAAACTTGTACCAATCCCCCATGTTCAGTTTTTTTGATAAATCATAAGACCCGATCGTATAGTCTCGACCGTTTCATTTCCCGTTTTTTATTTTCAATACAGCAAGATGACGATGCTTTGGTCAGGAATGGGGCTCTTGACCGGCTCTCTGGCCTGCGTTTGGAGTGGGAAATTATGGAAAGAGGGTTTCCATTAAACGGAAACATACTGCACACAGAAAAAAAATATCCTTGACTTTTAGTCCGATCCTGATAACATTCCTTCGTATCCATCATTTGATGGAAACATCCATTGGAGAAACTCTGTACATGGCCACTCCTTTAGAAAAGGCCCGTAAAGATCCGGATTCCATGAAGGCCAGAATCCTTAATGGGGCCCGCCGTATCTTCGGGGAATACGGTTTTCATGGTACGACCACCCGGATGATCGCCCGCAAGGTCGGGATCGATATCTCCACGCTATATTATCATTGGGGGGAGAAGGGAGATCTCTATGAGGCGGTCATCCTGGACATCAATGAGGATCTCCGTCAAAAACTGGCGGAAGTGGAATCGGTGATTCACGGCCATCCCCTGGTCCAGCGGATGGATATCGCTATCGATTTGATAACCGATCACCTTTTTCTTCATCCGGAGATTTCCAACCTGATCCTTTTTCGTTACTTCGGCAAAACCCGGCGGGAAATCAGCCTTGATTTTAAAGTCCCCGAATTCATTTCCGATATCGCCCGTTCCATGGGCCTCTGTCAGGACAAAAAAAATGTTTCCACTCGTATTAAAATGCAGGTCCTGGCCATGATGAACTCTATCCACAACTTTATTTCCGGAGAGAATTTTTTCCGGCCCATGCTGAAAATCGAAAGACAGGAATATATCGCCCTGGTCAAGGAAACTCTGAAATTTATTCTCATCCCGGCTTTTGCCGGACAGGAAGCTGAAGGCTCAAAGCTCAAAGCTCAAAGCTCAAAGCAGGAAAAAAACAATTGAAAGCGAAACCTGGCGAATTATCTTTTTATCCTTCGTGGCGCATCCAAGGGACACGAGGGCTTGGGTCGAAAATACCGTTCGACGTCTGGGATCGCTTTGAGCTTTCAGCCTTGAGCTTTGAGCTTATATCATTAGGAGGAAATAAAGAATGGCCCTTAATCTGGATAGCGTTGGTAAAAAAATAGGCCCCTTTAAAAAGGCCTACACCTGGAAGGAACCGGTGCTGTATGCCCTGGGTGTCGGGGCCGGTTTTTCCGATCTGGAATTTTGCTATGAAAAGGATCTCAAGGTTCTGCCGAGCTTTGGCATTGTGACCCTCTATGATTTTATGCCTGACCTGGCGGCCGAGAGCAACGTCAACCTGGCCGGGGTCCTTCATGGCGAACAGGAGCTCATCTTTTACAATCCCATTCCCACGGAAGGGACCTTGATCACCGAGGGTGCCATCACCCACTATTACGACAAGGGAAAAGGCAAGGGCGCCCTGATCGTGGCTGAATTCGATACCCGTCATTCCAACGGTCAAAAACTTTTTACCAGTGTGGTGACCGTCTTCGCCCGTTTAGACGGCGGCTTTGGCGGGCCGGAAGCCCCTAAAAAAGAAACCTCAATCCCGGACAGGGCTCCGGATATAGAGGTTTCGGCTTCCCCTTCAGACGATCAACCCTTGATCTACCGGCTTTCCGGAGATATCTTCGCCCTCCACGTCGACAAAGAATTTGCCCGCATGGCCGGCTTTGAAAAACCCATCATGCATGGATTGTGCACCCATGGCTATGCCGGCCGGGCTTTGATTCAGAATCTGGTTCCGGGTCAGCCGGAAAAGGTTCGGCGCATGGTTTGTCGATTCCGCAGTCCCCTTTACCCTGGAACGCCCTTTAAAACCCAGATCTGGAAGGAAGGCGAGGGAAAGGCCCTCTGGCGGGTCGTCAACGCCTCCACCGGAGAAACGGTCATCGATAATGGGTTCTTTGAATACGGCGATATCCCCAAGGAAGAATTCCGTTTTGACGGCCGGGTGGCCGTAGTCACCGGGGCCGGAGCCGGCCTGGGCCGGGTCTATGCCCTGGAATTAGCCAAACGGGGGGCCAAGGTAGTAGTCAATGACCTGGGCGGCCTCCGGGACGGCAGCGGGGAAGGTTCCACCCGGGCCGCCGATCTGGTGGTGGAAGAGATCAAGGCCCTGGGCGGGGAGGCCGTTGCCAACTACGATTCCGTATCCCATCCCGAAGGGGGCGAGGCCATTATCCGGACGGCCGTCGAGGCCTTCGGCCGGGTGGATATCCTGATCAACAACGCCGGTATCCTGCGGGACAAGACCCTGGCCAGGATGGAACCGGAAAACTGGCAGGGGATCATGGACGTCCACCTGAATGGGGCTTATTATGTAACCCGTCCGGCCTTTTTAAAAATGCGGGAAAACGGTTACGGGCGGATCATCATGACCACTTCGGCGGCCGGGCTTTTCGGGAATTTCGGTCAGGCCAACTATTCGGCGGCCAAGATGGGTCTGGTCGGTTTTATGAACACCCTCAAGCTGGAAGGGGAAAAACACAACATCAAGGTCAATACCGTGGCCCCTATTGCCGCCACCCGTTTGACCGAAGACGTCCTGCCTCCGGACCTCTTTGAAAAACTCAAGCCCGAGTTCGTCGCCCCCCTGGTCCTTTACCTCTGTTCGGAACAGTGCCCGGTAAACGGTGCCATTTATAATGCCGGGGCCGGATTTTTCAACCGGGCGGCCATAGTCTCCGGGCCTGGGACGATCATCGGCCAGGGGCAGGAGATCCCGACTCCGGAGGCAGTAGCCGATCAATGGAATCAGGTCATTTCTCTTACCGGGGTTAAAGAATACGCCAGCGCCACCATAGCCCTGGGAGACCTGTTGGCCGGCCCTCCCGCCTCGACGGCAGAACCCGGCACGGGAACAGGCCCTACCCTTTCGGTCCAGGGGATTTTTGAACAGATGCCCAAGGCTTTTCTTGCCGATAAGGCCGCTGGGGTAAGCGTGATCTTCCAATATCGCATCTCCGGTCCCAAAGGCGGTGACTGGCATACCACGATTAAAGATGGCTCCTGCCAGGTGGGCCAGGGACTGCATAACAGCCCCACCACGACCATCAAAATGGGCGATGACGATTTCCTGGCCCTCATGGAAGGAAAGCTCAAGGCCATGCAGGCCTATACTTCAGGAAAATTAAAGATCGAAGGGGACTTAATGAAGTCCCAGCTAATCGAGAAGCTGTTTAAATTCTAATCTTAGCAGGCACAAGGCGCAGGGTACAAGGTGCACGGTTCACGAGACACGAATCCGGCACCCCAAACCTTGAACCTTGGACCTTGGACCTTGGACCTTTTTCAAAGGAGGCATCATGATTGGCATTACTTCCTATGGCGGTTATATCCCCAGACTGCGGTTGGATCGCATGAGTATTTTTCAAACCATGGGCTGGTTTGCCCCGGCCATCGTCATGGTCGCCCAGGGGGAACGCTCCTTCTGCAACTGGGATGAAGACAGCCTGACCATGGCTGTTTCGGCTTCCATGGATTGTCTGAATGGGAATGATAAAAAAACAGTGGATGCCTTGTACCTGGCTTCCACCACCCTGCCTTTTTCCGACCGATCCAATGCCGGTATCGTTAAGACCGCCTTGAATCTTAAGGACGACCTGCAAAGTCAGGATTTTACTTCCTCCCTGCGCTCCGGGACCAGTGCTTTGATCACGGCTTTGTCGGCGGTCCAGGCCGGGGATAAAAAGCAGGTCCTGGTCACGGCCTCGGACAAGAGGGAAACCAAATCGGCCTATTTTTATGAAATGTGGTTCGGAGACGGGGCCGCCTCCCTTCTGGTGGGGGATAGTGATGTGATCGCCGAATTCAAAGGCTCTTATTCCGTCTCTCTGGATTTTGTCGATCACTATCGAGGGACCCGGAATCAATTTGACTATATGTGGGAAGAGCGCTGGGTGCGGGATGAAGGCTATTCCAAGATCATCCCCGAGGCCGTAACCGGTCTTTTCAAGAAATTATCTATTTCTATGGAGGACGTGGACAAATGCGTTTTCCCCTGCTTTTTCAAGGCCGAACACCGGGCCATTGCCAAAAAGCTCGGGGCCACGGCAGATAAGGTCCTGGACAATCTCCATGAGGTCTGTGGTGAAACCGGCACGGCCCATCCCCTGGTCATGATGGTGGCCGCCCTGGAGCAGGCCAAACCCGGGGACCGGATCTTACTCGCCGGTTTTGGTCAGGGTTGCGATGCCTTGTATTTCCAGGTCACCGAAAATATCCTGAAACTGCCCAAACGAACCGGCCTTCAAGGTTCCTTAAAAAACAAAAAGACCATTGATAATTATCCCAAGTTTTTAAAATTCAGGGACCTGATCCAGACCGAAATGGGCATTCGGGCCGAGGCCCCCACCCAGACGGCCATGACCGTCTTATGGCGGAAAAGGAAGATGCTCCTGGGTCTGGTCGGTGGGCGATGCAAGGAGTGCGGGACCCCCCAATTCCCCAAGATGGATATTTGTGTCAACCCGGCCTGCCATAAGTACTACTCCCAGGAGGACTACGAATTTGCCGAACAGGCGGCCCATGTAAAAACCTTTACCGGAGATCTGTTGACGGTTTCGGTGGACCCCCCGGCCGTCTATGGCATGATTGAATTCGATAACGGCGGGAGATTCATGGCCGATTTCACCGATTGCGAACTGGCCGATGTTTTTGTCGGCCAACCCGTTCGTTTATCCTTTAGAAAACGCTACACCGATAAAGACCGGGGGTTTACCGGCTATTTCTGGAAGGCCATCCCTATCCCCGGGAAAGCGGCTAAAAAAGAAGAAAAGGCCGGAATCCGTTTTGACGGCCGGGGGGCCGTGGTCACCGGGGCCGGAGCCGGCCTGGGCCGGGTCTATGCCCTGGAATTAGCCAAACGGGGGGCCAAGGTAGTAGTCAATGACCTGGGCGGCCTCCGGGACGGCAGCGGGGAAGGTTCCACCCGGGCCGCCGATCTGGTGGTGGAAGAGATCAAGGCCCTGGGCGGGGAGGCCGTTGCCAACTACGATTCCGTATCCCATCCCGAAGGGGGCGAGGCCATTATCCGGACGGCCGTCGAGGCCTTCGGCCGGGTGGATATCCTGATCAACAACGCCGGTATCCTGCGGGACAAGACCCTGGCCAGGATGGAACCGGAAAACTGGCAGGGGATCATGGACGTCCACCTGAATGGGGCTTATTATGTAACCCGTCCGGCCTTTTTAAAAATGCGGGAAAACGGTTACGGGCGGATCATCATGACCACTTCGGCGGCCGGGCTTTTCGGGAATTTCGGTCAGGCCAACTATTCGGCGGCCAAGATGGGTCTGGTCGGTTTTATGAACACCCTCAAGCTGGAAGGGGAAAAACACAACATCAAGGTCAATACCGTGGCCCCTATTGCCGCCACCCGCTTGACCGAAGACGTCCTGCCCCCGGACCTTTTTGAAAAACTCAAGCCCGAATTTGTGGCTCCCCTGATTTTGTATCTGTGCTCGGAAGGCTGCCAGGAAACCGGTCTGATCTTTAATGCCGGAGCAGGTTTTTTTAATCGTTCGGCCGTTGTTTCCGGACCGGGCATCACCCTGGGAGAAGGGAAAACCATCCCCACGGTAGAAGATATCCATCAACACTGGCAGGCCATCAATAACCTCGCCGGGGCCAAGGAATTTGCCGGTGTTACCCCGGCCCTCGGGGATATGTTAATGGGCTCTCCCCCGGCCGGAGAAGAACCCCAGGCCGGATCCGGCCTGTCCGTGCAGGGGATTTTTGAGCAGATGCCCAAGGCTTTTCAGGCCGACAAGGCCGCCGGCGTGGATGTGATCTTCCAGTATCGCATCTCCGGTCCCAAGGGTGGTGATTGGTACACTACCATCAAAGACGCAACCTGCCAGGTGGCCCAGGGCCTGTATAACAGTCCGACCACGACCATCAAAATGGGCGATGACGATTTCCTGGCCCTCATGGAAGGAAAGCTCAAGGCCATGCAGGCCTTCACCACCGGAAAGTTAAAGATCGAAGGGGATATCATGAAATCCCAGCTTATAGAAAAACTATTCAAATTTTAGCACACGGTATTAAGGTACAAGGTATACGGTATAGGGTTAAAAGAACCATAAACCGTATACCTTGAACCTTGAACCTTATTCTAAAGGAGGTTTGTATGGCCACAGGCATAAAAGACAAGGTAGCGATCATTGGCATGGGCTGCAGCCGTTTTGGTGAACGGTGGGATATGGGGGCCGAAGAACTCATGGTCGAAGCCTTTTCCGAATGTATAGAAGATGCCCGAATCAATCCGAATGAAATCCAGGCCGCCTGGCTGGGCACCTGTATGGAGGAGATCAATGTGGGCAAGAGTGCCCTGCCTCTCACGGTAACCCTGCGCCTCCCCTTTATCCCGGCCACCAGAACGGAAAACTTCTGCGCCAGCGGCACCGAATCCTTTCGGGGGGCGGTTTATGGCGTGGCCTCCGGGGCCTACGATATCTGCCTGGCCATGGGGGTGGAAAAACTGAAAGATACCGGTTATGGGGGCCTGCCCAACCCGGGCTCCGGCTTCGGTTCCTTAAACTGGTTATGGTGGCCGAACATCTCCGCCCCTGGGGCCTTTGCCCAATTGGCCAGCGCCTATGCGGCCAAATACCGCATTCCGGACAATGAACTGAAACGGGCTCTGGCCCATGTGTCGGCCAAAAGCCACGCCAACGGGGTCCTCAATCCCAAAGCCCATTTGCGAAAAGCCGTTACCGAAGATCAAATCATGGCCGCCCCGATCATTGCCTCTCCCCTGGGCCTTTTCGACTGCTGCGGCGTAAGCGACGGTGCGGCCTGCGCCATCGTCACCACCGTGGAAAAGGCCAGGGCCATGGGAAAAAAGGATTTTATCACCGTCAAGGCCCTGCAGTTGGCCTTGAGTAACGGTGAGGAAATGGGCTTTAATGAATGGGATGGGGACCATTTTGTCACTACCGACAAGGCCAGTACCCGGGCCTACCAGGAAGCCGGCATCACCGATCCCCGGAAAGAGATCAGCATGATGGAAGTCCATGACTGCTTTTCCATTACCGAGATGGTGACTTATGAAGACCTGCATATTTCCGAACGGGGGAAGGCCGTACGGGATTCCCTGGAAGGATTTTATGACCTTCGGGGCGGCGGCGTTCCCTGTCAGGTGGACGGCGGCCTGAAATGTTTCGGCCATCCCATTGGAGCCTCAGGACTGCGCATGCTTTATGAAATGTATCTCCAGTTTCATGGCCGGGCCGGGGAACGGCAGATCGAAAACCCCCGCTTCGGGCTGACCCATAATTTAGGCGGTGTGCCCCATATGAACGTCTGCAGTATCGCCATTGTGGGGAAATACGAGAATTAATAACAGTTCAGACTAAAGAAAAAAAATCTGACAGGATTTACAAAAATCCAGGTAATCCTGTAAATCCTGTCTAAATGAAGCGGACATGCTTAAAATCCATTACATCATGAATTCGGATGTGGAAGAGGTTTTGGCCTTCCGGACCGGCTGCAGCCTGAAGATGTTCGACCAGAATCTGGAAATCCACATCACTAATCAGGGAGACCAGGAGGTTAAGCTGCCCAGCTATTTCGATCTGGAGACCCCAACGGAAACGAAAAGGATCACCACCTTGACCCCTTGGTGCTCCCCCCCGGAGAAATGAAGGCCTTTTATTGCTTTATGGATGAATCCCTATGGGATCAGGCCCTAACCATGACCTTTTATGATAAATCCGGGAACTATTATTCCGTATCAGTGGTTCATTAGTAACTAAAGCGTCAAATTCTTCTCAAAATGGCAAGAAAATTTTTTGCCACTAAGGCACTAAGACACAAAGAAGATCTTAACTTCATGAGGGTTAAACAAACATGAAAACTTTATGCATTTCTTCGTTCCTTCGTGTCTTCGTGGTAGGCTTTTGGTTCCGGCTTGTCCGGTTTAGATAAATTTTTCAATACTACAGTTCCACGGCGTACGCTCGGAAAAGCAGCAAAAAACATTAGTATTAATATGGAGATGAAAGATGATTGAAATTCCGGGTTTGAACATCAGCACCTTTCCCTGGTTTCACGCCAAGGCCCGACCTAAAAAAACCGCTTTTATCTGCGGGGACCGGCAGGTCAACTGGGCGGATTTCGAAGCCAGAGTATCGCGGCTCCATGATGCCCTGATTAAAAGCGGCCTCAAAAAGGGAGACAAGGTCGGCCTTCTGGCCCTCAACAGCATTGAGACCCTGGAGATCATGTACGGAGTTCTCCGGGCCGGAGGTGTTTTGGTGCCCTTATCGGCCTTGCTGACGCCGGACCTGATTGCCGCCCTGCTGAAAGACGCGGGAGCGGCTTTTCTTTTCGTGATCTCGCCCCTGGATGGATTGGCCGCACCCATAACCGCCAAACTCGAACACCTCCCCACCGATCATCAGATTTCCGTAGGGTTCCAGTCAAAAGGCTGGCAGGAGTATGAATCCCTTATGGCCCGGGGCTCGGAGAATATTCGTCCTCCCGAAATAACCGGCCAGGATGAATGTGTGATCATTTATTCTTCAGGGACTACCGGCGTTCCTAAAGGCATCGTCCATACTCATCAGGGGCGGTACTTGTTCGGACTGACCGGGGCTACTGAATTCCGGATTTCGGATGCCTCAACCCTATTGGTTACCACCCCCCTCTTTACTAACGCCACCTGGCTCATGCTGTTAGGAGCCGTGACGGTGGGGGCCAAGACCGTTCTTCAGGCCCTGTTTTCACCGGAGGGTTTTCTGGCGGATGTCGGAAAAAATAAGATCACCCATACTTTCCTGGTTCCCACCATGTACAATGCCGTCCTCCAGCACCCGAGTTTTGCACAGCACGACCTGTCCAGTCTGCAGGTCATGGTTTCCATGGGTTCGGCCTTGCCCCTGCCCTGGAAGAGACAGATTCTGGAAAAAATGGGGCCAGGGCTTATTGAATTGTATGGGTTGACCGAAGGGATTGGGACGACACTCAAGCCGGAAGAGGTGATGGAGAAGACCGGTTCGGTAGGTCGGCCAATAACCGGCAACGACCTCAGGATAATCGATGATGCAGGCCGGGAATTGCCCTGGGGTGAAATCGGCGAGATCATCGGGTTCGGTGGAGGCCTGATGAAGCATTATCACAACCGGCCCGAGGCCACCGAGGAAATTATTTGGCGGGACGAATGGGGGCGGACCTATATCCGCACGGGAGACATCGGGCGGTTCGATGAAGATGGTTTTTTGTACATCCTGGACCGCAAAAGGGATATGATCGTCACCGGCGGGGTCAATGTCTTTGCCAGCGACATTGAAGATGTCGCCATAGGGCATCCGGATGTGGCCGAGGTTGCCGTCATAGCCGTCCCCCACCCCAAATGGGTTGAAACGCCTCTGGCCCTGGTCGTCCGCCGGGAAGGGGCTGTCTCGACCGAAGAGGAAATAAAGGTATGGATTAACGAGCGCGTAAAAGCCAAGCATCAGAGGGTCAGCGGGGTAAAATTCCGGGATCAACCCCTGCCCCGGAATGCTTTAGGCAAACTGCTAAAAAAAGTTTTGCGGGATCCCTATTGGCAAAAAACCAGTCCATAACTGTAAATTACCTTTAGTAACTAAGGAATAAAATTCCTCTCAAAATGGCAAGAAAATTTTTTACCACTAAGACACAAAGAAGGTCTTAATTTCATGAGGGTTAAACAAACATAAAAGCTTTATGCATTTCTTTGTGCCTTCGAGTCTTCGTGGTAAGCTTTTGGTTCCGGCTTGTCCGGGTTAGGCTTTAGGCTGTATATTTTTTCATCCGGTTCGCTATAAGAAACGTAACTTTTTTCTTTATTTCAGAAAAAAATTTAGTGTGGGAAGGAATCAGCTATGGAAATTCTAAATTACACGGAGGAGCATCGGATCTTCCGGGAATCAGTCCGGAAGTTTTTGGAAAAAGAGGTTTCCCCTTATGTGGAAGAATGGGAAGAGGCCAGGATCGTTCCCAGGAGTATCTGGAAAAAAATGGGGGACCAGGGATTTTTGTGCATGGATGTTCCAGAAGAATACGGCGGATTAGGGGCCGACTTTCTCTATTCGGTCATCATTAGCGAAGAATTGACCAGGACCAATTGCACCGGTCTGGCCGCCCCCTTGCACAGCGATATCGTCGTCCCTTATATCACCGCCTTTGGCTCCGAGGAATTGAAGAAGAAATACCTGCCGGGATGCGTTTCCGGAGATATCATTTCAGCCATAGCCATGACCGAACCGAACACCGGTTCGGACCTGGCCGCTATCCGGACCAATTTCATAGAAGACGAGGACTCCTTCATCATAAACGGCCAGAAGACCTTTATCTCCAACGGCATCAATTGCGACCTGCTGATCCTGGCCGCCCGGGACCCCAGGACGGAAGATCCCCATGCCGCCCTCTCCCTCTTTCTCGTTCCGGCCGGGACCCCGGGATTTGAAAAAGGGAAAAAGATCAAAAAGATCGGCTGGCACAGCCAGGACACGGCCGAGCTCTATTTCACCGATTGCCGCATCCCCAAAGACCATATCCTGGGCCAGAGGGGTGCGGGCTTTTACATGCTCATGGTAAAACTCCAGCAGGAACGTCTGGTCTGCGCCATCGGTGCTGTGGCTGCCGCCGAGCGGATACTCGAAACCACCCTGCCCTATGTCAAGGAACGGAAGGCCTTTGGCAAGCCCATTTCAAAATTTCAGGCCAATCAGTTCAAAATCGTCGAAATGGCCACGGAAATTAAATTAGGCCGGACCTTCCTGGACAAATTGATCGCCGATCACATGGAAGGGAAAAATATCGTCACCGAGGTCTCCATGGCCAAGTACTGGACGACCGAGATGGCCCACCGGGTGGCCGACCACTGCCTCCAGCTTCATGGAGGTTACGGCTATTGCGAGGAATACGCCATTGCCCGGGCCTGGCGGGATACCCGGGTCATGTCCATCTTCGCCGGCACCAACGAAATCATGAAGACCATCGTGGCCAAGATGATGGGGTTATAAATCCATTTCTCGTTACTTGTTACTCGTTTCTCGTTTTATCCAGCACCAGAAACCAGAAACGAGTAACGAATTTTCAGCAAGATTTGGGACATTGTCCACTGGATCTGCTACCTGCTTTAATCTAGACGAGTCCGCTCAACTCCAATTCGATTCATAGTTGTCTGAGGGCAAAGTGGAACGAATTGTAATCCACCATATGAAATACAAGACCTTTTTTATTTGGTGGGTTCCGTTTCACTTCACCCACCCTATACATCTACCGGATAGTTTCTACTTCCAACTTAAACTGGTCAAAAATTCTGTCCTCTATCCAAAAACCGTTTAGCCTTAGCTTGATCAGCTCTTGAATCGGTTCTTGGATTAATCCCTTTTTCCAACCCAATTTAATCAAACCTACGGTACCCATGACTTTTTGATTAATATTGGCGGCAAACAGACGCGGCTCTCTATTATCCAGTAACAGAAGGTCGGCTTTTAGCTCCTGCCCAAGGGCGATAACTTCAGATTCTCCATAGTCTAAAACGGTTTGGAGCACCGCAACAACCTCTTTATTTTTTACTGATAACCTTTCTATCCAGCTCGAACAAGCCAGGTCGATATCATTTGCCCCCGGTTTTCCAGAACCGTCGACAACAACTTCTTTAAAAACCGCATCGGGGATGATAATTTTCCCCCAGATATCCTTCAAGAGGAAAAGGCGATCAATAGCAGAAAGACCAATAAGAGGGGAGGCATTTGAAATAATAATTGGCATCACATAAATTCCTGCACGATTCTGGAATCCTCTTCATATTCGCTGAGATCATAATGCAGGGGTACTTTCCGAACCTTAAGAAAATCCAGGAAGTCCCAGATTGATAATTCGGCCAGTAATCTGGCTTGACCAAAACTTAATAGATGCCTCTGGAAAAAATAGGCAGCCATTTCTTTTTTGATAGCCAGGCCGGTTTCGCCCTCTGTCAATCCAAGGGTTTTAACTATGGCCGCTGGCAGGGTCATTTCAACCTTTAACAACATAAAACCTCCGTATTTTTTTCATTTCCTTATTGAAAATCCAATACCTATTTTTATTGATTATACCACCACTAATTTTAAAAACCAATTAGTCTTTCCTGCCAAATTGCAGGAATAGAAAAATGGAAAAAGAACCGTACCAATAGCCTCATGTAGTTTCAATATACAGTCTTTCCAGAAAAAATACAGTCTTCCGATTATTCAATTTTCCCTTCCTTTTCGATAAAATTAAAAAAATTAATAGTTTTTGAAAATCGGGCGGAATCCATCTGGTTTACTCAATCCCAATTTAAAAAGGAGGTGAGATGCGAATGGATAAAAAAGAGCTGAAAAAGCTCTTGGCAGGAGTGAGTATCGCCGGCCTGCTGACCGGAGGAGCGCTGTTTGCCACTGGTTGTGTCACCAATGGAAAAAGTGCTTGAGGGGGGGACAAGCCGGGTGCAGGTAGTACCCAAGACCCAAAATCTCCAGGCCAGAGCAGTTGAAGCGGGACCAAACCCGGTACCGGTGGTACTGGACAGAGCAGTTGAAGCGGTAAAAAGTAGTGCCGTGGGCACTATCCTAACCCCAAAATCTTTTCGGGCAACCTCTTGACGGAATCGTAAAAAGTCCGGAAATTATCCGTTTAGTGGTTGCCCTGGTTTTAAATTATCAAGATGAAACTTAATCGAATATTTCCAGTCAGCCGTTCTCTGGTGTCCAAAGAAACCTGGGAGGAGATCAAAAAGACCTGGGAAAAAAGCCAGAACGCGGATAATTTTCCGGGTAGCTTTTTTTCAGAAATAGCCTCTTTACGGTTACCCGGGGCCATACCGGACCTGATCCGACTGGAATTGGCCATCTACCAAACCCAAAGAAAACCAGCGGATTTTCCAAAAGAATCCGAAAAAATAGCCCTTAACCCTACCTTACAGGTCTTATCCCTTTCCTGGAAAAATTTGCCTTTTTTCATCAAGCAAAAAGGCATTCAAGCCCCTTCTTTGATTGAACTCGGCCCGGAATGGGTTTTAATTTGGCAAGATCCCAACTCCAGGGAATTACAGTTCGAAACCGCCTCGGATGAAGAACTCCTGGCCCTTAAGATGCTCGTGGAAGGGTTGGAAGTCGAAGAAGTGGCCCGAATGGGCAGCCTCCCCATAACCCGCGTTGAGAAGGCCATCGACCGATCCGTTGCCAAAGGCATTCTCATCTCATCGCCTTCTAAGATTCGTCGGGATCCCCAAATCTTTCCTCAGGGGAAAGTAACCCATGAACATTTTTTTTCTTCCCCTGTCTTTACCCTCCAATGGCATATTACCCAAGCCTGCGATCTTCATTGCCTGCATTGCTATGATCGAAGTTCGCGGCTTTCGTTATCTTTAGGTCAATCACTGGAAATATTGGAGGATCTACGCCATTTTTGCCGCAGTCAAAACGTCAGAGGACACATTTCCTTTACCGGAGGCAATCCTTTTTTAAACCCTAACTTTTTTGCAATCTACCAGGCGGCCTTCGAAAAAGGTTTTTCCGTGGCCATTCTCGGGAATCCGGTTGCTCAGGAAAAGATCGAAAAAATTTCATCCATCCAAAATCCCGCTTTTTATCAGGTAAGCCTGGAAGGCTTACCGGAACACAATGATCATATACGCGAGAATGGTCACTTCGACCGGACCATGCGCTTCCTGGCCCTTCTCAAGGATCGGGGCATTTATTCCATGGTAATGCTGACCCTGACCCGTGACAACCTCCACCAGGTTTTACCTTTGGCCGAGATATTACGCGATAAAACCGAGGCTTTTTTCTTTAACAGGCTCTCCATGGTCGGAGAGGCCTCGAAGCTCCTTTTGCCCACCCCGGGAGAATTTCAAAAATTTTTACGAACCTACCTTCAGGCATCCAGGGAAAACCCGATCTTGGGCCTCAAGGACAACCTATTCAATATTCTTTTTTACCAAAACGGCGGGGACCTCTTTGGCGGCTGTGCCGGTTACGGCTGTAGTGCGGCCTTTAATTTTCTTACCTTGCTGCCCGATGGAGAGGTCCATGCCTGCCGCAAGTTTCCTTCCCCCATCGGAAATATATCGAACCAGTCCTTTGAAGAACTCTACGCCTCGAAAAGGGCCAAAGAATATCGGGCCGGATCAAAAGCCTGTGCCCCCTGCCCTATCCGTCCGGTCTGCGGCGGGTGCCTGGCCGTATCCTCCAGCCTGGGTCTCGACATTTTTGAAGACCGGGACCCCTTTTGTTTTTTTGAATAAATAGGGGCTTTATTTATTAGACCGGACATGATATTATTTGATAGGTTTATGAAAAGTTCGATTCGGATGCTCCCGGGACATTGTTGCCTGTCATGATTCGGGGGATTGGGGCCAAGAAAGCAGGGCGTTTAAATCAGGTATTTGGGATCTTTTCCATCGATTTTTTGAAAAGAAGGAGTCTCAATTATGCCCACCTACGAATATTTCTGCAAAAAATGCAATGAGTCTTTTTCTGTGATTTTAAGCATCAAGGAGCATGAAGACGGAAAGGCGCAATGCCCGAAATGCGGGGAGAAAGAAATCGAACAGCAGATCTCCCATTTTATGACCAAGACGTCCAGGAAAAGCTAACCTGCTTCAATACCCACCCTTCTTTCACCCCTCAACCGGTCAATTGAGGAGGACACTGCAAACTTTTTCTTTTTCCCCCATTACCCTAAGCCGAAAAGCCCGCTTTCCCTCTCCAGACTAAACCCTCATGCCCTCGGGAGCACCACGAAG
>CAZVHO010000011.1:59596-63123 GCA_964627515.1 uncultured Thermodesulfobacteriota bacterium | reverse complement strand
TGAGATCGTGGATTACCACTAAGGAGAATCAATTATGAACAAACTCAAACCCATTACTCCCGGTGAAATTCTGTTAGAAGAGTCTCTTAAGCCGATGGGGTTGAGCCAGTACCGCTTGGCCAAAGAGATAGGTGTCCCCCCCCAACGCATTGGTGAGATTGTTGCCGGCAAGCGAGCTATTACAGCGGACACCGATTTGAGACTGTCCAGATTCTTCAGTTTGTCTAACGGCTATTGGCTACGCGCCCAGGCGGCTCACGACACTGAAGTCGCCGAGCGTAAGCTTGGACCGGTGTTGACAAAAATCAGGCCTTGGGCAAAGGTTGTGGGCCAACATGGCGCTCCAGCCGACCACGATTCTCGTAGCGGATGAGCTTGTCGTTAAAATGCGAGGAAATAATATGGAGGCCCCGTTTTTAAGCAATCTTGCGATCTGTGTTGAAAAGCAAGGCCCCCCTCATATCACAAAGGCGAGTTTTCCTCTCCGCTATGGGAAGTATTCAGAGATCAGGACATCCGAATATGAATTCTTGTTTAATCTAAATGGCGAAATTAAGTTTATCCGAGGTCTCAATGCAAGCTGGCCCCATCCGGCAGAACAGCTAAAACGAACAGACGGCAATGATTGGGTGTATTATTCTGTTGGTGATGATAGCAGTGAAAACGGCATCATTTCCTGGCTGGGCGAATACTATTTGCCCTGTCTTCCATATCCCAGCAACTCAATTTGGGAAATCAACTATTATTCAACTCCCGGAATAATGAACGCCTTTGCAGCCTGGCCTCAATTGTATGGCAATCTATACGGATCAAGGAAGGACCGGCTACATACAAAAGCTAAGGAGCTAATAAACCTTATCATTGAGAATCATGACGGTGTGCTGTTCGAACGATCGCAGAGACTGAATGAGATAATAGGTGGAAGGGTTTCGGTTCTTCCGCCAGATACACGGCATATCGATTATGAGATTATCCCTCTTATGATTTCAGATGGATGTCTTTATCATTGTAATTTTTGTTGTGTCAAATCGGCCCAGAAATTTCAGGCACGCTCCAGGACTAATATCCTGGAACAGATTGGAAAATTAAAGGATTTTTATGGCCGTAATCTTGAGAATTATGATGGACTGTTCTTAGGTAATCATGATGCCCTTGAGGCGGGGGAAAAATTGATTTCCGATTCAGCTTCAGAAGCTTACAAGGCTTTTGGGTTTGGGAAGCCGGGGAGAATGACCCCTTTGCTTTTTTTGTTCGGAAGTGTGCATTCGCTGCTCAAGTCTGAAAATAGATTATTCGAAAGGCTGAATCAGCTACCATTTTATACCTACATCAATATCGGGTTAGAATCCAATGATACGCCAACTCTAACACACATCGGAAAATCCTTGGATGAATCAAATGTTTGTGAAGCCTTCAAGAAGATGCTTGATATTAATGCCACCTATAAAAACATCGAAGTTACGGCCAATTTTGTTATCGGAAAAGGATTGTCTGCTGAACATTATGAATCTTTAAAGGAGTTGCTTCGAACCGCTTCCGTTTCCTCCCGGGGCAAAGGGGCTATATACCTTTCGCCCTTAAAAGATAGCCCCAAGAAACGCGAGTTACTACCTATGATCAATGAAATAAAAGAACAAAGTAAAATACCCGTTTACATTTATGTGATTCAACGACTTTAAGGGTTGATTAATGGATGTTACCTATTAACTGTCTCATTGTAATAGCGACTTGGTGGAGGCTGCATTTTCTTCCCTCTGTGGGTCCCCGTCTTCACGGGAATGACGAAAATGGGCGATTTCGGACTTTTTTACATGTCCATCACACTTGCATCTTGTAACTTTTTTTTCTAAATTTCCTGGAGCTTCCGGTAAAGAGTTTTACGGTCGAACCCTAATAGTTCGGCGGCCTTGGATTTATTCCCCCCGACTTCGATCAATACCCTCTTGATATATTCCTTTTCCAATTGCTCCAGAGTCTGTTTTTTGAGAAGCCCTTTTTCTATCAGGTCCCCGTCTTCAGCCTCCGAAAGCATGGAGGACGGCAAATCTTTCGGAAGGATCACCTCCTGCTGACATAAAGTGATGGCCCTTTGAATAATGTTTTCCAGTTCCCGGACATTTCCCGGCCATGAGTAATTTAACAGAATTTTTAGAGTCTCTTCAGAAATCCCAGAAATTTTTTTTCGGGTTTCTTTCCTGAATTTATTGATAAAATGCTGAATCAGAAGGGGGATGTCTTCCTTCCGTTCCATAAGAGGCGGCAAATCGATATCGATGACCTTTAATCGATAGTAGAGGTCTTCCCGAAATCGCCCCTGTTGAATCAGATCCTTAATTTTCCGGTTTGAGGCAGAGATCAGCCGGACATCAATAGCATAGGAATGGGTATCCCCCAAAGGCCGCACTTCTCTCTCTTCAATCACCCGGAGTAATTTTACCTGGACCATGAGGGGCATCTCCGTTATTTCATCCAAAAAAACCGTGCCCCCGGCGGCTTCAAATAATAACCCCCGTTTGTCTGTTTTGGCATCGGTGAAGGCGCCTTTTTTATATCCGAATAATTCGCTTTCCAGGAGTGATTCCGGTATGGCCGCACAGTTGACCGCAATGAAGGGGCCGTCTTTTCTGGTGCTGTTATAGTGGATGGCTTTAGCCACCAACTCCTTACCTGTTCCGCTTTTCCCGGTGATCAGGACATTTCCGGAGCTGTCCCGGATGCACTCAATGAGAGCATAGATATTCTGCATCAGGGGACTTTTACCGATGAGATGGTGGAAGTGGTATCGGGACTCGACCTCTTTTTTCAGTCGAACCACTTCTTTCTTCAATTGGCGGTTTTCCAGGGCCTTCTTAACCGTCAGGATGATCTCGTCGATGCGAAAGGGTTTGGTAATGTAGTCATAGGCGCCCATCTTTATGGCCTTTATGGCCGATTCAATGGTCCCGAAGGCGGTAATAATAATGACGGGCGTCAGGGGAGCCGATTTCCTGGCTTCTTCGAGGAGATCCAGACCTTTCAATCCCTTCATTTTCAAGTCCGTTATCATAACATCGAACTCTTCTTTTTTGAGAATCCTGGAGGCCGCTATACTGTCCTCCAGGGCCAGGACCGAGAATCCCTCTCCTTTCAGGACATCGGACAGCAAGCTGCACATCTCAAGATCGTCATCGACGACTAAAATTTTGATGCCCCTATCCATTTCCCCTTACCTCCTCTTGCCAGGCCGGGAGATAGACCTTAAAGACCGCTCCTTTACCGACCTCA
This sequence comes from uncultured Thermodesulfobacteriota bacterium, assembly GCA_964627515.1. GTDB lineage: Bacteria > Desulfobacterota > RBG-13-43-22 > RBG-13-43-22 > RBG-13-43-22 > RBG-13-43-22. Next base: position 59,859 of record CAZVHO010000011.1, on the reverse strand, counting down.
CTTTCCACATCGATCCACCCCTCATGATCCTGGAGGATTCCCAGGGTAACCATCAAACCCAGCCCGGTCCCGGTCTTCTTGGTGGTAAAAAAGGGATTAAAGATATTTTTGATTACTTCTCTTTCCATCCCGATCCCGGTATCCTCCAGGACGATCTCCAGATAAGGCCTCTCACTATCCTCAAGCCCAACTTTACTAATCTTTCTCGGAAAAGCGGAAAGGCGAATCAGGCCCCCCTCGGGCATAGATTGGATGGCATTTAA
>CAZVHO010000011.1:58334-59496 GCA_964627515.1 uncultured Thermodesulfobacteriota bacterium | reverse complement strand
ATTGGATGGCATTTAAAAGGAGATTTAAAAAGGCCTGCTGCAGTTGGTCCGGATCTCCACTAACGGGGGGGAGATGATCCTCCCATTTTTTTATTATGGTAATGCCTTGCTTTTTGATTTGTTGGTCCAGGAGGTCCAGTGTGGCTTCCAAAAAGGGGCCGATATTCAGGGCCCCCTGTTCGGGTTTCTTTTTTCTGACAAAACCAAGGAGTTGTTGAATGATCAGGGTGATGCGCTCGGTTTGGGAAAGGATAATATCCAAATTTTTACGAATCTCTTCCTGATCTTCCAATCTTCGTTTGACCAATTCCGTCCGGCCATAAATAATATTGAGAGGGGTCCCGACCTCGTGGGCCAGACCAGAGGCCAACTGGCCGATGGTAGCCAATTTTTCGGATTGTCTGAGACTCCTTTCCAATTCTAATTTCTGCTCAGCCTCCCGAATGATCCGATCCCGGGCATCTTTTAAGTCGACCGACATTTGATTGAATGCCTGGGCTAATTCGGAAAGCTCATCCCCTTTTTTAAGGGTTATCCGGTGGTCGAGATTTCCCGCAGCCAGATTCTTGACCCCCTCGATCAGTTTGGAGATGGGCAGCGTAACCCATTTTCTGGTACCGAAAAGAACCAGCGTTACCGTTCCGCCGATGAGCACGAAGATCGTGATAAAAATATTCCGTTTGGCCTTCTTGAGTTCTTCTTCCATAAAAAAGGTGTCCTGGAGGATCGACACCCCACCAATGGTCTTCCCCTTCCGGTCGTTCAAGGGGAAAGCATATAAAAATACAGGGGCGTTTTTATAAGTCCCAAAGGTTTCCTGGGCCTGATTCTCCCGAATGGATCTCATAATCCAGGTAAAATAAGGTTCAATGTTCTCTTGTAAAGAATGGGACCGGAACAGGGCCTTTTCTCTTTGGAAATAGACAATGACCCCGAGGGTCCTTTCGTATTTGGTTACCGCATCGATCAGACCCTGTATAGAGGCCATCTCGTCGGGTTGAAAAATCTTCTCGAGCGATACTTCGAGGGTTCGACCGGTACTTCTGGCTTCGGCCTTCATTTTTCTTACCAGGATGTCCCGCCGGGAAAAAATATCAAAATAGCCAAATCCTGAAAGGACGACAATGATGATCAGGGAAAGAAAAACCGTCAGTTTTGTTCC
>CAZVHO010000011.1:47868-58234 GCA_964627515.1 uncultured Thermodesulfobacteriota bacterium | reverse complement strand
GGTTTTATTAAACCTCTGGGCGATGGGCTTCCCTGGTTGTTTTTATTCGGGATCATGTATATTCTTCTATTGTTTTTTCTTTTCTTTTACCTGCGGATGGTTTTTTCCAAAGAAAATATTACGGCCATGGCTGAAATAAGCTCCATGGCCGAGGATATTCAGGCGGAGAAATTGGCTTCTTTGGAAACCCTGACCGCCGGTCTTGCCCATGAAATCAATAACCCGATTGGAATTATATTAGGTTATTGCAGTTTGATCTTAGAAAAATTTGATCCCGAGACCCAAATTTATAAAGACTTGAAAACCATCGAACGCCAAGGGCTGAATTGCGAGCAAGTTATTGAAAATTTATTAAATTTTACCAGACCCCGAGGTGATTCGGAAGATAAGGTCCATTTAAATAGTACGATTGAAAAATTATTGGGTGTAGTGGGGCCGGGGCTGAAAGCCCAGGGCATCTTATGGGAATGTTCTCTTCTCCCCGATTTGCCCCCGGCTCCCGGGAATGGACAGAAATGGCAGCAAGTCCTCCTGAATCTGATCAATAATGCTAAAACAGCCATGCCGTCCGGCGGACGTCTTGAAATTTGGACCTTAAAAAAGGATTTTGGGAAAAGGATAGAACTCGGGTTTCGAGACGACGGTAAGGGAATTCCCAAGGAATACCTGGGCAGGATTTTCGATCCCTTTTTTACCACCAAAAAAGAAGGGCGTGGAATTGGGTTGGGACTTTCCATAACTTATGGTATAATAATCAATTATGGAGGAACCATCACCTGCCAAAGCCGGACCAAGGACACTCCAAGCCAACCTAAGGGTACCACCTTCATCATTTCCGTACCCTCGGCCTGACCGATAACCGTCGGTTTTCAAAGTTCGGCGTTGAGGGATGAAATTCTCCGGCATCGTGAGTGCCTCTAATCATAAACATTTATCATAAGTGGTGTATATTAGGAAAGAAGTATGGCCGAAAGAATATTGATTGTCGATGACGAACCCGACATGCTAGACTTGTTAAAAAGGATTATTGAGGATAAAACCAATTATCAAGTAGATACTACCTCTGATTCTTTAGATGTCCCCCACATATTAGAAGAAAATGCCTTTGATCTGGTAATTACCGACTTAAGGATGCCAAACCTGGATGGCCTGGAGTTAATCGATATTATCCGAAAAAAAGACGATCAAATTCCGATTATCATCCTGACCGCTTATGGAACCATTGAATCTGCGGTTGAGGCTATGCAAAAAGGGGCCTTCAGTTATATCACCAAGCCCTTTAAAAAAGAAGAAATCCTCCTGACTATCAACAAGGCCTTTAATTTCCAACGCTTAACCAAAGAAAACCTCAACTTGAGAAATGAGTTGGAGGAAAAATTGAAGTTCCCCTTTCTCATCGGCTCCAGCCCCCGCATGGAAAAAGTGTATCAGAGGATTATGCAGGTGGCCCAGACTTCGGCAACCATTCTGATCACCGGTGAATCCGGTACCGGAAAAGAATTAGCGGCCAAGACCATACATTTCCACAGCCATAGAAAAAATAGAAATATAGTGGCCGTCAATTGTTCGGCCATCCCGGAAACTCTGATTGAGAGCGAGCTGTTCGGCCATTTGAAGGGTTCTTTTACCGGCGCCATAAGGGACAAAAAAGGCCTGGTGGAAGAGGCGGACGGCGGGACTCTATTCCTGGACGAAATCGGCGATTTAAATTTGGTTATGCAAACCAAACTGCTGCGCCTTCTTCAGGAAGGGGAATATAAACCGGTGGGGAGCTCTAAAACCTTGATCGCCGATATCCGGTTTATTGCCGCCACTAATCAGGACTTGATGGAAAAAGTGCACAAAAAGGAATTCCGGGAGGATTTGTTTTATCGATTAAATGTGATCCAGATTATCCTGCCTCCTCTCAGGGATCGAAAAGACGATATCCCCCTCCTGGCCCAATTTTTCGTTGAAAAATATAACAAGCTCAATCAAAAGGAAATCAAGGGGATCGCCCCGGAGGCCCTGGAGGTACTCAAAACCCGCGACTGGCCGGGAAATATCAGAGAATTGGAGAATGTCATTGAACGGGGTATTATTTTAAGTTGGTCCGATATCCTCCAGGTTTCGGATCTGTTTCCAGAAGACCAGCCCTCCTCCTTTCCTTTCAGGATCCAGGAAAATATCTTCCTGTCCCCTTTTAAAGAAGCTAAGGAACATATTATCAATAACTTTCATATCGAATATATCCGCCGGGTGCTGGCAAAATATGGGGGAAACGTTTCTTTGGCGGCTAAAGAATGCGGGCTTAAGAGACCTTATCTGCACCGTTTGATGCGGGAAAATGATATCAAGTCTAAAAACTATCGCTAATCCAAAATTCAGGCTATAGGCACGAGGCGATAGGCTATAGGAAAAGAAAAACCTGAAAAACCTTTAACCTATTGCCCATAGCCCATTGCCAATAGCCTTTTATTATCCATTTTCATCCTTCGTGGTAACCTAAGGGGTCATGAGGGTTTAATATGCTTTCCATGAAGATCTCATCTCAGAGGTTACTCCTCCCGGCAAGAAAGCCCTTCCATTCTATATGTATCAAATAGGTGACACATTGTATCCTCGATGGGCCTCTTTTATTGTCCGACCTGAGAAGGGTAACCAAAAAAATCCTTTAAAATAAACCTATTATTACTGGTTGTCTAATTGGCATATTTTTTGATAAAAGAATGGGGTTCTACTTAGACTAAATCTCGATTGAGAAGGAGGCTTTCGTTATGAACGTAGGGAGACAAGTCTTTGAATTTTTAAAGGCCGGGGCCATAGCCCATGCCCAATGGGACTTTGAGGTCTCCATGAGTATTCTGAGGAATCGAAAAAAGCTTTTGATCCTTCTATGTATGCTCTTGCCTATTTTTGCCGTGGCGATTTGTGAGGGGGCCAATATCCTGGGCAGCAAGACCGCCTACGCCCCGGCCCACTATACCACGACCATCTTTCTGGTTTCCATAGCCATAGGGCTCTGTGCCGGTCTGATTACCGGTTGTATCGGGGCCGGAGGGGGATTTATCATCACCCCGGCCTTAATGGCCGCCGGGGTAAAGGGCATTCTGGCCGTTGGGACCGATCTTTTTCATATCTTCGCCAAGGCCATCATGGGTACGGCCGTCCACAAAAAATTAGGCAATGTTTCCGGAAAACTGGCCATTGCCTTTCTGGTCGGCTCCGGAGCCGGGACCTTTATCGGAGGCTATATCAACAAGGCCCTCTATAATATCGATCCCCTCTTGAGTGATACCTTCATCAGTGTCATTTATGCCATTCTCCTGGGTTTTCTTGGTTTTTATGCCCTTTTTGATTTTATAAAATCATCAAAGGCAGAATCGGCCGCTTCTTCCGGTGGGGGTCATGATGCCCATGGCGGCCCATCAGGGGTAACCGGGGTGGCCCTTAAAGTTCAGAACTTAAAAATTCCTCCCATGATCGGTTTTGATGAGGACTTAGGCGGCCGAAGGATTTCGGGGGTGATCGTGGCCCTGGGGGGCGTCCTCGTGGGATTACTGGCCGCTTTGATGGGCGTGGGGGGCGGCTTCATTACCTTTCCCATGTTTGTTTATATATTCGGCGTTTCTTCCATGACCACGGTCGGAACCGATATCCTGCAGATCATCTTTACCGCCGGGTTGGCAGCCGTTGCCCAGTATGCCATTTACGGTTATGTTTTTTATTCCCTGGCCATGGGCATGCTGATTGGCTCTTTGATCGGCATTCAGGTAGGAGCCCTGACCACCAAGGTGGTCAAGGGGATCCATATCCGGGGATTTTATGCCGTTTCCATTCTGGCCGGTTTCATCAACCGGGCGGCCACATTGCCTAAGAAGTTAACGGAAATGGAAATCATCAACCTCCCAAAATCCGTCACCGGTACGATAGATTTCGTCGGGGCCATTATTTTCTGGGTGGTGGTCGGTTTTTTCGGCCTCTGGGTCATGAGCAAGTTTTTTGGAAATCTAAAGGTATTGAGGGAGGGATAAGGCCATGGCGATCAAAAATAAAGGACCTTTCACCATGGGGATGTTTTTGGCCCTTTCCTTTATTGGGGTCTTGATTTTAATCTTTTCTCCGATTTACGGCAGCGGCATGAACGGGCTTGATTATGCCGATGACCTTTTTAACAAGCTCTCCAAAGGCTCCTCCTATTTCATCCCCAAGTTGAAGGAAGCCAATAAAAAGTTTGAGGGGAAACCCTTTACCGTTCAAATTAATATCGAGAAACCCAAGGAAGCCGAACAGATCGCCAAGCTGTTTACTGCCGGGGGTTGTAAGGTCGAAGTCCAGGGGAACAATTTTAAGATAGATGGGGATATGGGCAAGACTATGGCCCTGATCTTAAAAGATTCGGACCTTATGTTTCATAACCAGGGGAAAGAGGTCATGGCCTCTTATGGTTTTGATGGACAAGAAGTCATGAAAAGCTGGTGGACCGCCTTGTCCAAGATGGATAAATTTTTTAAAAAGAACCTCAAGATAGAGGAAGCCAACCATATTTCCGAGATAAGCAAGAAAGGGATAGAGCCGGCTTATAATTTTTATACCATCGAGCCGCAAAGGGTGGCTGACCGGGCCGGTATCATGACCTTCCTCCTGGTTTTTTATGTCTTTTATACCATGTGGTGGGGCTATGCCATCTTTTATATTTTTGATGGGGTAGGGTTGACCATGAAGAAGGCCAAGGTGAAGAAAGAGGTGTAATAAATTCAGGTATAAGGTGCAAGGCCCAAGGTCCAAGGTTTGGGGTTTGAGGTTTTGGTTTTACCTTGAACCTTTTACCTTACACCTTATACCTTAACAAGGAGAGATCGATGAAGATATTGTTGGCCATTGATGGTTCCAAGGACTCCGGGGAAGGGGTCAAGTTGGCCTTTGATATGATCAAGGCCCAGGGAGGCGCTGTAACCCTTCTGGCGGTAATACCCCTCTATCCGGATATCGACCTGGAAATTTCAGCCAGGGCCCGGGATTCCCTGGAAAGTAAGCTGAGTCAACAGGCCGAGCAGGCCCTGTCCAAGGCCAAAGAATTATTTCAGTCCAGTGGGATAACCCCAAAGTCTATGATCGTCAGCTCCGGGGCCATAGCCGATGAAATCGTCAAGACCGCCGAGGAAGAAAAAATGGATTTAATTGTTATCGGCAGCCGGGGAATGGGGGCCACCGGCCGTTTCAGTCTGGGGGGTACGGCCATGAAGATCATCTCTCACGCCCCTTGTTCGGTGCTGGTGGCCAAGACGATATAGGTCTGAGGTCTGAGGTCTGAGGTTTGAGGTGCAAGGTGTAAGGGTTAGGATCTGATCGGTGTGCTTTTACCTTAAACCGTATACCTTGCACCTTAAACCTATTTTGTAGGATCAAAACCGTAGTTCCCACGGAGAAAGGCTTGAGTGTGCCAGGAGACAACCGATTCATCATTCATCACCATGTCTCGCTGACGGGAACAGCCCATTAAGCGTCCGATGAGGTCTAAGTTCTTTTCAGTCAAGGCGCGGTCTTGATGAAGGAACCGTCCATGGACCAGGTCTTTTTGGACGACCACTTCAAAGCCCATATTTTCCAAAACAGTTCCGATAAAGCGGGCCCTGCGGGCCCGCCGGACATCATCGGCCGCCCCGCCTTTAAACATAAACCGGATATGGTTATTTTCCGGATGGTCGCAGACATAGGCATCCACTGATGTGTAATGGTATCCCAGGCGCGAATTGTAATTCATATATTCTCCGGTCAGCAAGGCATAGGTCTTATCCCAGAAATCCTCCTCAGGGCGGCTGGTACTTTGGGCCATAATCACTATCAGGCCTTTCAAATTGACTCCGATAGGGCCGGACCAGGTGATGCCCGGATGATACATGCCCTTGAACATGGCCAAAAGGGGTTCGGAGAGGATCTCCTCCCTTCGAACCATTTTTTTTTCATTCCCGGAAAACAAACCGCCACCCAGGTCAATGACATGAAGATTAATCGGCAGACCGGATTGGACCTTTGTCGCCCTGGACCAGCTCGGATCATATCGATCCAGGAGGTCAAACATTTCTTCAATAGCCAGTTCATGGACATAGCGGAGAAGGTCCTCAAAACCATGAAATCCCTTGACCGGAAAAGGCTCCGGCTTAGGCCACCCGGTCTCAAAAAAGAAGGTTGGGGAAATAAGGCTATCCGGTTTTGCCAAAGGATCTTTCTGGAGGAAGTCTTGAATGGCTTGAAATTTTTTTACCAGATCCAGGGAACATTGGTTGGAGATCCGGTTCAAGGACTCGATAATCGATCCGATGAGTTGGGAGAGATCCTGGGATCTTTCCGGATAAGTCCCCTGGACTATTTCCAGGGCCTTTTCCCGGGCCTTGAGAAGGGTTTGATAATAGCCGTAAATAGTGCGAAAATTTTCAAGTAAGGCGGCTTTTGATCTGGATTCCGATTGGATGAATTTTTTAAACCAGCTTTTCATAACAGGACTCTATCCTAAATTTTTCTTAAAACGGAATTTTTTGAAACTTGAAGAAACCTTATTTTTACTTTATTATCCCTCTATCTTCAATATAAAAAAGGGCTATTATGGAAAGCTTGGAATACCTGATCAAAATTGCCATTGATGCCGCTCCCCAAAAATCCGGCTTTCAAATCCAACCCCTCTATGTTCTTCTGAACCTGACCATCCCTATCCTGTTGGGGATTCTTCTGAACTGGATCAACCGGTTAATTGAAAAAGGATGGGTTCATCTGTTGGGAGAAAGACGCTGACTATGGACGGGTCTCAACCTCTTTTTCCGGTAGCCGTCTATTGGGCGCACCTTCAAGGTGTTGAAATCCATCCGAGCCTTACCGGTCTGATTATATTGGGCTTCCTGGTTGGGGGCCTGACCGGTTTTTTCGGTGTAGGGGGGCGGTTACTGATGTCTCCTTTGCTGAACGCTTTGTTTAATGTCCCCTACAATGTAGCCGTGGGCAGCGACCTCTGTCAGATGATGGGTACCTCTACGTTAAATATCCTCCGATTTAAAAGAATGAGCAGCATCGATTTTAAACTCGGGGGCTGGATGTTGGTCGGAACGATTATCGGGGTCGAGGGGGGGGTGCGGCTTCTGGAATTCTTTAAGCAGGCCGGGAGCTTCAACCTCCTGGGGATGTCCATCCGTTATCTATCCCTGATTTTGAGTCTGGTTTACAGTGCCCTTTTGCTTTGGATCGGAATGATCGTCTATCGGGAAGCCAGGGCTTCTCAACAGGAAGCATTGGGTGAGGGCCTTATTTCCGCCTACCAACCGGCCGTGACCGCCAGGCTTCAGCATATCCATCTGCCGCCCATGATTGGGCTCCCGGCCTCCGGCATAGAGGCCATTTCTCTGTGGGTGATCCTGGGCGTGGGAATGGCCACCGGTCTGCTGGTCGGGTTTCTGGGGTCAGGGGGCGGTTTTATCCGAATGCCGGCCTTGATCTATGTGATCGGCTGTCCCATGGTGGTGGCTATCGGAACGGATCTCTTCGAAAGTATTTTTTCCATGGGCTATGGGACCTTGAGCCATTCCTTTCAAGGCAACATCGACCTTATCCTGGTGGCCGTTCTTTTAATAACCAGTAGTCTGGGCAATCAAATCGGCGGCCTTTTAGCCAAAAGGACCACCCATCCCAAGGTGCGGCAACTCTTTGCCTTTATTGCTTTTGGAGTGGTGATTTTGTTGATGATAAAATTGGTCATTTAGGACATCCTGATGTTCGATTTGAAGCAGTTATTTAAAAAACGGCGGGAGGGAAAGCTCCGGGAGGCTGAAAAGGCGCGGGATGAAATTCGCCTGGCCTTTACCCGGCGCTATTTGAATTTCAAAACCCTCCTCAGCCTGAATGATAAAGTCTTAGAAATTATCAACGAAATGGAACAGGCCCTGGAAGACCGCAACGGTTTTGGGATGGCCTTTGTCCGGGCCCATTGCACGGCCCTTTCCGTTAATCTTTTTAAAATCATCCAAAGCCTTAATGAGATTACTGCCAATCAACACGAAGCCCTTTTGACGGTCTTTGACGGTATTTGGGCCAAGATCGACCGGGAGTTGAAGAAGAAGAAAAAACCGGCCCAGGGGGACTGGGTGCTTCCGCTTCAGGCTGTAGACCGTCACCTGGCCGACCTGGCAGGGAATAAAATGGCCAACCTGGGGGAGGTCAAGAATCGGGTAGGTCTACCGGTGCCGGAAGGGTTTGTGATTACCGCCGCGGCTTATGAATATTTTCTGGGAAGCACGCCAATACAGGATGAGATCAATCGCCGCCAACAATTCCTCGATTCCCGGAATATTGCCAAGCTCCACGAGACCAGTTCTGAGATCCAGAAATTAATCACCAGGGCCTTACTCCCCATCGAATTGGAAGATGCGATCCTTTCGGCCTATCAGGAATTAATAAAAAAAGTGGGGAAAGAAATCCATGTTTCCATGCGCAGCAGTGCCCTTGGGGAAGACGCCCAGGAAGCCTCTTTTGCCGGTCAATACCGGTCTCTCCTCAATGTCAGCCCGGAATATTTGATCCTGTCGTATAAGGAAATTCTGGCCAGTAAATATTCGGTGCCGGCCATGACCTATCGGCTCAACAAGGGATTTCTGGACGAAGAGATTATCATGTGCGTGGGGTGTATGGCCATGATTCAGGCCCAGGCGGCCGGGGTTATGTATTCAACCGACCCCGGGGGAGACCGGGATCATCAGGAAATAGTCATCAATGCTGTTTTGGGGTTAGGCAAATCCGTAGTGGATGGAAGCCTTGTTCCCGATCTTTATGTCATGGACAAAAAAAATCCAAGCCATCTTTATAAAAAAGATATTCAAAAAAAATCCAAAAAAATCGTTTCCCATCCGGAAGAGGGGGTCTCCCTGGAGTTAATGGTGGAATCCGATCGCCAAATCCCGGCCATTACCGACGAACAGGCCGGGCAGTTGGCTGAAATGGCCCTTCGTCTGGAAGAACATTTCGGTTGTCCCCAGGATATCGAATGGGCTATTGAGGCCGACGGATCGATCCAGATCCTTCAAAGCCGACCCCTGTTGGTCGTCCAACCGGACGAGGCCTGTCCTAAGGTGCAGGTGGACGAGCCCGTCCTTTTGGAAGGAGGCATAACGGCCAGTCCGGGTGTGGCCTGCGGCCCGGCCGTTCACATAGAAACCACGGTCGACCTGTTGCAATTTCCGCCTGGTGCAGTGCTGGTGGCCCGGTATCCTTTACCTCAATGGGCAGCCCTTTTAAATAGTGCTGTGGCTGTGGTGACCGACCAGGGGGGCCTGACCGGACACCTGGCGGCCGTAGCCCGGGAATTCAAGATACCGGCCCTGATGGGTACCCAAACGGCCTTCCAGGACATCCACCAGGGGGACCTGATAACCGTTGACGCGAATGGCCAAAAGATCTACGCCGGATGTGCCGAAATCCTCCTGACTAAATCCTCTAAAAAAACAAATCCCATGAAGGGCAGCCCGGTTTATCGTTCCCTGGAAAACATCCTGAAGTTTATTGCACCCCTGAGCCTGACCGATCCCGAGGGGACCAATTTTACAGCCGGGAGCTGTCAGTCTCTGCACGATATCATCCGTTTTGCCCATGAGATGTCCTTAAGGGCCCTTTTTGATGATAACCAAGAGGTGGCCTTTTCCGAAAAAGTTGCCCAAAAATTGGTTTCCTCGATCCCTATGCAATGGTGGATTATCGATTTGGAAGGGGGAATCAAAGAAGATTGCCAGGGCCCCACCATTCGGCCGGAAGACATCCGTTCGGTTCCCTTGCTTTCCTTATGGGAGGGACTGGCTGCCATTCCCTGGAAAGGCCCCCCTCCGGTGGATGCCCGGGGATTTCTTTCTATCCTGGCTGAATCGACCATGGATACTTCTCTGGAATATGGGCAGGCTTCCGAAATGGCAGCCAAAAATTATGCCATCATCTCGGAAAATTTTTGTCATTTGAGTACGCGGTTAGGGTTCCATTTTTCTTCGGTTGAGGCTTACCTGGGAGATCTGGCGGCTGAGAATTATGTCTGGTTCTACTTTAAAGGGGGGGCGGCCGATCGGGGGAGGAAAGAACAAAGGGCCTTCCTTATCCGGCTCATTCTGGAGAAATTTCATTTTTGGGTTCAAACCAAAGGGGATTTGTTATCGGCCCGGCTGGAACGGCAGGAGAAAGAAACTTTAAAAGAGCGGCTCAAGGTCCTGGGTTATCTCATCCTCCATACCCGGCAGATGGACATGATCCTGTCGGATCCGGGGAAAGTTAACCGGCACAAAGAAGAAATGCTAAAAGAGATTGCCACTTTTGTCGATATTCCGGGATAAGCTTTTTACGAATTCATCAACTTTGGACCTTGGAC
>CAZVHO010000011.1:9232-47768 GCA_964627515.1 uncultured Thermodesulfobacteriota bacterium | reverse complement strand
TTGGACCTTGGACTTTGGATCTTGAACTTTGAGCTAAACAGGAGGTGTTTCATGGCAGCGATTCGATTGTTATTGGTCGATGATGAAGAGGATTTTCGCATTACTTTGGCCAACCGGTTGAGAAAAAGGCATCTGGAAGTCCTGGATGTGGAAGATGGCTATAAAGCGGTCGAAACGGTCAGAGAAAAGCCGGTGGACGTGGCGGTGGTCGATGTTAAAATGCCCGGTCTGGACGGACTGGAGACCTTGAGACAGATCAAAGAAATCAATGCCCTGATTGAAGTCATTATGCTGACCGGTCATGCATCGGTGGAATCAGGCATCGAAGGGATGCGTTTAGGGGCTTTTGATTATCTGATGAAGCCTTGTGACATTAATGAATTGATCCTGAAAATTGAAGATGCCTATCAACGAAAACTGGTTCAAGAAAAATCCTAAGAAGGCCGGTTCTTTACATTCTGTAAAAAAACCTGGCAGTTTCTCCTCATCCCCTTCAGGGTTAAATGATTTTTTTCATGTAATTCTGGTATCTTATCATCTTGTTGTCCGTGCTGTTTCCCCCCCTTTGCTTTGGCATAATAGTTGCCTTAACAGTATCAGAAAGCAGGATATCTTTCCCTATGAAGCGGTCAGCCATCAGCTCCGGAACTCTTGGATTTCCGGATAAAAATTATTTTAGTTGGATCCATTCCCCCAATGGTTGAAGGGTTCAAGAAGTCGAGGGGTTAAGTGAAAGACGTTAAGAGTCCCGATGGGGAAAGACCCAAGGAAAAACATTATTCCCGGCTCTACCGTAAATTCGTCCTTTTGACCCTGATCAGTTCACTGGTACCCCTGCTTTTAGTGGGATGGGGCATTTATATTTACTATTCCAATTTTTCCAGAGATCGGATGAATGTTTCCTTTCAAGACCAGGTTGAGTCCCACAGAAAGATCATCGAGTTGTTTCTATCGGAACGGACTCACGATCTCCAGCTTATTGGCCAGACCCATTCACTTGATTATCTGCAAAAGGAGTCGAATCTCAGGAAGGTCTTTAGTGTCATCAACCGGCAAGGACAATACTTTACCGATTTGGGAGTGATCGGGGAGCAGGGCAGACACCTGGCCTACATCGGCCCTTATAATTTGATGGACAAGGACTATTCTCAAACCTTCTGGTTTAAGGAACTGATGAAGAAGGGGATCTTTATCAGCGATATGTTTTTGGGTTTTAGAAACGACCCCCATTTCATTATCGCCTTATTAGGTTTCGAGGGAGAACGTCCTTGGATCCTACGGGCCAGTATCAATACCGAATATCTTCGTTCCCTGGTGGAAAATGTTAAGATCGGAAACACCGGCGAGGCCTATCTGTTAAATCAAACCGGCATCTTTCAGACCAGCCCCCGTTCCAGTGGAAAGATCATGGGGAGTTCTCCTTTGCCGGTCAGTCTTTTTAAGGAAGACAGCGGAGTTCGCATCATGGGTAAGGACGGAGACCAGTCCAGATGGCTCCTTTCCCGCCAGATCGTGGCTTATGCCTGGCTTAAAGAACCCCACTGGCTGCTGATTGTCAAACAAGATTATTCCGAGGCCCTTAGGGATGTCAATCACGCCAACCAGGCGACCCTGATCTTCCTTCACCTGAGCCTTTTGGGCATTATCATCATCACGGCGGTCATTACCCGAACCATGATCAAGATTATTCAAAAACGGGACAGAGAGTCCGATCAATTGAACAAACAATTGATGCAGGCCGGCAAACTGGCCTCCTTGGGAGAACTATCCGCCGGAGTGGCCCACGAAATCAATAATCCTTTAGCCATTATTTTAACGGAGAATCAGGTCATCCGGGATTCCCTGGAAGAAGTTCCCGGGCTGGATGAGGCGTTCAGACGGGAATTGATGGAATCTTTGTCCCAGATAGATACCCAGATACAACGCTGTACCCTTATAACCCATAACCTTTTGCGGTTCTCCAGGCGCACAAAATCCATAATCGAAATGGTCGACCTCAATGCCTTTTTAAAGGAAGTGACCCAACTGATGGACGGGAGGGCCAGGGGGATGGGCGTCCAATTCCTTATGGACCTGGAGAAGGATTTACAACCCCTCCTTTCCGACCCCTCCCAGTTGCAACAGGTTTTCCTGAACCTGATCACCAATGCCATCGACGCCCATGAAGGAAGACCCTCTGGAACAATCCGGATCAGCACCCGGACCGACCTTCAAAAGCAGGGAGTGGAAATCGTGGTGGCCGATACCGGATCGGGTATTCCGGCGCACAATCTGGAAAGAATATTTGATCCCTTTTTTACCACCAAACCTGTTGGGAAAGGAACCGGGTTAGGGCTTTCCATTTCTTATAGTATTATTAAAAAACTGGAGGGAGAAATATCGGTGCAAAGTGAGCCGGCTAAAGGAACCCGATTCACGCTTTTTCTTCCTTTTAGACCCCTTACCGATTCCCGAAGAAATGGACAGGAGGCCCTTGGCCAAACCTCTTTTCAGGATTTCAGGAAGGAAGCGAAAAAATGAAAACTGCCAAGATATTGTTAGTCGATGATGAGGTGGCCTTTGCCAATAATATTGCCAAACTTATATCAAAAAGGGGTTTTGAGGTTAAAACGGTTTATGACGGGGAAAGCGCCATCCGGGCCATGGATGAGATCGATTTCGATGTCGTCGTCCTGGATCTAAAAATGCCAGGGTTGGACGGTCTCTCCACCTTGAAGCTGATCAAGACGAAAAAAAAGGAAGTGGAAGTGATTATACTGACCGGTCACGGATCGATGGAATCGGGAATCGATGGGATTGAAATGGGGGCTTTTGATTTCATCATGAAACCGGTCCGCTTCGATGATCTCCATGAAAAAATAAGAGAGGCTTTTCAAAGGAAATTGGTTCAAGAAGAACTCGAAGATAAGGACCAGTTAACCGATGCCTTTATGCGAAAAATGGATTGAGTATGTCAGACACTATAAGGGTCCTCTTAATCGATGACGAGAAAATTTTTGTTGAATCCTTAACCAAGGTCCTTAAGAAGAGAGGCATGGAGGTGCGGGCAACTTATGATGGTCCGTCTGGCCTCCAATTCCTTTCGTCCAATGAAATGGACGTCATTGTTCTGGATCTCCGGATGCCTGGGATGGATGGTTTGGCCGTTTTGAAAGAGATCCGGATCAGAGATCCTCTCACCCCGGTCATCCTTCTGACCGGCCATATCGATATCGACCGGGTGACCCAGGCCATGAATACCGGTGCGGCCGAGATTCTGCTTAAACCCTGCCCCATAGAGACCCTGGTCTCGTCCATAGAGAATGCCTGCGAACTGAAAGCGATCAGCCGGGAGGTAGGTGATAAACAACAGGGCGGAAAAAGGGTCAGAAAATGATCACCAGACCGATGAAGACCTGCAGCAGGTAGAGACCGATCAGGATGATGCCGATGATAGAATGGGCGGCTCGTATAGGAGAATCAAGACGGTTGATCTTTTGTGATAAATAATAGGTTGTCGTAATGAGTAAGGAAAGACAAAGCCCGATGGTGAAATGAAGGGGATATTCAAAAAGATGCCCCTCATCGATCAAAACCAGGGCCAGACCGCTCAGAAAACCTAAAATCCCAAGGAATGCAATAATCGGTCCCACCTTACGATGCTTCCTGATGATGAAGAAATCCCGGTTACCACTCCCTGTCCTTTCCTTTCTGACTTTCAGACCCAGCCAGCCTTGATAAACAAAAAGGAACATCATCACGGAGTTATAAGCCCCATGTATGGCTTTTAGAAAATACAGGTATTCTCCGGAGTTCATCTATTTCCGCCCCTCACTACGTTCGGAATGCCTACAAAGAACTTTTACTGAAGATTGTAATAGTAGTTGATAAATGCCATGACATCGTGGCATTTATCAGTAGTAAATAAAAACAGTTGAGAGGTAAATAAAGGCCTTCCTTTATTTTTTATCATAAAAAGCTGTATTTTACTATAGTTGTGTTATTGGAGTCTTTTGCGAAAGGTAAATTTGATGGATTCGTAAAAAGTCGCCGAACGTCCATTTTCGTCCGAGTGGATCTTGTTATGGGGTTCCCTGGCCGAAGGCATAATCGCCTCTTAAAAAGGCTTCTTTATAGAGTTGCACGGCCTCTTCGCTGATCATGGCCGCATCGATTTGTCGGAAAAATTGGAAGAGACTGCCGATCATCTTTAAGTGCTTAATCATTTCCTCACGGGTTTCCTTGCCCAATCGAGCATTGACGACGTCTTGACTCAAGCCGACATGGAAACTGTTTTCCTTAAGGATGGCCGCAATGGCCCTGGCCCTCCGGGTCCGGCGGACCAGATCGGCCGCACCGCCCCGAAAGGTCAGACTGATATAATTTTTGTTGGGCGAAGGGCTGCAATAGGTATCCACTACACTGAAGTGATAGCCGACCCGAGCCGTGTAGTTCAGGTAGCTTTCGGAAATGATGGCATAGCAGGGATCCCGAAAGGTGCGTTCCATTTCCGGATTATTCACGGCATGACGCATCATGATTGAAAAGAATCCGCTGAAATCCAGAGATTTCGGACCAAAGCGAGGGATCTTTTCATCCAGCATCCCATCGAGGAGGGCGATTAAGGGGATGGATTGGATCTGTGAGCGCTTGATCTTACCCTTCTTAAGAGTTCCCTTAAGACCGCCCCCGAGGTCGATCAGGTAGAGGTCGATAGGCAGGAAGACATCCAGCGAGTACCCGGAGGCCCGGATATCCCCGACCCGCTCCCCGAGCAGGAACATCTCTTCATAGGATTTTTCATGAATAAAGCGGGCCAGGTCATGGAGGGTCCGGCACTGGTCGGCTTTGAAGGAATCGGACTGGGGGTCCGTCAGGTTGAGGGGCTGGATGAGTTGGAGTGCCTTTTTTAGAATCTGGAGTTCCGGAGGAGAAGGTTTCTGTCCTTCGGGTCCTTTTGACCCGATATAGGGAGATATTTCCCAGGAAGGCAGAGGGACTTCGCCCAGGTAAACCAGGCCGTTGGTGGCATCGACGGTGACGATCGACCCCGGAGGGATCTTCTGGGTCGCCTGATTGGTATTCAGCAAAGTAGGGACCCTGAATTCACGGGCTAATGAGGCCATATGTCCGGTGGTGCTTCCAAAGTCGGTAACGATGGCCTGGGCTTTGTTCATAAGGCGGACAAACCGGGGGGAAGACCTCCGGGCGATCAATATCCCTCCTATTGGAAAGGCGTTAAGATCATCGTTTTCGGTCATGTGAATGGCCGGACCGCTGCCAGCCCCCGGGCAGGCCACCTCGCCTCCGTTTAAAAGCAGAGGATAGTCCGGCAAGGGTTGACTGCCCTGAGCCTTGTGACTCAATAGGCGTAAAGGCCGGGACTGGAGAAGGATCAATTTCCGGTTCCGAGCCATGGCCCACTCCACATCCTGCGGGCCTTCGAAATGGTTCTCTAATAAAAGGGCCCAATGACCCAACTGGATCACCTCTTCATCGGTCAGACAAGGCTCCCCGGCCTCGTCAGGGCCGAGCGGCTCCTCTATAATCCCCTTTTGGGAGGAAAGGACCAGGCGGGCCTTTTGAAGCGAAGGGGTTCGACTTATAAGGCCTTTATTAAGGTCTCTGGAGAGTTCGATGACTTCCGGGGAGGTCCGTCCCTCGACCAGGGGAACTCCCAGCCCCTTGACGGCCTGGATCAGGATTTGGCCGGAATCAGGCTGATTTGGGTTTTTGGAAAAGATCACACCGCTGGCCAACGCATCGACCATGGATAAAAAGCCGACCGCCATTTCAGCCGACCGGCCGGGAATTCCATGCAAAAGGCGGTAATGAATAGCCTCCGGGGAATAGAGACTGGCCACCACCCGGAGATAGGCCTCCACTATTTTTTCCCGTCCTATGTTCAACAGGGAGAGGAATTGCCCAGCAAAAGATAAATCACTATCTTCACCCAAGGCACTGGATCGAACGGCCAGGGGAACCTCAACCCCCAGGCCGGCGGTCAAACGATCATAGGCCCCGTGGATGGCACCATGGAGAGAGGAAGGGATTTCAATGTTGAGGATCTGGTCCTGGATGGCCCGGCTGGTCCTTTCCACATCTTCCGTGGAAAGGAGTTCCAGGTCCTTATCCTGGATCCAGGACCGTAGACCTCCCTTTTCCAGGAGGAGCCGATACCCCTCGGTGGTAACGACAAAGCCTTCGGGTGTGGGTAGATTGAGGGCGTTTCTGATCTCCCCCAGATTAGCCATCTTCCCTCCCGCCAGATCGGTGTGGCGTTTAGTAATGGACGGTAACCCCCTCACCCAGGTCAAGGGGGTCGCTTTATTCGAATCCTCAATAATTTTGGTCAAGGCAAACACAGTCTCTTCCAAGGCTTCCTTCAAAACCATATACTTCCCATTGGAGATCACGATCAAAGACTCCACCATGGTGTGAATGTCGGCAATGGTCCGCAAGACCCTGCGCTTGATATAAGTGAGGTCGACAAATTCCTGGTTCAGAAGCTTGTGTTCCAACTCGGCCATGGTCTCAAGAAAACTGTTATTGGCTGAAAGGAGTTTACGGAATTCAGCGTGGAAGAGCTTTAATCGGGCCACCTGGGCGGTCTGGGCCATGGCCTCACTCCGGTGAAGGAGGCCGATGGCATCCAGAAAAAAGAGGAAGCCTTGCCTGGTTGTATGAAGCCAATCGTTCGATCGAATCTTTTTCTGATTGGGCTCTGGCGTCGGAGGGTTCATCGTGGCCTTAATTCGGAAAAAAGTTTCAAGTTTCAAGATGCAAGTTTCATAGCGCCATGGGGGCATGAGGGTATAATATCGTAAATCGGGAGAAAAGGGTACAGAATGATCTGTCCGTCGGCAGTCGTCCATTATTTTCTCACCGAACGTCGAACACTGAACGCCGAACGATTATGCCTTTTCCCCCTTGCCTGAGGCGGCGGACTCTATCAGACCCACCAGCTTCAAGATGGGAAAAGGTTTAAAGAGATAGGCATAGGCCCCTCCCTTTAAACCGGTTTCCTCATCTGTTACGGAAAGGTGTCCGGTAAGCAGGATTACTCTGGTCTTTAAGGCCAACCTTTGGATCTCGGTCAGTACCTGGATTCCATCCATGCCCGGCATCTTGACATCTAAGACGATAACATCAAAGGGCTCATCCGCGATGTGTACCATGGCTTCCAGCCCGTCGGCGGCTGTTTTAACCTCAAACCCCCGGCGGCTGAGTACCTTGCCCAGACTGGAAGTGAAATCCACCTCATCATCAACCAGAAGAATCTTTTTCCCTTTCACCCGGCCCCCTTCCTGACCTGGAGAAATTGGACCAGATCACGAGCACTCCGTTTTCTCAGGGCAAAAATTAAAATCGGATCGGTCGCGGGGCCCCCTTCCTGCGGAATAATCTCGATCCAACGGGTGGGCAGAAGCAAACCGTGCAATATGCCGGCGGCCCCCAATCCGATCATAAAAGGGCCGGTGATGGAGAGCCAGGGGGCGAAGAGGAGAGCAAAGGCCGCCATGACCGCTCCCACACCGGCCTCCCCCCATCGGACCTGCCGTCGGAGGGAGAGGGCACGAATCTTCCTTAAAGGAAGTTCCTCAATACGGGTCTGATCTTTTTCATCCGCCGTAGGCGCGCGGCTGGGCAGGAAAGAGGACCGGATCCGGAACAGACGGCGGTCGGTGGAAAAGAGGCTGACGGCCGTTTGTTCCGGTTCTCTTAAGACGGATTGGGTCAGTCGAAAATGGGCCCGGGATATATGATGTTCCTTTTGTATGGTTTCCCCTTTCGCCAGCCGGTCCTTGATCAGGACCCGGTAGAGATCCACGGTGCGCTCGATCAATTCCCGCTGAAAGACCTTTTCCGTCAGGTCCCCTCGCTCCCGCTTAGGATAGAGGCCCCTGATTTTATGCCTCAGGGCTTCTGCTTCAGTCGTCATAAGGGTAGGTTCCCGGCGAGGTCCTGGCCGCATGGAGACCGGGCATCAAGGTGGTCACCAGGGCCACAAAAAGGACAAAGACCACGACGAAGGCATCCCAGGGATCCCACTCGACAATGGTCGATCGATAAAGGGACCAGAGCAAATATCCGTAAAGGATCAAATTAACGATAATCTGAGTTAATTTCATGGAGCCACCTCCCCTATATGCGACCGCGGAGCCAGACTTCATAGACCACCGCCGCCGCACCCAATGAAATAGCCAGGAGCAGTACCCAATACCCGGCCATTGAATCGATAAACCATCTCATATTTTTTTCCTCCTTTGGTCAGAATGTTTTTAATTGGCCACTACCAGTGAAGGTATCCAGGCCGGAACGGATTTACCATGTTTGTGGCGGACGGAAAAGACCACCAAAGAAATGATGAAAAGACACAAAAAGATCATCTCCCCCAGGGTGAAAACCACGGCCAGAAAGGAGAGGATTTCATGTTTTGATCCGGTCAGCATGTAACCGAGCCGCAGAAAGGCCCCGACCGTGGCCAGTATCAAGGAATAGCTGAGGATGTAGCGGATAGCCGGGCCACGCACATAAGAGGTGGCGATGCTTCCGAACTGGGTCCCGAACATGGCCCCAACGATCATGAAGAGCACGGCGATGATATCCACATTGCCCATCATCGAATGTCTTATGGCCCCATAACCGCCGGAGACGGCGATTTCCAAAAGGTCGGTCCCCACGGCAATGTGTGTGGAAGCGCCGACGATATAGACCAGGGCCGGGACCCGGACAAAACCGCCTCCAACCCCCAGGAACCCGGCCAGAACCCCGGTAACAATTCCGACCACCACGATCACCCACATGGAAACCACGATCTTGGCCGTTCGGCAGCGGACAATGGGAAAAAGAGGAATTTTTTGAAAAAACCGGGGCCCCCGGCTGACATTCATCTCGCGACCGACATGTTGGCCGTCCTTGGTCATCTGCTCCATTTTTTTATGGGCCTGACGGGTCTCGATCTGGGTATAGATAAAGAGCACAAGCATGATAACGACCGAGGCCGTCAGCAAAATAATCCCCGAAAGCCCCAAGTGCTTGGTGTAATTCAGCAGCCGGACCCCTTGTTCCACACCCAGCATGGTCCCGCCGACCATGGCCAGACCCAATACCCAGTCGATATTCCCTAATTGCCTGTGCCGGATGGTGGCCACCACCGCTTTGCCGGCGATGTGGGTCATATCAATACCCGAGGCCATATAGCCCGGAAAACCAAAAACGATGAGGGCCGGGGTGACCATATAACCTCCACCGACACCGATAAACCCCCCGACGATCCCGACCGTGAAACCGGTCAGGACCAACAAGAATATGGGGGCCTGCATACCTGCGATTAAAAATTCAAACATAGTCTCCTCCTTTAATGGGCGCCTTCGAAATGGTCGATCTTTTCAAGTTTAAACCCGCACATATCGGTGAATCCCTCGGCCGTGAGCCCTAAGCTGAGCCCTAACAAGAGTATCAGGGCTACATTCCAGACCGCGGCCCAGGGATTGGTTTGGATCCCTTTATGTTTAAAGGTGTCCTTATACTTAAAACCCTTGGCTTCCCGTATTTTCACCGGGACCGTAACCTTAACGAACTTATCCTCCAATGTGGCCCGTTCTCCCTTTTTTAGTTGATCCTTAGTAATAATGCCGTTGGCATTAATGGGAAGCCGGTCTCCTTTTTTGACCGGGACGGCCTGCAGGCCTTCAATCTTTTCAAAAGAACCGATCGTCAATACAGCCGGGTTTTCCTTAGTAGCCTTTTTCAGGGCATCGGCATTGACCGCATACCCATCCGTATTGGCTTTGT
Source organism: uncultured Thermodesulfobacteriota bacterium (assembly GCA_964627515.1). Taxonomy (GTDB): domain Bacteria; phylum Desulfobacterota; class RBG-13-43-22; order RBG-13-43-22; family RBG-13-43-22; genus RBG-13-43-22. Next base: position 37,991 of record CAZVHO010000011.1, on the reverse strand, counting down.
AATAATACCAGGCCACCAATTGTCCTGAATTGTAGGCGTGAAAGGCGTAATAAAACAACCCCGCCGCCACGGCCATCCAGAACAAAAATTTGATGGTCCCCTTTCCTCTTGATACCTCTGCCATAATGAAGTACCTCCTTCTTTTTCTTTTTGGCTTTATATTTTTGTAAAGTCTGTTTTTGCAAAGTCTGTACCAAAGAAAAAAAGCCGATCCGGATTCCAAAAATGGAGATGAAATTAGGGGATTATCACATTTGAAAAAATTTTTAAGCCCTTCCAGGAGAGGAAATCTTTGCTCTTGGAGATCATTATCCTTTACAGGTTGTAAAAAATACTGGCAGCCTCTAAGAGGCCGGCCCTTGGGTCCTGAAGCCGGATTTTTTAAGGCAATCCTTTTCGACTATTATAAGGGCCTCAATTCCCAATCCAAAAACAGAAAACACCTTTCTAAAGCAGATCGCCTATCGAACTGTTGAAAAGAATGGGGTTTGGCATAAATCTTGATTAAACCAATGCAATCTTATTTATCATTTGAGAAAGGGGGGAATATCTAATAAAATATTACAAAAGCGTTACAGGTGTGTGAAAAGACTGGGAAGAAGGCTTTTTGCCTTGATTTAAGAGGCCACCTTGTTTAAAATTGACCATAAAGAGATAAGGAAAGGAGAAAAGAATAAAGATGATCAAAAAAATGAAGCTGCTTGTCTTACTGCCGGCCCTGGTAATCGCCTTTGCCCTACCGGCCGGGGCCTTCACCATCGATGGGGCCAAAGGGGAAAAGATGTATATCGGGGGTTTTATCAAGACCGATTTTGGTTACTGGAATCGGGACAAGAAGTTAACAGGGGTGGATGATCAAACCCAGTTCATCACGTCGGTAACCAATAATTCCCGAGTCAGAGGATCTTTTGAAGTAGGTAATGTCGGTGGGTACTGGGAATTAGGTAATGGCGGAGAAGTTACCGGCACCACGGGCTCCGGTGTGGGGAATACCGCCTATATAGAAACCCGAAAACTATTTGGCTGGTATAAATTCGGCAATTGCGAGATCCGGGCCGGTAAGGATGATAGTTATTTATACACCATCAATCCTTTTCAAAACATGGGGCCCAATAATAACAGTCATACCGGCGGCTATGGCTGGGGCGGTATTTATGATACCCGGAACCCGCAAGTGCGTTTCACCCAGAATGTGTCCAAGGCCTTTGGGTATGCCCTTACCTTATTGCAACCCAATACCTTCGTCGATCAAACCAGAACCTCTTATGCCACCCTGCCGGCCGTGGCTGCCAAGATGACCATGAACTTCGGGTCGGTCAGCCTCTATCCGGCCGGTTTGTACCAGCAAGTCAAATGGGATAAAATGCCCGGCGGCTTTGATGATAACATGACGACCTGGTTTGCCATCTTACCGGTCAAGGTGTCTGCCGGTGGGTTTACCGGTCTGGCCCAGATCGGCTACGGCCAGAACGTAAATGGAGCATTGGGTACGCAAAGTGCCTTTCATCTTTATCTGCGGGATGCTTCCGGGAAGGTCAAGAATACCACGGCCTTGAACGGGTTCGTGGATCTGGCCTATGCCTTCGGGCCGGTCACTCCCCATATCTATTTTGGCTATGATAAGGCCAGCAATAGCGATGTCTGGAAGACCGGGGATGACAACAATACCCGAACTATGGTGGGCATAGGCATCAACTACAAAGTAGCCGATAGTTTCTATGTGGTTCCGGAATTCACGATGTATGATTACGGCAAAAAACCGAACGATGCCGCCAAACCGGATCTTGGCAAGGAATGGTTGGGTGGTGTGCAGTTCCAGTTTGTTTTCTAACTTAAATTGTTACAGTAATCTGTTGATAAAGTGTTCTTGAAAAGGGGAGGTGAGCCTCCCCTTTTTTGTTTTATCCCTTAATCCGATCAATCTTGATGAGTTCGTAAAAAGTTCGGAAGACCCCAATTTCGTCATTCCCGTGGAAGCTTGTCCTCGAATGTCTTAATCGGGGACGGGAATCCAGTGTTTATAATTGGTTTCGCCTGGCCTGGATTCCCGCCTGCGCGGGAATGACGAGTTTTTACGAGAACATCACTATTTCGAATATCTTTGGTCAGAATCATGGTCCTTCATTTCTGACCGAGGTCTCCAGTTTTATCCGATATTTTTCGATTTTGGATTGCAGGGTAGGGCGGGAAAGCCCGAGCAATTTGGCTGCCCGGCTTCGATTGCCATTGGTGATATCCAGGGCTTCGCTGATAAGGGCTTCGGCAACCCGGTCTATCAAGACATCAAACCGGTCTTCTCCCCTTTCATTCATTAAAGCCTTACGGGCCCATTGTCTTATGGACCCATTGACCGTCGGGTCCTGCTCCCTGACCATCGATTCTCCGATTGCCTGGGAAACATCCTCCGGACGGATGGGGTAGCCCCGGCTGAAAATCAGGGCTTTTTGTATGGTATTGGCCAATTCACGGACATTGCCGGGCCAGTGATAGTTTTTCAGCAGTGTTTTGGATTCCTCGGACATTCCCGGGTTATCTATACCCATTTCTCGGGCGAACCGGTCCAAAAAATAATCCGTCAGTCGGGGGATATCCTGAAGGCGTCCCCGCAAAGGCGGAAGCTGTATGGTCACGACTTTCAAACGGTAATAAAGATCCTCCCGGAACCTTCCCTCAGCCAGACCAGCCTCCAGATCCCGGTTGGTGGCGGCGATGATCCGCACATCGACGGGGATGGGCTCCCGACCTCCTAAGCGCTCAATACTCTTTTCCTGAAGCAGGCGTAATATTTTGGCCTGGATACTAAAGGGCATATCGCCTATCTCATCGAGGAAAATGGTCCCTCCGTGGGCCTGTTCGATCCTTCCAATCCGCCGGCTGACCGCTCCGGTAAAGGCCCCTTTCTCATAGCCGAACAACTCGCTTTCCAGCAGAGTTTCCGGGATGGCTACACAGTTGATGACCAGAAATGGTTTATTTACCCGCAGGCTGTGTTGATAAACGGCCCGGGCCACCAATTCTTTGCCCGTCCCGGATTCGCCGCGAATCAGAACCGTGGCCTCGGTGGGGGCCACCCGGCCAATGGCCTTATAAATCTCCTGCATCGGTTTGCTCTGGCCGACAATGACCTCATGGGAAGCCGTTTTCGGCAGGATATCGATGTCCACCTGGGAACGCATGAAACGACTGGCCTCCAGGGCCTGATTGATGAGCTTTAGGAGATCCGGAATATCAAAGGGCTTGAGCACATAATCAAAGGCCCCTAACTTGGTGGCCTCGATCGCCGTCTCGGTGGTTCCAAAAGCGGTCATAATAATTACCGGGAGCTTCGGTTCAATCTCCCGTAAAGCCAGAAAGGTCTCGATTCCACTCATTCCCGGCAGGCGCACATCCAGCATAACCAGGTCCGGGAGGACCGAGCGGAGTACGGATAAACCGGTTTCACCGCTGGAGGCGGTTAATACTTCATGGCCCTCCTCGGTCAACAATTTCTCGAAGCTTTGCCTGATTTGATAATCGTCATCAATAATCAGAATTACACCCATAGAATTTTTTCCTTAGACTGTCACGTTCAGGTCAACCCTTTAACCACAAAAGGTTTTTCTTCACTCCGAGCCCCGAACTCCGAATTATTTTCAATAAAGGGCAGGGAAATTATAAATGTAGCCCCCTCTCCCTCCGGAGACCTGAGGGTCAGGGTCCCCTTATGTTTTTCTACGATCCGCGAGGCAATGCTCAATCCCAGGCCCGTCCCTTCTTCCTTGGTACTGAAAAAAGGTTGAAAAATATTTTCCTGTATCGGCTGGGGTATTCCCGGACCATTATCCGTTACGTACAGGACCAATAAACGTCCGGTAGGTCCCCCTTCCTCTTCTTTTTCCAGAATCCGGATCACTCCGCCATGAACCATCATCTCCGAGGCATTAACCAGCAAATTGACCAGGACTTCCTTTAACTGGTCCGGATCGGCCCAGATTTCGGGCAAGGGCTTCTCCCGGACCAGTTCAACCTTGACCCCATGGGATTCCAGCCGATGCTGGAGGAGCCTGAGGGCCGTGTCAACTACATCGGAAGGGCTGATTTTTTGCATCGTCAGCTTGGGGGGCCGGGAAAATTCAAGAAAACTCCGGACAATGGATTCTATATGATCGATCTCCTCTGAAATCACCTCAAGATCTTCTCTCATGGTAGGGGACAAATCAACGGCCCGGCCCATGGAAAAAAGGCGAATCTTGACCGAGGTCAAAGGATTCCGGATACTATGGGCTATGCCGGCCGCCAGTTTGCCGGTCATAGCCCATTTCTCGGATTGGACCAGGTGCTCCTGGCTGCGGGCCAGTTGATTCTGCGTCTGATCGACATCTTCGATCAGATTGTGTACCTGATTACTGAGAACACTGACCTCATTCGATATCGGGGTTTGATGGCCACCCGGTCCGGTTTCAATAGTCAACCGGCGAATAGGTCCCAGAATCTGCTTAAAAAGAACATAAGCCAGAAGGGCCCCGGTCATGACCACGATCTGAATGGCGATCAAGGCCGCTGCATTGATGTATCGGGTCCGTAATTGGCCTTCTTTCCGGGCTTGAACGATATTCTTCCTGTGGATCTCCTTGAATTGCTCGCAGAGGTCGTGGATGATTAAGAACCGTCCACGATTTTCTTTTTGGAGTGTAATCCCGGATTCCTTCTTCCCTGTCTGAAAGAGACGGATGACTTCCTGGCGGACGTTTTTGTATCGGAGATATTCCGATTCGATTTTGTTCAGAATTCCCCAGACTGCTTCTGTTCGGGCATATTCCCGGGTCTTTTTGAACTTTTCTTCAAAAATTCTTTGGTATTGGTCCAACTGTTTCAGCCAGTCCGGGTTGCCATCCTGAAAAAAATAGGTGGTAATCCCTTTCTGCATAGCCAGAGCGGTTTCCAATTCTTCAGCGTTTTCAAAGGAAACGATATCCCGGTCAATGACGGTGTTGAAAAGGGAACCGATGGATTCGGCGTACCAGATCGTTGCCATCCCCCCCGCGAGGGTGGTCAGGATCAGGGCGATCAGGGTGAACAGTATCCGGGATCTTATGCTTTGGGGGAATAGTTTGCTGAGCATTTTTATTTCCATTTATTCCCTATAACATAAAAATCAGATCCGGTCTTGATTTTTAGGCGCGTAGGCGCTGTATCTGAGAATTCATCACTAACTTTTTTATAACTCGGGAGCAACCGCTTCTGAAATAGCGATCCTGGATGCTGGATGCTGGATGCTGGATAATTCACATAATGCGTCCGAGGTAAAGGGGTTATCAAGTATCCAGTATCAAGTATCCAGCATCGTTTCAGACCGTTCCATATTCTTGGAGGATCGTGCGTAAGACCCCATTTCAAAGATCTTAGGCCAGGATTATCCCTGCGTTGGGCGCTGAGAATGAAAAGCGGCGGCCGGTAAAAGCAGGCAGAGTAAGAACCCGATAGGGGGTATGGCTGCCAAGGTCTGAAGGGCGGCCGGGACCCCCCAAAAATCAGCGACCAAGCCCAAGAGCGTCACCCCTAATCCCCCGGTCCCGATGGCAAATCCGACCATCAAACCAGAGGCCATCCCCAGCTTTCCCGGCAGAAGATCCTGGGCCATGACCACCGTAACCGAGAAGCTGGCGATCAGGACAAACCCCGAAAGGGCCAGGATAACGAAGGTACCCCAGCCTTGAATTTTAAGAAAGAGGATGAGAAGGGGGATCATCAGAAACATGGTCAGGGTAAGAAAATTTTTGTGTCCCCAGCGGTCGGCCAAGCGGGCCCCCACCAGGGTTCCTATGGTCCCTGAAATCAGGAAAGTTGTAACCATCTTTCCGGCCAGTAGAGGATCTCCTTTTAAATGATTGATATAATAAAAAGGAATAAAGGTCACCAGCCCCATTTGCATCCAGGACCTCATGGTGACAACCAAAATCAGAATCACCAATTTTCTGTAAGAAGTGTTTGATCTTCGGTTGATTGAAGGGGTTGCTTTTTGATCCGAAGGGGTTGAATAGCGCAGGGTGGGCTGAAGGAAAATGAGAAAACCGGCCATGATAAGACCGGGGAAGAAATAGGCCAGGGTCCCGGTTAAGGAAAAATGGGTTACCAGATAGGCCAGGGTAAAAGGTCCCAAGGCAAACCCCAGGTTCCCACCCACGGCGAAGATGGACATCCCTGATGCCTTCTTTTGTCCAATAAAAAAATGGGCGGTTTTAAATCCTTCCGGATGAAAAGCAGCGACCCCCAATCCCCCTAAAATAACCAGCAGGAGAAGGACCCCGTAATTTGGAGAGAACCCGGAGAGGCCGACGCCCAATCCGGCGACCAGTACCCCAATGGGAATCAGCCAGGCTTTGGGGCGACGGTCCGAAAAATAACCGAAAAGGGGCTGAATAACCGAAGAGGTCAGATTAGAGGCTAATAAGACCATGCCGGCTGCGGTATATGAAAGTCCTAATGCTTCTTTCATGAAGGGCAAAAGGGCCGGAACGGCCCCTTGATTAATATCCGTGACCAAATGGGCCAGGCTTAACAAAAATAAGATCTTAAGGTTCATTGGGCCACATTTTTCTTCAAAAATCATCAAGGGTTTATCCTTGACTAATTATTGAAAACAATTTAATATTTAACGTTTATTTTCCTGCATCCATCCGGTAAAGATGGATAATAGTAATGGTTTTTAAGGACTTAGTCAATGGAAGAAGAAAACCAATTTAAGCAGCAGCGGTTGAAAAAGGCGGAAGAACTGAGGACCCTTGGAGTCGATCCCTATCCGAGCTTTAACCAAATCAGTCATAAAATAGAAGAGATCCATGCCCAATTTGGTTCCCTGGCAGGGTCTAACCCGGACGATTCCCAACCGATCATTCAGACCGCCGGGAGATTAATGACCCAGAGGGATTTTGGGAAGAGTATCTTTTTCCATATTCAAGATGGAACAGGACGTCTTCAAGGGTACTTTAAAAAAGATTTAGTCGGGGAAGATCAGTTCGCCCATTTCAAAAAAATAGACCTGGGAGATTTTTTGGGTCTGGAGGGCAGTCTTTTCAAGACCAAAACCGGAGAGTTGACCCTTTTAATAAAAAGATTCCAGTTGTTAGCCAAGTCCTTGCGCCCCTTGCCGGAAAAATTTCATGGCCTGATTGATGTCGAACAACGCTATCGACAGAGATACCTGGATTTGTTGGTTAATCCAAAGGTCCGGGAAATTTTTCAGGTGCGCTCCCAGATGATCTCTTTAATCCGGGCTTTTATGACCGAAAGGGGATTCCTGGAGGTTGAGACCCCTATGATGCAACCCCTGGCCGGCGGGGCAACGGCCAAACCCTTTGAGACTTTCCATAATGCCCTGAATCTCCCCCTGTTTTTAAGGATCGCCCCGGAACTTTATTTGAAACGTCTGGTTATCGGAGGGATGGACAAGGTCTTTGAAATCAATCGGAACTTCAGGAATGAAGGAATCTCCATCCAGCACAATCCGGAATTTACGATGATCGAGTTCTACCAGGCCTATGCCACCTACCAGGATTTGATGACCCTAACAGAGGAGTTGTTCTCGGCTCTGGCCCTCAAGTTCAAAGACAAATTAACTTTTTCCTACCAGGGGGAGTCTGTTGATTTAACCCCTCCCTGGAGACGCATTTCTTTCCTGGAGTCCCTGGTTGAGATAGGGAAAATAGACTCCCGGATACTGGATGATTCCAGACAGGCTATTGAATTGGCCCGTTCTCTTGGGGCGGACTTAAAGGCGGCTGATGGCCTGGGAAAGGCCTTAACTAAAATTTTTGAACAACTCGTAGAACCCCAGTTCAGGCAGCCGACTTTCGTCACCGGCTACCCCATAGAAGTTTCGCCTTTAGCGAAAAGAAGTAAAGAAAATCCGGAGTTAACCGATCGCTTTGAACTATTTATCAATGGCCGTGAGATCGCCAATGGATTTACCGAACTCAACGACCCTTTGGACCAAAAAGAACGGTTCCTTAACCAAATGAAGGCCAAAGAGGCCGGAGATGAAGAGGCCCAGGCCATCGATTGGGACTATATTATGGCCTTAGAGTACGGTCTGCCCCCGACAGCCGGGGAAGGGATTGGGATTGACCGGCTGGTCATGCTTTTTACCGACGCCCCCTCGATCCGGGAGGTCATTTTGTTCCCCCAGTTGAAGCCGGAGAAGATGCCGGGGGCTTGATACTGGATACTTGATACTGGATGCTGGATCAATCAGTTACCCTGCCCGTGCGGAAGGTTTTATCCAGTATCCAGCATCAAGTATCACTTCGCCCGAGGCAATTGACCTCGTATGTTAGAAAAGTTTTGATCAATTCTCAGAGGATTCAATTAGCAAACGAAGATGTCTTTCGAGTTTTTTGTCAGTTACCGTTATTTAAAGGCCAAAAGGAAGCAGACCTTTATATCTATCATCACCTTCATCTCCATGGGCGGAGTCGCCCTTGGGGTTATGGCCCTGATTGTCGTCATAGCGGTGATGAGCGGTTTTGAAAATGACTTAAAAAACAAAATATTGGGCCTCAATTCCCATGCCCTGGTCCTAAACTGGGACAATGCCATCGAGAATTATGTCCAAGTGGCTCAGAAGGTGGAATCGGTGCCCGGGGTTACGGCCGCCACGCCATTTATCCTGACCCAGGTCATGATGAGTGCCGGTGGGCAGGTGACCGGGGCCGTTCTTCGGGGTATTGACATCCGGACCGCCCCTAAGGTGATTGCCTTAGATCGAATTATAAAGAAAGGGAGTTGGCAAGCCCTGGAAGTTCCTCCCCTGACGGGAGGGCAGGAAGAGCAGGGACTGCCCGGGATCATTTTAGGCCAGGAGCTGGCCAGGGCCTTGGGTCTTTCTTTAAACGATACCCTTTCCGTTATTTCCCCTTTGGGGGAATTGACGCCCCTGGGGAGAATACCCAAGATGAGACCCTTCAGGTTGGCTGGGACCTTTGAGTCGGGCATGTACGAATACGATTCTTCCATCGCCTTTGTTTCCCTTTCCCAGGCCCAGTCTTTTTTAGGGTTGGGGAACCGGGTAACGGGTTTGGAAATCAAGACCCGCGATGTCTATAAGGCCGCCGAGATCGCCCGGACCGTCCAGACTAAATTGGGTTTTCCCTTTTGGACCAAAGACTGGATGAAGATGAACAAGAACCTGTTTTCAGCCTTGAAATTGGAAAAACTGGTCATGTTTATCATTCTGACCTTGATTATTCTGGTAGCGGCCTTTAATATTGTGGCTTCTTTGATCATGGTGGTCATGGAAAAAACCAAGGATATTGCCATTCTCAAATCCATGGGGGCTTCGGCCTCCAGTATCATGAAAATATTTATGCTGGAAGGGATTATCATCGGAACGGTGGGCACGGTTCTGGGACTTTTGGGCGGTGTGGGCTTGTGCCAGATTCTTCAAAGATATCAGTTTATCAAGCTGCCGAGCGACGTTTATTATATCTCTTCACTGCCGGTATTAATGAAAGGGGGAGATATTTTAATGATCGTGGCTTCGGCCGTTGGGATCAGTTTGATTGCCACCTTATATCCGGCCTGGCAGGCTTCCCGCCTGGACCCGGCCGAGGCCCTGCGCTATGAGTAGGGGGATTCACTCTTGAGACCAACTGAACACCAAATCCGAACCCCGAAGTCCGAAACAAAATAATTTTATGTCTCAACCCCTGGTTACGGTCAGAAATTTAGATAAATTTTTTGTCAACAACGAGCATCACGTTGAAGTGCTGAAAGGTCTTAATCTGGATCTCTGGAAGCAGGATACCCTGGCCGTGGTGGGAGCTTCAGGAACCGGGAAATCCACTTTATTGCACATCCTGGGAACCCTGGATCGGCCTTCCGGCGGTCAAGTGCTGTTTGATGGCCGGAATATTTTTGAACAGCCGGCCAGGGACTTGGACCGATTTCGTAATCAGAAAATCGGCTTTGTCTTTCAATTTCATCATTTGCTTCCGGAATTTACCGCCCTGGAAAACACCATGATGCCCTTATTGATAGCCAGGGACAGCAAGCAAGGGGCGCAGGAAAAGGCCGAAGATATTCTGGCCCAATTGGGACTCAAGGACCGTCTGTCACACAGGATCGGAGAACTTTCCGGCGGGGAACAACAACGGGTAGCCATTGCCCGATCCTTAATTAAATCTCCCCAACTCATCCTGGCCGATGAGCCGACGGGAAATTTAGATCGAAAAACAGGGGAACAAATTATCGAATTATTCCTTCAACTCAATCAGGAAAAAGGGGTGACTTTTTTGATGGTTACCCATAACCTGGATTTGTCAAAGCGATTCAGACGAAACGTGGAAATTGTGGATGGGAAGGCCAATGAAATCCTTACCGAATAAAAAGGGAGCTCTTATGCCGAAGAAAATCATTTTTAGCTTGATGGTTTTTTTAGTTGTTACCAGTTTGATCCTATTTGAAGTCCAGGCCGCCCCGGAGGGCAAGGTGGCCCTCATGCCATTTACCATTTACAGCCAGGAAGATTTGGCCTATCTCCAAAAAAATATTTTGGAGACCCTTTCCAAGGGATTGAGCCAACAAGATATCCCCCTGCTCCCTCTTTCCATGACCCAACCCTGGTTGGCCAAAAAAATTCCCAGTGATTGGAAGGAACTCCGGTCCATTGGAAAACAATTGGGAGCGGACCGGATCATCTATGGAAGCCTGACCAAGATCGGTCAGCGACTGAGTCTGACCGGAAATCTCTTAGAGACCAGCACCGAAAAACCTCCCCTTTCCTTCTCGATGACCGGAGAGGGGTTGGAAAATATTCTGAAATTGATAGAAAATTTTTCAAAAGAAGTGGGGTTAAGGATCTTAGGGCAAGAAAAGATTGTCGGAATAACCATTAAGGGAAATCAAAGGATTGAGGCCCAAGCCATTGAAAGAGAACTCAAATCCAAAGCCGGTGAGGCCTATAACCCCGAACAACTGGATCAGGACCTCCGGTCCGTTTTCAAGATGGGTTTTTTCTCCGATGTCCGGTTAGAGACGGAACAAACCCCTCAAGGGAAATCCATCACCTTTGTGGTTGTGGAACGTCCTTTTGTTAAGCGGATCGATTTAAAGGGAAATAAAGAACTCAAAGAAGAGGAACTTAAAGAACAACTGACCGTCAAACCCTATACGATATTAAATTTGAACACGATCAATGAAAGTTTAGAGAAATTAACGGTCTTTTACCAGTCAAAAGGATATTTTAATGCCCAGATTACCTACTCGGTCCTTTACGAAGACCAGGGGCAAGCAGGGGTCGTGGTCTATACGATTGTGGAAGGGAAAAAGGTTTATATCAAAACCATTACCTTTCAGGGGAATAAGGGGTTTTCTGCAAAACAACTAAAAGGTTTGATGGAAACCAATGAAAAGGGATTTTTTTACTGGCTGACCTCCTCCGGGGTCTATAAAAAGGAACTGCTGGAGCAGGATCTGGAGAAAGTTTCTTCTTTTTACTACAACCATGGCTATTTAAAGGCCAAAGTGGGGGAACCGACCGTCCGGCATGAAGGAGAATGGCTGTATATCAGTATCCCGATCGAAGAGGGACAGCAATTTAAAATGGGGCAGGTCGACATCCGTGGGGATATGATTCAACCTAAGGACAAGATGATGGCCTCTCTGTCCATTACCAAGGAAAAATTTTATAACCGTGAGATGATCCGCAGAGATGTTTTAATGTTTAACGACCTTTATTCCCTTGAAGGCTATGCCTTTGCCGAAGTTACCCCTCAGGTCAAAGAGGATCCCACGGTTCCCAAGGTCGATCTCGTCTATGAGATCAAAAAAGGGTCTAAGGTCTATTTTGAACGTATCGACATTGTCGGGAATGTCAAGACCCGGGATAAGGTGATTCGAAGGGAATTCAAGGTGGCCGAAAAAGGTCTCTTCGATGCCACGGCCCTCAGAAAAAGCAATGAAAACCTGCGCCGTCTTGATTATTTTGAGGAGGTCAATATCTCGACTTCCCCGGGCAGTCAGGAAGATCGAATGAATTTGAAGGTTGAGGTCAAAGAAAAACAGACCGGTTCCTTCTCCGTCGGAGCAGGCTATAGCGCTGTCGATCAATTTATCCTCATGGGCCAGATTTCTCAAAGAAACCTTTTTGGACGGGGACAATCGCTGAGTCTGGATGCCCAACTCGGGGCCAGAACCGCGCGCTATAATCTTAACTTTACCGAGCCCTGGCTCTTTGATACCAGGGTCTCCGCCGGGACCAACCTGTATAATTGGGAGCGGATTTGGGACAAATATACCCAAAATAGTTTCGGGGGGTCAGTGGATTTTGGCCATCCCCTCTTTGAAGAATATACCCGGGGGTATATCACCTATACCTATGATGATACCAACGTGACTGATGTGGCCACGGATGCCGCCCAGGTCATCCAGGATTTGAAAGGCCGTCATCAGACCAGCAGTGTCCGTTTGACCCTCAAAAGAGATTCGAGAGACCTGATTTTTAATGCTACCAAGGGATCGATTAACAGTGCTTCCATAGAATATGCCGGCGGCCCTCTCGGAGGGACCAATTACTATACCCGATATATGGCCAGTTCCGGTTGGTATTTCCCTCTTTTTTGGGAGACCACCTTTTTTATTAACGGCAAATGGGGATTAATCACCCAGAATGCCGGCGGGGACCTGCCCCTTTACCAAAAATTTTATTTAGGCGGCATCAACTCGGTTCGAGGGTTCAAATATTACTCCATCAGCCCTACGGATGAGGCAACCGGCCAAAAGATCGGTGGCGAGCAGATGGTGCAATTTAATTTGGAATACATTTTCCCTTTGATCCAAAAGGCCGGGATTAAAGGATTGGTATTCTTTGATGCAGGTAATGCCTATACTAAATCTGCGGATCTTGATTTCAGGTCTTTGAGAAAAAGTGTGGGCCTGGGTATCCGCTGGTATTCCCCTATGGGGCCTCTGCGTTTGGAATGGGGCTGGAATATCGATCAAAGGCCCGGGGAAGATACCAATAACTGGGATTTCAGCATAGGCACCTTTTTTTAAAAATAAAATGGGAAGGACTTGTTAAAGGTCCCTCATATATGATTAACTTTGAGGAGGAATTGAATGATCCGCTATTTATTTAAACCCTTATCCTTTATGATCGGAATTTTTTTTATCTTTTTGACTATGCCGTCCTGGGCCAGCGATCCCCCTCTCAAGGTGGGGATCCTGGACCTGCAAAGATGTCTCCAACAGTCCGAAGCCGGCAAAAAGGCCTCCAAGGGTCTGCAAGAGAAATCGGATCGAATCAAAAAAGAGTTGACGGTCAAACGGGAAGATCTGAAAAAACTGCGCGAAGAATTTAACAAGAAAAGCAATGTCCTCAGCCAGGACGCTAAAAGAGAGAAAGAAAAGGAACTGATCCGGAAAGAGGAGGATTTCAGGGATTTGGTCCGGGAGAAAGAGGATGAGATGCATAAAGACGAATACAATGCCATGCAGCCTCTTTTAAACGAATTGTTTGAGGTGACGAGTAAACTGGCCAAGGAGGAAGGGTATACCCTGATTCTGGAAGCCAAGAGCGGCGTGGTTTATTACACCAAGCCGATAGAACTGACCGACAAGGTGATCAAGATTTTTAACGAAACAAAAAGAGAAAAGAAGAAATAAACATGATGACCTCAGCTCTGCCCCCTTCAGGGGTTTCTTTGGAGGAATTGGCTCACTTGGTTGGAGGGGAAACCCGGGGAACTTGTGAAGAGTTGATCACCGGCATCACCGGGATTCGGGAAGCCCGAAGGGGGCAGATTACTTTCTTAGCCAATCCCAAATACCATAAAGACCTGGAGATAACTCAGGCATCAGCTGTAATTGTTGGATCTCAGATCCCTGCAACGGACAAGCCTTTAATCATTATCCAAAATCCATATCTGGCCTATGCCCGGATCGCTCAATTTTTTGCCCCTCAAGTCAAGCATCCCCTGGGTATCAGCCCCTTGGCCTCTATTGGGGAGGATTGCCGAATTGGGAACAACGTCTCCATTTATCCTTTGGTCTATCTGGGAAATCACGTGGAAATTGAAGATGATGTTATTCTGTTTCCAGGTATTTTTGTGGGCGATTTTGTCAGGATTGGAAAGGGATCTTTGATTTATCCCAACGTTTCCATCCTCTCGGAAACGATCATCGGGCAAAGGGTTATCATTCACAGCGGGACGGTAATTGGAAGTGATGGCTTTGGCTTTGCCCAGGACGGGATGACCCACGTCAAGATTCCTCACGTGGGGTTCGTTCAGATTGATGATGACTGCGAAATCGGGGCCAATAATACCATCGACCGGGCGGCTTTGGGCAAGACCTGGATCAAGGCCGGGGTCAAAACCGATAATCTGGTCCAAGTGGCTCACAATGTGGTGGTCGGTGAGCACTCCCTTTTAATCGCCCAGGTAGGGATATCCGGGAGCGCCACCCTGGGGAAAGGGGTTATTCTGGCCGGCCAGGTTGGTGTGGCCGGGCATATCACCATTGGGGATGGGGTTAAGGTGGGAGGGAAATCCGGGGTGGCTAAATCCATTCCGGCCGGCGAGATCGTTTCGGGCAACCCGACCATGCCGCATCAGACCTATTTGCGGACCCGGACCCTTATTCAACGATTACCTGAGATGGCCAAACAAATACGGTCTTTGGAAGATCGCATTCGTCTCTTAGAGGCCGAGACCGAAAAGGGGAGGAAGGAAGAACATGGAGATTAGTAATGAGGAAGTCCAACAGATTTTGCCCCATCGCTATCCTTTTTTACTGTTAGACCGGATTCTGGATTTTACTGTAAATGAAAAGGTGATCGGTTTGAAAAATGTGACGGTCAATGAGCCCTTTTTTCAAGGACATTTTCCAGGAAAACCGATCATGCCCGGGGTGTTGATCGTTGAAGCCATGGCCCAGGCCGGAGGAATACTGGCCTACAAATCCACCCCTCATCTAATGGGAAAACTGATCTATTTTCTGGCCATGGATAAGGTAAAATTCAGGAAACCGGTGGTGCCGGGGGATCAACTGATCCTGGAATTAACGGCCTTACGCCGGGGACAAAGGGTCTGGAGGATGCAGGGAAAGGCCTTTGTCCGGGAAAATTTGGTAGCCGAAGCGGAACTCACTGCGGCCATTGCCGACGATAAAGAGACCCCGACCGGCGAGGAGGCATAATGTCCCAAGTATTAATCCATCCAACGGCCATCATCGATCCCCAGGCTGAATTAGGACCGGAGGTTTCCGTCGGAGCCTATACGGTCATCGAAGGGGATGTTTTTATTGATGCCGGCACGCAAATCGGACCGCATGTTTATATAGACCGTAATACCCGAATTGGAAAAAACTGCACCATCTCTCCATTTGCGGCCATCGGAACTCCCCCCCAAGATAAAAAATTTAAAGGAGAGAAGACCGAGGTAGTGATCGGGGATGAAAATGTTATTCGCGAGTATGTCACCATTAATCGGGGAACCCCCGGCGGCGGCGGAATTACTTCCATCGGCGACCAGAACCTCTTAATGGGTTATGTCCATGTGGCCCATGATTGCCACCTGGGCAACGGGATTGTCATGGCCAATGTGGCTACTTTGGGCGGCCATGTGGTTTTGGAAGATTATTGCTTTATAGGAGGGTTGGCGGCGGTCCATCAATTCGTCCGGGTAGGGGCCCATGCCTATATCGGTGGGAAAACAGGGATCGTACAGGACATCCCCCCTTATGTCATCGCCGCCGGGGAAAGGGCTAAACTGTTCGGCTTAAACATTATCGGTTTGACCCGTCATGAGTTCTCCAATGAAGTCATCATGGCCTTAAAAAAGACCTATCAAATTGTGATCCGGTCCCACCTGACTATTCAGGAAGCCATTCTTCGAGTTGAGAAAGAGGTCCCCCCCTTTCCGGAAATCAAGCGATTTTTGGAATTTATTCGAAGCTCCCAACGAGGCATAACCCGCAAATGACCCAGCCAGGCCCTATAGGTTTGATTGCCGGCGGCGGCAACTTCCCTATTTTAATTGCCCAGGCTGCCCAAGAAGAGGGAAAGAAGGTGGTTGCGGTAGCCCATCAGGGAGAAACCAGGCCGGAGTTGGAATCCCTGGTGGAAAAAATTTTTTGGATCCGTCTGGGAGAATTTGGAAAGCTCATCCGGATTCTTAAAAATGAAGGGGTCAGGGAAGTCATCATGGCCGGGGGGATTGATAAAAAAAAGATGTTTTCCAAGGTCCGCCCTGATTTGAAAGGGCTTCTGGTCTTAGCCAAAATGGGACATCGGAAGGACGACTTTATTTTGAGAACAGTAGCCACCGAATTGGAAAAGGAAGGGCTTCAGGTTTTTCCCTCCACGGTCTTTCTGCCCTCTCTTTTAGCTCCCCAGGGGGTTTTAACCAGACGGAGTCCTACCGCGGCGGAAAAAAGGGACATTGAGTTCGGGTGGACCCAAGCCAAGGAGTTGGGAAAGTTGGACATCGGACAGTGTCTGGTGGTTCGGAATGGGGCGGTCGTGGCAGTAGAAGCCATTGAAGGAACCGATGAGACCATTCGCCGGGGGGGACAATTGGCCCAGGAAAAGGCCGTGGTCATAAAGGTCAGCAAACCTTTTCAGGACCTACGGTTTGATTTGCCGGCGGTTGGAGAGCAGACTATTCAGACCATGCACGAGGTCAAGGCCGATGTATTAGCCATCGAGGCCCATAAGACCTTGATCTTTGACCGGGAGGCAACCATTCGATTGGCGGATAAGTATAAGATAACGATTGTCTCGAAGTAGATTATATCGGAATCGAAGATCCGGGGCAACGAAGCACGACGCTTGAAATCATTTTTTATAATTATATTGTAGATGTCATAAGGGAAATGAAAAAAATAAAAGTCGGTGTAGTCGGTGTTGGACATTTAGGGAAATACCATGTGGAAAAGTACGCCGGGATGCCGGATGTGGAGTTGGTCGGCATTGCCGATATTCATCAAGACCGGCGGGAAGCGCTCTCCCGCAAATTCGGTATCCCCTGCTTTGAAGATTATCGCCAATTGATTCCCCAAGTTGAGGCGGTCAGTATAGTAGTGCCGACTACCATCCACACACCGGTGGCCAAGGATTTTCTTAATCAAAAAATCGATTGTCTGATCGAGAAACCGATCAGTCAATCCTTGTCGGAAGCGGAAGAGTTGATTTCCCTGGCCGGGACCAAAGGTTGCCTGTTGCAGATCGGGCATTTGGAACGATTCAACCCGGCCTTTTTGAAGACCGAACCCCATATTAAGAACCCCTTGTTTATTGAAAGCCATCGGTTGAGCCCTTTCAAGGCCAGGGGCATTGATGTGGATGTGATCCTGGATTTGATGATCCATGACCTGGATCTGATATTGCATCTGGTCCAATCCCCGGCCCAACAGATTCAAGCCGTGGGTGTTCCGGTGGTTTCCCCTCGGGTGGATATCGCCAATGTGCGCATCCAGTTTGAAAACGGCTGTGTGGCCAATATTACCGCCAGCCGGATCTCCCTCCAGGAAATGCGAAAGATGAGAATCTTCCAGCCGGCAGCCTACCTTTCTTTGGATTTCGGGAAAAAATCCTATTCAGTAGTCCGGCTGGAACAGGATAAGGGAAGTTCTTCTATCCGGCCTCAGTTTATCTCTGAAAATGGGACCTCCGATTCCGGTGACGCCCTGGAGATGGAGCTTCGGTCTTTTATTGAGGCCGTCAGAACCCGCTCCACCCCGGTGGTCTGTGGGGAGGAAGGCAAGAAGGCCTTGGCCATGGCCCTCTGGATCAATCAGGAAATTCAAAAGAACTTTAAAATAATCAATCAATCTCCAGGGACCTTTGATTTCTTAAAAGAATTGGAATGCGTTTCGTCCTTTGATTAATCACTACCGGTTTCCAGTTTTAATGGTCCTCTTCATCTTTTTAATTTTGCATCATTCAGTTTAAGGAGCCAGCGATCAAAAAAATTTGCATTATCGCCGGAGAAGCCTCTGGAGACCTCCATGGGGCTTCTTTGGTTAAAGTCCTTAGACAATCGGGTGAGCCGATTGCTCTGTTCGGACTTGGGGGACCGCTTCTAAGGGAATTGGGTGTCGAAATGGTCTACCCCCCCCCTTTGAATGTGGTAGGTTTTACTGAGGTAGTGTTTAAAATTTTTCATTTATGGAAGGCCTATCAAACAGTTAAGGAGGCTTTACGGGACCGGAAACCGGATTTAATCATCCTGATCGATTATCCGGATATGAATCTTCGCCTGGCCACGGCCGCCCATAAGGAAAAAATACCGGTCTTGTATTATATCAGCCCCCAGGTCTGGGCCTGGCGTTCCGGGCGGGTAAGAAACATTGCTCGCGATGTGGACCGGATGGCGGTTATACTTCCTTTTGAGGTGGAATTTTATAAATCCTTTGGTGTCCCTGTTGAATTTGTCGGGCACCCGCTCCTGGACCGGATGGAAAGCAGTTTTCCTGAAGGGGTCGCCCAGTTTCCGGTTCACCCTCAGGAACGGACACTCATCGGCCTTTTGCCCGGAAGCCGGCCGACGGAAATAAAGACCATCCTTCCGGTCCTGTTGGAAACCGCTTTCCAATTAACCCGGCGCTTTGGTGCAAAGGTCCAATTTGTCCTCCCTGTAGCCAATACCCTGGATTCCAGAACCATCCAGGAAAAAATCCGGCCTTATCAAGATCGGGGAGTTTTAATCGAGCTGGCAACCGGGGATTCCCTGAAGACCCTGGCCCGTTGCCGGCAGGCCATTGTGGCCTCGGGTACGGTCACCCTGGAAGCCGCTATCTTAGGCATCCCGATCCTTATTGTCTATAAGGTCACACCGGTCAATTATTGGATTGCCCGACATTTGATCGATGTCCCTTTTGTCGGACTGGTGAATTGGGTGGCTGGAAAAAAAATCATTCCGGAATATATTCAAGGAGAGGCAGTTCCGGAAGCTATTATTGAGGGTTCCATACAATACCTGGAGAATGCCGAATATTATCAGAATACCCGGGAAGAACTTTTAGTTGTTCGAAATAAATTGGGGGCCTCCGGCGCTTCCCGCAGAGTGGCGCAAATGGCCCTGGAAATGATTAATTAAAAATGATGATCACCCAAAGACTTATCCAACTCATTAAACCCTACTGGTCCCGATTGTCGGCTGCCATGGTTTGTATGCTGGTGGTAGCCGGGATTACCTCCTTGATGGCCTTTATGGTCAAGCCGGTCCTGGATGATATTTTTTTCCAGAAAAAAATATCCACCCTTTCTTTGCTGCCGCCCTTTATTATCCTCTTATACATCGTTAAAGGGTTTTTCGCTTACGGGCAATCCTATTTAATGAGTTTTGTAGGGGAGAAGATCGTTGCCAATTTAAGAGAGGCCCTCTATGCGCATTTGCAAAAACTTTCCCTTTCTTATTTCGATCGAACCGCAACCGGCCTGCTCATGTCCCGGATTATCAACGACGTCAATCTGATTCAAGGGGCGGTTTCCAATTCGGTGACCGGGATTCTCAAGGATTCATTTACCATCCTGGGCCTGGTAGGCGTTATCTTTTATCGTGATTGGCAGTTGGCCATCCTGGCCATGCTGGTCCTCCCGATCGCGGTGTTGCCCATTGTAAAATTCGGCAGGAAACTCCGAAAGATCAGTACCCAAAGTCAAAAGACGATGGCCGAGATATCCGTTCATCTTCATGAAACCCTGTCCGGAAACCGGATCGTCAAGGCCTTCAGCACCGAGGACTTTGAGATTGAGCGCTTCAGGCAGCGGGTCCGGAAATTTTTTCAATTGACCATGAAGGATGTCTCGATCAAATCCATGTCTTCTCCCATCATGGAATTTCTGGGAGGAATCGGTATTGCTTCCATTATCTGGTATGGGGGACATAATGTCATTAAAGGCTATTCCACGCCGGGAACGTTCTTTTCTTTTTTGACAGCCCTGTTGATGCTCTATGAACCGATTAAGCATTTAAGCGGGGTCAACAACACGATCCAACAAGGGATGGCGGCGGCGATCCGGGTTTTTGAAGTCATGGATTTGCCGGCGGAAATCCAGGATCAACCGGGGGCCCAAGCCATCAACGGAATCCGGCAGGGGATTGTCCTCAGAAAGGTATCCTTTGGCTATGGAAACGATTGGGTCCTCCGGGACATTGACCTGGAGGTTAAGGCCGGAGAGATCGTGGCCATTGTCGGCACCAGTGGAGGCGGTAAAACCACGCTGGTCAACCTGATCCCCAGGTTTTATGAAGCCAGCGAGGGGGAAATTTTGATTGATGGACAACCCATCAAAGAGATCACCCAGGCTTCTTTGCGCCGGCAGATCGGTATGGTTACCCAGCAGACCATTTTGTTTAATGATACGGTCCGAAATAATATCGCTTATGGATCTTTTGATAAGACGGAAGCCGATATTGTCCGTGCGGCCCAGGCCGCCTATGCCTATGATTTCATCCAGCGCCTGCCGGAGAAAATGGACACCTTGATCGGTGAACAAGGCGTGCGCCTTTCCGGAGGCGAACGGCAGCGGATTTCCATTGCCCGGGCCTTGCTCAAGGATGCCCCCATATTGATTCTGGATGAGGCCACTTCTTCACTGGATTCGGATTCCGAGGCCGAGGTCCAGCGGGCTTTGGAAAATTTAATGAAGGGCCGGACTACTTTTATCATTGCCCATCGCTTTTCGACCATCCGCAACGTCGATCGGATCCTTGTTTTATCCCAGGGGAGAATCGTGGAGGAGGGCAACCACGACCGGCTTTTGGAATTGGGCGGAGAATATAAGAGGCTGTACGAAATACAGTTCCGGGAAAATGGGGAAATCACATAAACGAAGGGATGAAATCGATAACCAATGGAAATCCGCTGGCTGAACATTGATGAAGGAGAAGACCTTTGGGACCAGGCCCTGAGCCGGTTTCCGGAGCTCTCTTTTTCTTTGCTATATGGCTGGCGGAAAGTCTATGAAAAGGCCTTGAGGCTGAAAACCTATTATCTTATGGTGGAAGAAGCGGGGCAAGTCAGGGGCCTTTGTCCTTTGGTTTATATGAAAAGCCCCTGGATCGGGCGAGGTTCCTATCTTATTTCCTTACCTTACATGACCCGGGCCGGAATTTGTGCTCTTGATCAAGAGATCCGGGAAATCATGATAAGCCGGTCCATTGAAAAGGCCCGGGAAATAAAGGCCGGATTTGTCGAATTGCGGGAATTGGCTGCTGACCGGATCCCCCTTATTTTTTCTGCCAATGATGAACATATCCAGATGGTCCTTGATCTGCCGGAGGATTGGGCCCGCTATGAAAAAGAGATCGCCCCTCGATTGAGACAGGTGAAGAAGGCCCGAAAGGCCGGGCTGACCATCAGGACCGGCCGGGGAGAAGCCTTATTGTCGGATTTCTATGGAGTTTTTTCCAAAAGGATGCGGGAGCTTCTCTTTCCGGTTTATCCCAAAAAGTATTTTGAGATGATTTTCGAGGTATTTACCCGTCAGGCCCAACTGACATTGGTTTATGACCAGGGCAAACCTTTAGGGGGAATGCTCCTGTTCAAATTTATGGACACCTGCAGTGCCCCGTACGTGGCCAGCCTGGTGGAACATCAGGCCTCTTATCCCAATCAATTATTGTATTATACGGCTATCCGTCAGGCCTGGGAGGAAGGATACCGGAAATTCGACTTCTGCCGGAGCCAGGTCGATTCCGGGACATTTACTTTTAAGAGCCAGTGGAAGGCCAAGCCCAAGAACCTGATTTATCAGTATCCTTTATGTAATGGAGAAAGGCCTGCCCCTTCGATCGGCCAGGCCCAGAAGTCCCTGGCCTTTTATCTGGCCCGGAAGATCTGGCCCCGGTTGCCCCTTCCGGTGACCCAATGGTTGGGAGGGAGATTGATCAGGCAATTGGTCCTGGCCTGATCCGGAAAGCTTATGAAGAAAACGCTCATCATCGTCCCGGCCTATCAGGAAGAGGCCAATATCCTGCGGGTTATTGAGGATATTCGCGCCCATATCCCCCAAGCCGATATCCTGGTGGTTAACGACGGCTCCACCGACCAAACCGCCTTTCTGGCCCGAGGCGTGGGGGTCAAGGTAATCGACCATCCCTTTAACATGGGGATCGGGGCCGCGGTTCAAACGGGTTTCAAATATGCCTGCGAGCGCAATTATTCAGAAGCCCTCCAGATCGACGGCGATCATCAGCATCCGGCCGAGGAAGGGCCCGGGTTGCTTCGGTTCCTTTCAGAAGAAAAGGCGGACCTGGTAATCGGCTCCAGGTTTATTGAGCATACCGGCTATAGGGGCTCCTGGTTGAGGCGGGCCGGTAATCGAATGTTCCAATGGGTCAATGCCCTGGTCGTCGGTCAGAAGATAATAGACAATACGTCAGGGTTCAGAGCCTATTCCCAGCGGGCTATAAAACTTCTTTCTGAAACTTATCTGGGGGAATATCCGGAACCGGAATCGATCGGGTATCTTAAAAGCCGGGGGTGTTCTATCATGGAAGTCCCGGTCCGGATGCGTAGCCGGACCGGAGGGTCCTCTTCCATTACCCCCCTGCGGAGTATTTATTATATGGTCAGGGTTTTAACCTCGATCCTTTCATTTAACCAGCATTCGCGGAGGTGACCTAATGAATTTTTTGTTATTGAAAGTCAGCACCTTCTTTCTATCGGTATTTTTGTTGATCTGGATTTTTTCTCTGGTCCGTCGAAGGCTGCTGATCGAAGAATATTCCTTTTTATGGATCTGCATTGCCGGGGTTTTTCTGGCCCTCTCCTTTTTTCATCCGGTTATGGATAAGGTGGCCCATTGGCTGGGAATCGACTATGGGCCTTCGGCCCTCTTTTTGTTTTTTAATATAGTGACCCTTTTTATTTTGATCCATGTCTCCATTCAACTTTCCGACTATAAATCTAAAAAAAGGCTCCTGGCTCAGGAGATCGCCTTGTTGCGGGACAAAGTCGAAGAACTTTCCGGCAAGGAGAGGGTCCGTGAAAATGCGTAGACGGCACCTGCTCCATCGTTTTTAACAATGAAAAATCATCCCTCATTGGAAGCTTCAAAGGAGTCAACTCCGGGAGCCTTAAATCTTCTAACCTTTGATATCGAAGACTGGTACCATATCAATTATCCGGTAGTCGACTTTATGGTCTTTGATCAGCAAGAAGATCATCAAGTCTTGTTTGATCAAACCAAAAAACTAACCGGGTATTGTAAAGAGAGAGGCATTCAAGGGACTTTTTTTGTCCTGGGACGTCTTCTGGAAAAAAAACCGGCCATCGGCGAATGGATTGTGGCACAGGGGCAGGAACTGGCCTTACACGGCCAGGAGCATGATTTGTTGACGCAAAAAACCCCTGATCAGTTCAAAAATGAACTGGAAAGATCCATAAGGGCCTTTCGACAGGTCACAGGAAACCATCCTCTGGGTTTTCGGGCCCCATCCTGGTCAATTAATTTGGATAATATATGGGTCCTGGAAATCCTGGAATCTTTCGGATTTCAATACGATTCCTCTATTTTTCCCATAAAAAATTTTCTCTACGGGCTTCCGACCGCCCCGTCCGACCCCTTTTATCCTATTGTCCGGGGACGGCAACTGGGTCTTCTGGAAATTCCGGTTTCCATAACAAGACTGGGGCCTTTCCGGCTGGCCTATTCGGGGGGCGTTTATTTTAATCTCTGGCCTTTTCGGGTAATCCAAAAAATAGGGGACCGGCGAACCCATGGGAACAAAATCAATCTCTTTTACTTTCATCCCTGGGACCTCTGGAAACGGTCTCCAAATCAAACCCGGAGGTTAAAGGCCCGCTGGGTATCGTTGCATCTGGGAAATACCCTCCGAAAATTTGAAAGACTCCTTCAGACCTTTCCGATGGGCGCTATCTCATCGAATCTCGACTCGCTTAAAGATCGGGCCAGGCCATTCGCATTAGGAGCCATCCATGAATCCTGAGGCCGATCGATTTTACCTCCGGGCCTTTTATGGTCTATTGGTTTTCCATTTCCTGATTTGGTTTTCTCTGGGCATGGCATTGGATCTTCATCCCGATGAAGCCGATCACTGGGTTTGGTCCCAATATCTCTCCTGGGGATATTATGAACACCCCCCGATGATCGCCTGGGCCATTGGCTTCTATACTTTTTTTCTGGGCAATAATCAATGGGCCATGGAGATCGGTTCCCAGTCCATTACCCTGCTTTCTTTCCTGGGTATTTTTCTATTAGCCCGGAAGACCTTTGAGACCAGAACGGCCTTCTTTAGCGTCCTGTGCCTGGAGGCCACCCCCATGTTTACCGTGGGCAGTATGATCTTCATCATCGATACCGTTCTCATCCTGTTTTTTCTCTGGGCTGCCCTTGGGTTCTGGAACGGCTATAAACAAGAAAACAAAAAAGCCTATTACTTCGCCGGTCTGGCTTTAGGCTTGGCTTTGCAGTCCAAGGTGACGGCCATCCTTTTTCCCTTTTCCGGTCTGCTCTTTTTGCTGTTTTCCAGGGAGAGACGGAAGGTGCTGCGGGACCCCCATTTATATGCGGCCCTTTTGCTGGGGCTGATCGTTTTCTCCCCTTTTATCTATTGGAATATGACCCATGAGTGGATTTCTATCCAGGGCCAGTTGGAAAAAGGGTTGACCGGGGGAAAGAATTGGAATCAAGTGCTCGGATTCTGGTTCGGACAGCCCCTGATCCTGGGCCCGGTCCTTTTTTTCTTTTTTCTAAAAGGCCTTTGGGCCGGCATAAAAAAATTCAAAGAAGAGGATCGGTTTGCCTACCTGGTCCTCCTGACGGTTGTCCCGGTGCTGTTTTTTGGACTGGCCGCCTTTAGGGGGAAATATTCGGATCCCACCTGGACCGATATCGGCTGGCCTTTTGGGGCTATCCTGGCAGGAAAATATTTTTCGGATCGACTTTCTAAAGAATCGGCCAGAAAGGCCATTTGGATCGGGGGTCTTATTTTTGCCACTTCCTGGTTACCGATCAGTCTGATCGTTACCCATACCCTTTATCCCTTTCTTCCTGTTGAAAACAAAAATGATCGGTCCTTGGAGATGCGGGGCTGGCGTCAATTAGGTCCGGCCGTAGGGCAGAGCTATGAGCGCTATTTTCCCGGCCAACGCAGGGTTTTTGTCGTAACCGATGATTACCAACTGGGCGGGGCGGTTTCTTTTTATACCCCGCAGCATCCGGTCCCCTATAGCTTTGGTAAATCAAAGCGAAACATCTGGGTCGCCCTCGACGAATTAAAACGCAAAGGGGCCATGCTGGTCTGTACCCCTGAGAATTGTGAACAGGATCAAGCCAAGGCCCGATCCCTTTTCAGTCGGGTGGAATTCGTTTCGGAGATCCCGATAGTTCGGCAAGGACAGGTAGCAAAGAAGTTCAGGCTCTATTATTGTTCCAATTAAGCCCATGAAAATCATTTCCAAATATATTTTAAGAGAAATCTTGACCCCCTTCGGGATTACCGTCCTGGTTTTTACGCTGATCTTCCTGATCGGGAATTTGATGCAGTTGATTGAAATGATCGTTCAGAAAGGGGTGAGACTTTGGGACATTGCCCGATTGTTGGGGTATACCCTTCCCTTTCTTTTTGTTTATATCATCCCCATGGCCTTTTTTATTTCCATTCTGCTGGGTTTTTTAAGATTATCCAGCGACAACGAGGTCACCGCCCTGAAGGCTTCCGGAGTTGGTTTTTTCCAACTCCTCCCACCGGTCTTTACCTTGAGCCTGATCGCCTATTTCCTGACGAGTTTTATGGCTATGGTGGCCCAACCCTGGGGCGAGCACTCTCTAAAAAATTTGATCTTTAATCTGGCCGTGGTCCAGGCCAAAATAACCTTAAAAGAACGGGTCTTCAATGACGAGTTTAAGGATCTGGTTTTTTATATTCAAAAGGTCAGTTCCGAAGGACAAATGGAAGATATTTTTATTTTCGACCACCGTCAAAAGGATGTCCCCCAAACCATCGTCTCTAAAAAAGGTTGGCTGATCCCCAATCCCAAGGAACGGTCCCTTAACCTGCATCTGGAAGACGGAATCATTTACAATGTAACACTGAGTTCCAAAAGCGCCCAAAATATCAATTTTAAGACCTACGATCTGATCTTGCCTCTGGAACAGATGATATCGGCCCAGGAAAAAAGGGAAAGATCGGAGACCGAAATGTATCTCCATGAGCTAAAAGAAAAGATCCGAAAGACTTCTCCGGGGGAGAAAAAATATTATATTTATCAAATAGAATACTACAAAAAATTCAGTCTCCCTTTTTCCTGCCTCGTTTTTGGTATGATCGCCTTCCCCCTGGGACTCCAATCCCGCTTATCCGGAAGGGCTTGGGCTGTGGTCTTTGGGGGGACCGTCTTTTTTATTTATTACCTGATCCTGTCCCTGGCCTTTAGTCTGGGGGAAAAGGGGAGCTTGCCCCCTATGATCGGGTTATGGCTTCCCAATCTCATTGTCGGAGGCCTGGGCGGGTATATGTTCTGGATTACCTGGAAAGAAAAAGAAATGCGCTGGATGACGGCTCTCAACACTTTAATAGACCGGATAAAAGAATTAGGGAAGAAAGGCCGAAGGTAATTTCCGGCTCGGCCGATGATACTTTGTAAGAATCTATTAAACATGGAGAGACATTCCCGGATAAAGCAACTGCTGTTTCCCCTGATCTGGTTTGGGTCAGTTTTATATGGATCAGGGGTGCGGTTTCGTTTGGCCCTTTTTCGCTTCCATCTCCTGCCGATTCGCCGCCTGCCCATGAAGGTGATCAGCCTGGGTAATCTGACGGCCGGCGGTACCGGAAAGACCCCCCATGCGGCCTTGCTGGCCCTTTATTTACAAAGAAAAGGCATTAAAGTGGCCATCTTAAGCCGCGGCTACCGCGGAACAAAGTCCAATACCGGGGCGATTATTTCCGATGGAAGGTCTCTGCTGGGTACCGTTGCAGAAGGAGGGGAAGAGCCATACTTACTGGCCCAAAAACTACCGGGAGTCCCTGTGGTGATCGGAAAGGATCGCTACCGCGCAGGAATGCTCTGTGCCCGGAAGTGGCAAACCGAGTGGGTTGTTCTGGACGACGGCTTTCAACATCTAAGATTAAGGCGGGAGATCGATATCTTGCTCTGGCCGGCCCATCAGCCCTTTGGATCCGAAGGGTTACTTCCCTTAGGTCTTCTTCGAGAACCGAAAAAAGAAATCCGAAGGGCCGATGGTATTCTGATCACCCATAGTGAAAGGTTGGACCCTTCCAGGAGAAAGGATTTGGTTGAGCAAATTCGTTTCCAGACTCCCGCCACCCCGGTTTTTTTTTCCGAACACAAACCCATGGTTCTCTGGAGGTATCCTGACCAGAAGGTCTTCCATCCATCCTGGCTGGGGGGGAAGCGGCTTCTGGCTTTTTGCGGACTGGCCGATCCCGAATCCTTGCATTTCAGCCTGCAACAACTGGGGGCCGATCCGGTTAGGCTGGTTCAATTTCCGGATCATCATTTTTACCGGGAGAAAGACAAAAGGGCACTGGAAAAGCAAAGCCGGTCCTTAGAGATTGATCTGTTGGTAACGACCGAGAAGGATGCCTTAAAGTTGGGGCAATGGGAAGCAGCCGATTTACAGGTCCTGGTTTTGGGGATTGAAGTCGAGATCCAGGGACCGGCATTTTGGGAATGGCTGGATCAAAAGATAGGCATGAGGCTTGAGGCATGAGGCGTGAGGTGGGAAGGGGAAGGCAAGAGGCATGAAGAAAGAGGACGCCCTCCCCTTAGATAAGATTTTGCTGAGGGCCCCCAATTGGGTGGGCGATGCCCTGTTGACTACCCCGGTTGTTCATAGTATAAAAAGAAACTTCCCCAATTCAAAGATTACGGTCCTGGCCAAACCTTGGGTGGCGCCTGTATTCCAGGCCAGTCCGGATGTCGAGGCCGTGTTGATTTACCAGAAGCCGGGGATCCACCAAGGGTTGGGGGGTAAATGGAGATTGGCTAAGGCAATAAAAGCCCAAGGCTTTGACTGCGTCGTCCACTTTCCCCATTCTCTTGAATCGGCACTGATCTCCTTTTTGAGCCGGACTCCCATCCGTATTGGTTATGCTACCGAAGGAAGACGGTTTTTATTGTCCCACCCGCTTGGGGTTACTGAGGCCAGACTAAAAGAGCATCAGGTCCCCTTTTTTTTTCATCTCCTGGAGCCCCTTGGCATTTTTGAATTCCCTTCTGAGGGAAAAAACCCCTTGGGCCTGACTGTTCCTCTATCCGGTAGACAGAGAGCCGAATCGCGGTTACAATCCCTGGGGATAAGCCCTTCCAATTTTTTGATAGCCTTGGCCCCTGGGGCCATTTATGGCTCGGCCAAGTGCTGGCCCTTTGAACGCTTTGAATTATTGGCGGAACGGTTGAAAAAAGAATGGCAGGCCCAGGTTATTCTATTGGGGACGAATACCGATACCCTGTCCGGAACCTCCCAGGAGAGTAACCATTACCATAACCTGATCGGAAGGACTACGTTGGAAGAGGCCCTGGCCCTGATTCAAAGAAGCCGGTTGATGATCTGCAATGATTCTGGATTGATGCATGCGGCCTCGGCCTTGCAAATCCCCCTGGTGGCCCTTTTCGGGTCAACCAATCTTAAGCGAACCGGTCCCTGGGGAGGGATCAGCCGGGTGGTCAAAAAAGATTTCCCTTGCAGCCCTTGTTTGAAAAAAGTTTGCCCTGAAACGCCTACCTGCATGGAAGCCATAACCGTTGATGAGGTTTGGGAAACGGTTTTACAAATGAAAGGGCAGAA